>DASQAL010000001.1:0-10383 GCA_035635775.1 Candidatus Acidiferrum sp.
TGCAGAGGGCCACGATGATGCCCCGAAGGCCCCGGACGACCCACAGCGGGGCGCTCGGATCCTCACCGCGCCGGAGGCCCCGGGCCAGGAGGCTCACGCCGCGAGCTCCGGCCCAGGCGCCGACGACGACGGCAAGCGCCGCGAGAACGAGCAGGCCATGACGTAGCATCGGCTTCATCGTGAGCCCCGGGGCGCTCAACCTCAATTACCCGCGAGGTAGTGGCGGGCCTGCGCGCCACGATGACTCGGGCGCCGCCGCGAGCCGGGCAAACTCGGCCAGCGACAGCGTCTCGGCACGGCGACCCGGATCGATGTCGGCGGCTTCGATGAGGCGGCGGGCCCGCTCGGCGCCCAGTCCCAGCCCGGCGGCCAGCGCGTTGGCGAGGCTCTTGCGGCGCTGGCCGAAGGCCGCGCGCACGACCGTGGCGAAGCGGGCGGGGTCGGCCACCGCCACGGGCGGCTGGCGATGGGACCGGAGATGCAGCACCGCCGAGTCCACCTGGGGCGGCGGGCTGAAGGCGCCCGGCGACACCAAGAAGGCCAGGCGTGCCGCGACCGACACCTGGGTCAGCACCGAGAGCGCGCCGTAGGTCTTCCCACCCGGCTCGGCGGCGACGCGCTCAGCCACCTCCTTCTGGAGCATGAGCGCCATCTCGTCGATGGCCGGGGCGGCCTCGACCAGGGCCGCCAGGATGGGCTTGCCCACGCTGTACGGGAGGTTGCCGACCACGAGCACCCGGCCGGTGGGATCGGGCGCGAGCGCGCGCAGCGTCCGGTAGTCGAACTGGCGCGCGTCCGCCTGCCGCACCTGCACGTGCGACGACGCCGCGAACCGGGCCTGGAGATTCGCGGCCATCTCCGCGTCGATCTCGAGCGTGAGGAGCCGGCCGGCGCGGGCGGCCAGCGTCTCGGTGAGGGCGCCGCGGCCCGGCCCGATCTCGACGACCAGGTCCCGCGCGGTCGGCCCGACCAGGTCCACAATGCGGTCCACCACCGACCGGTCCCGCAGGAAGTGCTGGCCGAGGGCACGGGTGCGGCCGCGGGTGGACGCCCGGCGCACCGGGGCGCGCGGCGCGGCCGCGCGCGCGTTCCGGCGCGGGCTCATCGCCGCGCCTGGTGCTGCCGCAGATCCTCGAGGAGGGCGCGGTAGACGTCGCGCACGCGTGCTGCCGTCCCCTCGCGGGTGCCCGAGTTGTCGATGACGTAATCGGCCGCGCGGGCCTTCACGGCCAGCGGCATCTGGCTCGCGGTGCGGGCGTGCGCGGCCTCCTCCGTCGAGCCGTCGCGCGCCATCAGCCGGCGGAGCTGGGTGGCCGGGTCGGTGGTCACCACCACGACCTTGTCCATCTTGTTGTGGCCGCCGGACTCGACCAGCAGGGCGGCATCCCAGATCAGGATGCCGTCGAAGCGCTGGCGCTCGAGATCCGCCATGAGCTGTTCGAACCGCGCGCGGATCGCCGGATGAGTGATGGCCTCGAGCCGCTTCCGCTTGGCCTCATCCTGGAAGACGATCTCGCCCAGGCGCGCGCGACCGAGGCGGCCGTCGGGCTGCAGCACGTCACGACCGAACTCGGCGACGATCAGGGCGTGGGCGGACGTGCCCGGCTCCACGACTTCGCGGGCGAGCGCGTCGGCGTCCACCACCCGCACGCCCGGGCTCCCCAGGAGCCCGGTGACCGTGCTCTTGCCGGTGGCGATGCCGCCGGTGAGGCCGACCAGGAGGAAGCGCCTCATACCGCGGCCCAGTCGGCGCCGGTCTTCACGTCCACCTTGAGCGGCACGTCGAGCGCGAGCGCGGACTCCATGACCTCCGTGGCCAGCGCCTGGAGGCGCGGGAGCTCCGCGGGCGGCGCCTCGAACAGCAGCTCGTCGTGCACCTGCAGCAGCATGCGGCTCTCGAGCCGGTGCGCGTCCAGCTCCTGGGCCACCCGGACCATCGCGATCTTGACGAGGTCCGCGGCGGTGCCCTGGATGGGCGCGTTGGTGGCCATGCGCTCGCCGAAGCCCCGCAGATTCGGGTTGCCGCTACGCAGCTCCGGCAGGTAGCGCCGGCGGCCGAGCAGCGTGGTGACGAAGCCGCGCTCGCGGCCTTCCGCGACGGTGCGGGCGAGATAGGCCTTGACCTTGGGATGCCGGGCGAAGAACCGGTCGAGGAACTCCTGCGCCTGCTTGGGGCTGATGTCGAGGCCGCGCGAGAGCCCGAAGGCGGTGACGCCGTAGATCACCGAGAAGTTCGTGGTCTTGGCGATGTCGCGCTGCTCCGGGGTCACCGCCTCCAGGGCGACGCCGAACACTTCCGAGGCGGTGCGGGCGTGGATGTCCTCCCCACGGCGGAAGGCCTCGATCAGGCTCTCCTCACCCGAGACGTGGGCCAGGATGCGCAGCTCGATCTGCGAGTAGTCCGCGGCGAGGAACCGCCAGCCCGGCTCGGGCACGAAGGCGGCGCGGATGCGCCGGCCCAGCTCGGTGCGCACGGGAATGTTCTGGACGTTGGGGTTGCTCGACGACAACCGTCCGGTCGCGGCCACGAGCTGGTTGAACGAGGTGTGGATGCGCCCGGTCACCGGATTCAGGAGCGTGGGCAGCGAGTCCGCGTAGGTGGACTTGAGCTTGGCGAGCGTGCGGTGCTCGACGATGCGCGCGGGCAGCTCGTGGCCGAGCGCGAGGTGCTCGAGCACGTCCGCGTCGGTCGAGTAGCCGGTCTTGGTCCGCTTCACCGGCGGCAGCTTGAGCTTCTCGAACAGGATGTGGGCGAGCTGCTTGGGCGAGCCGATATTGAACTCCTCGCCCGCCAACGTGAAGATCTCGCGCGTCGTCCGCTCGAGGTGCACCTCGAGCTCGCGCGAGAACTCCCCGAGCCGGACCGGGTCCACCCGGATCCCGTGCCGCTCCATGCGCGCGAGCACCCCGATCAGGGGCCGCTCGATGTTCTGGTAGAGCTCGTGGAGGCCCACCTCCTGCAGCGCGCGCGGCTCCATCGCCCACAGCTCCCAGATCCACCTGGCCCGCGTGCCGGGCCGCGCGATGCCGGGCCCCTGGCCGAGCAGCTCGGCGCAGACCTCCTCGAGCTTGTAGTTGGTGCGCGCCGGGTTCAGCAGGTAGGCGGCCACCGCGGTGTCCTCCCCCGGGGGCAGCGTGCCGCCGCGGGCCAGCCACCACTCGGCCAGCGCCTTGACGTCGTGGCCGATCAGCGTCCGCCCTCCGAGATCGGGCACCGTGGCCTTCCCGGGCTCGAGTGCGAGCACGGCCGCGCCCGCGGCCGGGTGATACAGCCCAATAGCCGTCATCGCCGGATCCGGCGGGCCCCCCTCGCCGACCGCTTCGACGGCGAGCGGCTCGCCGGCGGGCACCGCGGCCAGGTAGCGCGCGAGCCCGGCCGCGTCGGCCAGGGTCGGGACGTCGCCGCCGGTGGCTTCGGGCGCCGGCTCGGCGGGGAGCTGGCGCAGGAGGCTGTGGAACTCGAGCTCGGTCCAGAGCGCGCGCAGGCGCTCCCAGTCGGGCTCGCGGCGCCGGAAGGCCTCCAGATCCACCGTGATCGGCACCCGCGTGCTCACGGTGGCCAGCTCACGGGAGAGCAGCGCCTGCTTGCGGTTGGCGGCCAGCGTCTCGCGCAGCTTGCCCGGCACCAACGGGAGATTCTCGTAGAGCCGGGCCACGCCCCCGAACTGGCCGATCAGCTTGGCCGCGGTCTTCTCGCCCACGCCGGGCACGCCGGGGATATTGTCGATGGAGTCGCCCATCAGGGCCAGGATGTCGGGGATCTGCGCGGGCTCCACCCCCCACTTGGCCTTCACCGCGGCCTCGTCGAAGACCACGCGGTCCCCGCCCCGGCCGGTGGTCGAGAACACGCGCACCCGCGGGCTCACGAGCTGGAGCATGTCCTTGTCGGAGGTGACCAGGACGATCTCGATCGGGAGGTCGTGGGTGCGATCCACCACGGTGCCGAGCACGTCGTCGGCCTCGAAGCCCGGCACTTCCAGGAGCGGCAGACGCAGGGCTTCGAAGAGCGTCTTCACGTAGGGAATCTGGGTGCGGAGATCGTCGGGCGTGGGGGCGCGTGTCTCCTTGTAGGCGGCGAACTTCTCCTCGCGGAAGGTCGGGCCGGGCGGGTCCCAGGCGACCGCGAAGTACTCGGGATTGTCCTCGCGCAGGAGCTTCCACAGCATGGTGGACATGCCGAAGACCGCGTGGCTCGGCACACCCTTCGAGGTGGAGAGGAAGGGAATCGCGTGGTAGGCGCGGAAGAGGAAGCCGGGGCCGTCGAGGACGAACAAACGCTCGGTCATGCGGGCTCGCCGCGATCATACACCGGCCTCTCGGCGACCGCTCTCCCGTGCCTTTATGTCCGCGCGGGTCGGTTAGTATTGACGAGGAGGCCCACGTGACGGGAGATCGATTCCTGGTGGAGGGCGGCCATCCCCTGCGGGGGACGGTGACGCCGGCCGGCAACAAGAACGAGGCCCTGCCCGTGCTCGCGGCCTGCCTGCTGGTCGCGGGCCCAGTGGTCGTCGACAACGTGCCTCGCATCCGGGACGTGACCGCGCTGCTCGAGGGGCTTCGCCACCTGGGGGTGCAAGTGGCCGTCGACGACCACGGCACCGTGCGCCTGGACGCGAGCGCGCTCAAGGGCCGCGACCCCGATCCGGCGGTGATGTCGCAGCTCCGCGGCTCGGTGCTGCTGGCGCCCGGCCTGCTCGCGCGGACGGGACAGGCCCTGCTCCCGCCTCCCGGCGGCGACCGGATCGGGCGGCGGCGGCTCGACACCCACCTGCTCGCGCTGAGCGAGCTGGGCGCGCGGGTCGAGGCCGGCCCCACGCTCCACTTGACCCTCGAGGGCCGCTTCCGGGGCACCGAGGTCTTCCTCGACGAGATGAGCGTGACCGGCACCGAGAACACGGTGATGGCGGCGGTGCTGGCCGAGGGGGAGACCGTCATCCTGAACGCGGCCAGCGAGCCGCACGTCCAGGGCCTGTGCCGCTTCCTCAACGCCCTGGGCGCCCGGATCAGCGGCATCGGCACCAACCAGCTCCGCATCGCGGGCGTCCGCGAGCTCGCGCCCGGCCGCCATCGCCTGGGCCCCGATCACATCGAGATCGGCTCCTTCGTGGCCCTGGCCGCAATGACCGGCGGCGACCTCCGCATCCGCGACGTGATCCCGGAGGACCTGCGCATGATCCGCCTGGCGTACCGGCGGCTGGGCGTGGAGACCGCGCTCGACGGCACGACGCTGGTCGTCCCCGGGCCGCAGGAGCTGCGGGTCGCCGCGGACGCCGACGGGGCGATTCCGAAGGTGGACGACGCGCCGTGGCCGGGCTTCCCCGCCGACCTGACCTCGCTCGCGCTCGTGCTGGCGACCCAGAGCCGCGGGACCGTGCTCATCCACGAGAAGCTATTCGAGAGCCGTCTCTTCTTCGTGGACAGCCTCATCGCGATGGGCGCCCGGATCATCCTGTGCGATCCGCACCGGGCGGTGGTGGTCGGCCCCACCGAGCTGCGGGCCGCGCCGATGGTCTCCCCCGACATCCGCGCGGGCATGGCCCTCATCGGCGCCGCGCTGTGCGCGCGCGGCACGTCCTCGATCATGAACGCGCACCAGGTGGACCGCGGCTACGAGCGCATCGACGAGCGCCTGCGCTCGCTTGGCGCGCGCATCACCCGCGAGCCGGGCGCCTGACGCGGCCGGCCGCCTGGACTACGGCGCGATCGGCACCGTCACGAATCTGGCGGCGCGACTGTGCGGCGAGGCCGGCGGGGGCCAGATCCTCGTCTCCGCCCGGGTCGCCGCGGCCGTGGAGGACATGATCGACGCCAGGACGTGGGCGCGCTGGCGCTCAAGGGGCTGGCCCGGCCGGTACCAACCTGGTGCGTCCGCGGCCTGATCTCGCTGGGGCCGGCCACCCCCTCGACGTAGTACTCTCTCGCGCATGACACCGACATCCCGCCTCAACGTCGCCTCCGGCCGCCAGCTCGAACAGACCGCCCACTACTCGCGTGCGCTGCGCGTCGGCGACACCGTGCTGCAGTCCGGCACGACCGCCATCGACCGGCAGGGCGACGTCCGCGGCGAGGGCGACGTCACCGCCCAGGTCGACGCCATCATGAAGATCGCCGCCTGGAGCATGGGCAAGGCGGGCGGGCGGCTCGACGACGTCGTGCGCAGCCGCGTGTACGTCACCGACATCGCCGTGGGCGACGCGGCCGCCCGCGCGATCGCCCGCTACTTCCGCGACGCGCGACCCGCCGCCACGCTGGTGCAGGTCAACGGCCTGGCCCGGCCGACGCAGCTCGTCGAGATCGAGCTCGACGCCGTCGACGGCGCCGCCGCCTCCGCGCAGCGGATCTCGTCGGGCGGTCCGCTCGAGAGCGTGTACGCCTACTCGCGGGCCGTCCGCGTGGGCGATCGCGTCTTCATCTCGGGCTCGACCGCGCTCAGGGCCGGCGGCGTCGAGGGGCCCGGCGACATGTACCGCCAGACGCGCGCGACCATGGACACGATCTTCCACGCGCTGGCCGCGGCGGGCGGAGCGCCTGGCGATCTCGTCTACACCAAGACGTACCTGACCGATCTCGGGCAGAGCGCGGAGTACACGCGGGCGTTCGTGGACGCCCTCGGCGACGTGCGGCCGGTCTCCACCCTGCTCGGCATCCCGGCGCTGGTCCGCCCCGAGCTGCTCGTCGAGATCGAGGCCGAAGCGGTGCTCGGCGCCGCCCGCTCGCGCCGCGACATCTACACCCAGCACCTGCGTGAGAAGCCGCGCGGCTACGCGCGCGCCGTCGCCGTGGGCAATCAGGTCTACGTCAGCGGCTGTACTTCCGTGTCCTCCACCGGCGAGGTGCAGGCGCCGGGCGACTGGGCGCGGCAGTACGACCTCGCCATCGACACCATCGGCTGGGCGCTCGAGCAGGCCGGCGCGTCGATGAGCGACGTCGTGCGGCGTCGCACATTCACCGTCGACGGCGCCCAGCAGAACCGGAAGTACGGTGAGGGCCCGGCGCCCTTCGCGAAGAGCCACCCGACGTCGCTCGGCTGCCGCATCAGCGGCCTGGCGCGATCCGAGCTGGTCGTCGAGGTGGAGGTGACAGCCGTCAAGGGCGCCGGCGCCGGGATTCAGTGGATCGGGCCCGACGCGACAGACCCGCTGGACGCCGACTGAGGGTTACGGCAGCAGATCGCTGACGCGCACGCCCGCCTCCGGCGCCGCCAGCGGGGCGATCGACGCCTCGGCGCGCAGGGTCTGCCGGGATCCATACCTCCAGCCGAACACTGCCGCCGAATCGCTCACGGGCTGGCGATAGACCTCGAGCACGCGGTCCACGAGGTTGACGATCCAGTAGTCGGGCAATTGCGCGCGTGCGTAGAGGCTGCCCTTGTGGTCCCGATCGAGCGCGACGCTGGACAGGGCGACCTCGACGACCAGCACGGGCCGCGCCGGATGCTCGCCAACGTACTCGCGCGGCGTGCCCTGCGCGACCGCGACGTCCGGCTCCGGCTCCGACTGATCGTCCAGCGCGATCGGCGCCTGCGTGCGAATTACCCAGCCCGCCCCGAATGCGGTCCGCAGCGCGTCCCCGGCCAGGTGGATGGCCGTGTAGTGAGGACTGCTCTGAGGCTCGGCGACGACGAGATCGCCCCCGAGCAGCTCGACCGCATCTCCCGGGCGAAAGACGCCGATCTCGATCAACCGGTCGTACTCCGCCCGCGTCCACTGGCGAGTCCGGACCGGGTACTCCATGACCGCGAGGCTACGATCCGCCGCGGGGGGCGTCAATGCCGCGGATCGCATACACCGGCCCGCCGCTCGCCAGCCGGTGCACCACCAGCGCGCCCACGATGCAGACGGCGAGCGCGTCATACAGCAGCGGCAGGCCGAGGCGGGCGACGACGAAGCCGCCGATCAGCGGGCCCACGGCGAGACCCGAATCGACCCACGTCGCGAACGCGGCCAGCCGCTCCACGGTGCTCCCCGAGCGCTCCTGCGTCGCCAGCACGGGCCCGACGTTCGACAGGAACGCGCGCGCGATGTGCGTGAAGTCGAGCTGGGCCAGCCGGTCGAGCGTGCCCGCCCAGTCCATGACCCAAACGGAGTCATAACCGAGCGCCTCGGCGAGCGGCCCCATGGCGAGGACCTGGCGCGGATCCGCGATGCCCCAGTTGTTCGGAATGGTCACGCCGAACCGCATGATTAGCTCAGCACCTCCCGGAACGACCGGATCGCGTCGATGTGGGCCCGCGGCGTCGCGAAGCCGGCGCGCATCGTATCCACGGCCAGATGGCTGGCCCCCAGGCCACGCCACGCCTCGACGCGGCGGCGCCATTCGTCCTTGTCGAGCCCTTGAATGCTGATCCAGGGGTCGATGCCGAACTGCGTGCGATCGCGGCCGGCCGCCGCCAGGTAGCCATTGAGCTGGTCCAAGTAACCCTTCATCCGATCATCCGGCGGTCGGCCCGCCGGCATCCAGCCGTCCCCGATCCGCGCGGCGCGCCTGAGCACGGGCTCGGCGGCGCCCCCGAACCAGACCGGGATGGGACGCCGAATGGGCAGGGGATTGATGCCGGCATTGTCGATGACGTGGTGCGCGCCCTTGTGCGTGACGAGCGGCTGGGTCCAGAGCTTGCGCAAGACCTCGATCTGCTCCTCGACGCGGCGCCCACGCGTCCGGAACTCTTCGCCGAGCGCGTCGTACTCGACGTAGTTCCAGCCGATGCCGATGCCGAGGCGCAGGCGGCCTCCGCTCAGGACGTCGACCTCGGCGGTCTGCTTGGCCACGAGCGTGGTCTGGCGCTGCGGCAGGATGAGGATGCCGGTGACGAGCTCGAGCTTGGTGGTGATCGCCGACAGGAATCCGAAGAACACCATGGGCTCGTGGAAGGGATGCTCGTACGTGTACGGCCCCGTCAGCTTCGGCTCACGGCTCGGGTGCGCCCCGAGCACGTGGTCGTAGACGAGCAGGTAGTCATAGCCGAGCCCCTCGGCCGTCTGCGCGTAGTCCTTGATGGCCTGCACGTCGTTGCCGAATTCCGTCTGTGGAAAGACGACTCCGTGCTTCATGGCGCGCACTCCTTTCCGTCAATGGCCCGGTTGACTCGTCGGCGCGAGGGCGGCGAGCAGCCGCTCGTCGGGCAGGCCGGGTGTGGCCTCGTTGGGGTTGAGCGTCTGGATGCAGACGTGGTCGGCGCCGGCCGCCCAATGCTCGTCGATGCGCCGGCGAATCGCCGCCGCGTCGCCCCAGGCGATCATCGCGTCGACCAGGTGATCGGATCCGCCGCCGGCGAAGTCCGGCGTCACGAAGCCGAGGCGGAGCAGGTTGTTGCGGTAGTTCGTCATCTCGAGGTAGCGGCCGAGCCACGCGCGGCCGATGCGCCGCGCGCGGGCGGGATCGGTCTCGGCGAGGACCGTCTGTTCCGGGCACAAGAGCTTGTCCGGGCCCAGGATGCGGCGCGCCTCCCGCGTGTGCGCCGGCGTGACCAGGTAGGGATGCGCGCCGTCGGTATGCGATCCAGCCAGCGCCAGCATGCCCGGGCCGAGCGCGGCGATCACCGTCTTCGGCGTCTCGGCCGGCCGCGGCGCGGCATAGCTGGCCCGCCGCATCGCCTCGACGTAGTCGCGCATGGTCTCCACCGGCTTGCCGTATGTGTGGCCGCGGAGGCCCTCGACCAGCGGGACATGGGACACGCCGAGGCCGATCAGGAAGCGCCCGCCCGATTGCTCGGCCAGGGCGAGCTGGCCGGACGCCGTGGCCTGCGGATCGCGCGCGTAGATATTGGCGATGCCGGTGGCGACGGTGAGCGTCTTGGTATTGGCCAGGAGCCAGCTCGAGATCACCAGGACGTTGCGGCCGCGCGACTCGGGCACCCAGAGAGCGCCGTATCCCCAACCTTCGAGCCGCTTGGCGAAGTCCGCCGCGGCGGCGGCGGTCATCCCGTCCATCGAGGCCCAGACACCGAGCCGGCCAAGTCCCATCACGCTACCTCCTCGGCAATCCGCGCGGTGCACATCGAGGGACGCGGCGCCGGCGACATCGTATCACCGGACCGCGTGCTATCGTGGGCCCGAGGAGGACGCCATGGACAAGACGCTGATCGTCAACGCGATGATTTTCGACGGCAGTGGGGCCGCGCCGTTCTCCGGAGACGTGCTGGTCGAGAGGATAGGCAACATGAACGCCCTCCGGCGGCGGGCGCCCCTGGCTTGGGTCCCGTCCCCGTGACATAACCGGCCAGACTCGGACGCTGGCCGCCCCAGGAGCCGATGCCACAGAAGGGCGGATACCGGAGCGCCGCACCGTGGTGCCTCAGAACGAGGTGTTACCGAACGACGGGAGCGATGCCTCAAAATTCTGTTACCCACGGGCAGCCTCCCGGCGAGGGGTGCGGCGAGTATC
>DASQAL010000002.1:0-4666 GCA_035635775.1 Candidatus Acidiferrum sp.
CCAGACATGCGGGCTGCCGTCGAGGTGCAGCAGCTCGCCGACACAGGCCCGGGGCTCTCGGCGCCGGCGGTGGCGCCCCCGGGCCCGGCTCTTGCGCACCAGGCCGGCCTCCTGCAGGGCCAGCTTGACGAAGCGATAGGAGAGCCGCACGGCGTGATCCCGCCGGGCGAAGCGGTGGAAGTGGCGGACGTTCCAGCCGGCGAAGCGCTCCCGATACCGGCGCAGGATCCGCTGCACCTCGAGCGTCGGCGCCGTGCGCCGCGAGGGCCGCTGGCGCCGACGATCATAGAGGGCCACCGGGCCGCCGGCCTCGAACCGGGCCCGCCAGCGCCGCACCCTGCGCGGCTCGAGGCCGAGGATCGCCGCGGCTTGCACCCAGCTGATCGCCCCACTCAGTGCTTGCATGATGACCTGCTGCACCTTCATGGCCCGCTCCACGGCGGCCGCGGCATAGAGCATGGTCACCTCCCATGACCATGGCGGTATGCCAGCCCACCCGAAAAGCGGACATTCCACTTGCTCTCGGGAGCGGACAGATCATGTGCTCCCTACACTGTGACCACGCGATGCGTCAATCTGGTCTCGGCGCGCGGCGGGCTTGCGTGGGGCGCGCAACCCAGCGTACAGTCCCGCTCCCGGAGGGAACACGATGCCCGAGCGTCCGCTGCCGACCGAACAGGAAGTGCGCGCCTTGATCCGTGATCGCCGCAACTGGGGGCGCTGGGGGGCCGACGATCAGCTCGGCGCAATCAATCTGATCACGCCGGCCAAGCGCGCGGCGGCCGCCCGGCTCGCGCGCACGGGGCGGAGCGTCTCGCTGAGCCGCCCGTTTCCCAAGGAGCCCGGCCCCAACAACGCGATACCCGCGCAGCACTACATGCGCACGCTGCCGCGGGGCAAGGGCGGCTTCGCCGCCGACTACTACGGCATCTTCTATCACGGCATCGCCTCCACCCACCTCGACGCGCTCTGCCACACCTGGGACGACGAGGCGATGTGGAACGGCCGCGATCCGAAGAAGGAGATCACGTTCGACGGAGCCACCTTCGGCTCCGTCGAACACTGGGCCGAGGGCATCATCACGCGCGGGGTCTTCCTCGACGTGCCGCGCCACCGCGGGGTGCCGTCGGTGACCTGGGACCGGCCCGTGCATGGCTGGGAGCTGGAGGACATCGCGCGGGCGCGCGGGCTCCAGCTCGAGCCGGGCGACGCGGTCTGCGTCTATTCCGGGCGGGAAGCCTGGCAGGCGGCAAACGGCGAGAAGCCGTATGGCCGGCCCTTCGGGCCCGGCCCCATGGAGCGACCCGGGCTGCACGTCTCCTGTCTTGAGTTCCTGCGGGACCATGACGTGAGCGTGCTCGTGTGGGACATGCTGGATCACCTCCCGGTCGGGTACGACATCCCCTGGGCGGTGCACGCCGCCCTCTTCGCCTACGGGGTCGCGCTCGTGGACAACGCGCTCCTCGAGCCGCTCGCCCGCGCCTGCGCGGAGGAGAAGCGGGACGAGTTCATGCTGATCGTCGCCCCGCTCGTGGTGGTGGGCGGCACCGGCTCGCCCGCCAACCCGCTCGCGGTGTTCTGAGCGCGCGGGCCGCGCTCAGCCCACGCGGTACTTCTGCTGCGCCCCGGGGGCCAGGGCCATGCCGTGGCCGGGCCGATCGGGGATGAGGAAGTCGCCGCCCTGCATGACCGGCATCTCGGCGAAGAGGTCCTCGGGCACCCAGTCGATCCACTCCACCAGGAAGCCGTTGCTGAGCGCCCCGGCCACCTGCAGCGACAGCTCGTGCACGACGTGGGGCGAGACCGCGAGCTGGTGGGCGGCGGCCAGGCGGCCGATCTTGAGCGTCTCGCTGAAGCCGTTGGCGCGGCAGAGATCGGGCATCAGGTAGCGGGCGGCGCCCCGCTCGATGAGATCGCGGAACTCGAAGCGCGTGTAGTTGTTCTCCCCGGTGGCGACCGGGATGTTGATACCGCGGGCGACCTCGGCGCACGCGGCCAGGTCGTCGGCCAGCACCGGCTCCTCGTACCAGACGAGGTCGAGATCCTCCAGGAGCCGCGCCTGGCGGAAGTTGCCGAGCACGTCGAGCTTCTGGTTGACGTCCACCATGAGCCGCACGCCGTCGCCCACCGCCTTCTTCACCGCGAGCACGCGCGCGCGGTTGGCCCGCGGATCGGGGTCGTGGATCTTCATCTTGTAGTAGCGGCAGCCTCGCGCCACATAGGCCTGCGCCTCGCCGATCAGGTCGTCGAGCGTGTAGCTCGGCCACCCGCCGCTGCCGTAGGCCGCGACACGGTCGGTGACCGCGCCCCAGAGCTTGCAGAGCGGCAGCCCGGCCGCCTTGCCGACGATGTCCCACAGCGCGATATCAAGCGCGCTCAGCGCGTAGGCCGCGACGCCCTGCCGCTTGATGCCGCGATCCGCGCGGTACATGCGCTCCCATAGCCGCTCCACCAGCAGCGGGTCCTGGCCCATCAGCAGCGGCGCAAGCCGTGTGTCGAGGTAGGCCTGGATGGACTCCACGCCCCCGCCGCCGAAGGCGAGCGTATACCCCAGGCCGGTGACGCCCTCGTCGGTGCGGACGTGGGCGATGACCAGGCTGTGCTGCGGGAAGTCGAGCGCGATCGGTTTGCGAGTCGGGATGCGCAGCACGGCGCTGTCGATGCCGGTGATTTTCATGGCCGCCATCCTAGGCGGGCGGGTCCGTGTACGCAATGGGTGGCCGGCCCGTGATGGGTACCGGGTTGCCCTGAGTGAGCAGCTGCGGCCTCTCACCCGGGGCGGCGAATTCCGCGCAAATCCTGCCCAGCGCGGTTGGTCGCCTTCAAGTACCTGCCTGACTTGGGGTTTTTCCGGCTCGACCCGTGGCATGGCGTTCGCTATTCCTGCTGATCATGCAGAACGCAGAACCTCTGCCTTCGCGCCGCGGCCGGCGGATCCTGATCGCCCTCTTGATCCTGCTGCTGATCCTGCTGCCGCTCTACCTGTGGCCGCTGCGTGGGGGCCTCGGCGGCCTGCCGAGCACCTCGGCGCTGCCCGGGTCGGTGCACGATCCGCGGAGCGCGGCGGCCGTGGCGCGGATCCCGGGCGACGTGTGGGACGCGCTGATGGGGCACGTCGACTCGCCGCCGCCGTCCCCTCCCCCGACAAAGCCGCCGCGCAATCTGACCATGATCACCCAGGCCGAGGAGTTCCCCGGGAGCGGTCTCGACCAAGACGCGGGCGGCGCTCCGCTCTCCGATAGCCCGTCGTCGCGCGCGCGCGGCATGCTCGCTCAGCTCAGCGGGTCATCGGTTCTGTCGGACGGCACCCCCGGAGGCGCCGACACGCCGTCCGCGCAGGTGGATTTCCTCGCGGATAGTCCATATGGCGGGCCGGGTGGTGGAACGGGAACCGGGAACCCTTGGAGCGGGTTTGCTCCTGGTGGCTACCCCGGTCTCGGCAATCTCGGTCCGTGGTCCGGCGGTGGACCTGGTGGCGGCCCGCGCTTCTCGAGCCCAGGGCCGACGTTCGATCCCAGCAATCCGGGCGCGCTGGAACCGACGCCCGAGCCGACGACGCTCGTGCTGGTCGGCTCCAATCTCGCCCTGCTGGGTGTGGCCGCTTGGAAGCGCCGCCGGCGGTGGCGGCTGGAGGCCCTTCCCATCGGCTGACAAGATTTGGAGCTTCAGCAACCAGCTTTTGGCGTTGCCCCCCGCTTCTGAGCGTGTAAATACCTGCCGGCATTGCAGTCCTTCGATGGCACACGCGTTGCGTGGAACCATGTGCGTAGCGCAAATCCTTCGAGGAGCGCAAAACTGTGAATGTCCTGGTTCTTGACGAGACCTTGGAGCTGTCGGCTCCGGTCCGCGGGCTCGCGAGTCTATATGGGTGGGAGCCGCACTTCGTCGGCTCCCTGCATGAGCTGGAGATGGCGATCCGGGCCCACGGGCGGCCGGCGCTGGTGATCGTGAACCTGCAGGCGCCGCTGACCGCCTGGGAGCTGGGCCAGCGGCTGCGTGGCCTGGAGGGCGACAGCCCGGTGGTGGTGCTGGGCCCGCGCGGGAGCGCGGGCGCGCCGCCGCCGTTGCCGGGGGTGCAGTGGCTGGAGCGGCCGGCAGAGGAAGCGGAGTTGACCGCGGCGCTGGGGCGGGTGGCGAGCCACCTGGGGCTGGGCGAGCGGCCGCTGGGGGCCGGGAGCGGCGTGACGGCGCACGGGCTGATCGGGCAGTCGCCGCAGCTGGCGGAGGTGCTGGCGAAGATCGAGAAGGTGGCGGCGGGGGATGCGAACGTATGCATCTCGGGGGAGTCGGGGACGGGCAAGGAGCTGATCGCGCGGGCGATTCACGAGCAGAGCCCGCGGGGAGACCGGCCGCTGGTGACGCTGGACTGCACGGCGATTCCGGAGGGGCTGATGGAGAGCCATCTCTTCGGGCACGTGCGGGGCAGTTTCACGGGGGCGGTGGAGCATCGGACGGGGTTCTTCGCGCTGGCGCACACGGGGACGCTGTTCATCGACGAGATCAGCGAGCTGAGCATGCCGTTGCAGGCGAAGCTGCTGCGGGTGATCCAGACGCGGGAGTTCGTGAAGGTGGGGGGGAGCAAGCCGACGCGGACGGACATTCGGCTGATCACGGCGAGCAACAAGGATCTGCGGCGGGCGGTGCGGGAGGGGCAGTTTCGGGAGGA
>DASQAL010000003.1:0-40864 GCA_035635775.1 Candidatus Acidiferrum sp.
TGAAGCCCTCCTCGCCCACCTTCTCCACGTACTTGCGCGGCACGATCCAGCCCGCGCCGGTGGCATTCGTGTAGAAGGTCAGGAAATCGGGCCAGGGCTGCTTCAAGCGGATGCGCACGCGCCCGGGATCCGGCGT
The DNA here is from genome assembly GCA_035635775.1 of Candidatus Acidiferrum sp. Classification (GTDB taxonomy): domain Bacteria; phylum Methylomirabilota; class Methylomirabilia; order Rokubacteriales; family CSP1-6; genus CAMLFJ01. Next base: position 137 of record DASQAL010000003.1, read on the forward strand.
CTCCACCCCCGCCACGCGTTCCTTGAGTGCCTTGACCGCGGTGCCGCGGTAGCGCTCCAGCGAGAACTTCACGTCGTCCGCGGTGACCGGGTCGCCGTTGTGGAAAAGCGCGCCCTTGCGTAGCACGAACTCGTACACGAGGCCGTCCTTGGAGACCGACCACGACTCGGCCAGGCCCGGCGCACGGGGCTGGCCGGGCATGGGCTTCACCAGCGCGTCGTGCAGGGCGTAGAGGACCATGTAGGGGGTGATCATGCCCGGGGTCTCGGCCGGATCGAACCACGTGGGCGCGAGTGAGATGTGCACGGCCCAGGTGAGCTGGCCCTCGGGCGCGGCGAGCAGCGCCGCCGGGAGCACGAGGATCAGCACGGCCACCAGGATCAGGACGAGCGCGCGCGGGGTCATGGGCACATCTCCTTCGCGAGAGAGAAGGTCCGGACCGGGAAAGGTGCGGCCGATTATCCGGGAATCGCCGGCCCTGTCAACGGACCCATTTGACGGGCCGCTTGGGCCCCGTGGGACTTCCGTGCTATCCCTACGCGGGTGAGCAGCGTCGCTCCCGCGGCCGCCCCGGCCGCCCCCCACGCCTTCGCCGAGATCCTCCGCGAGGCCTCCTTCCGCCGGCTCTGGCTCTCCGGCCTCTGCGTCAACGGCGCCCGCTGGATGGACCTCGTCCTGCTCGGCTGGCTCGCTTTCCAGTTCACCGATTCGCCGTTCATGGTCGCGGTGGCCGCCTTCGCCCGCTCGGCGCCGATGATGCTGCTGGGCCCGTTCACCGGCCTCGTGGCGGACCGTATGCACCGCGGGCGCGTGCTCGTCTTCACCCAGGCGCTGGGCCTCGTGACCGGGCTGGCCCTCGCCGCGGTCTTCGCGGCCGGGCGAGGCGGCTTCTGGCCGATGGTCGGGCTCGAGGTGCTCTTCGGCGTCCTCTGGGCGATCGACTTCCCGGCCCGGCGCACCGCGCTCTACGCGGTCGTGGGCCCGCGCCGCGTGGCCACCGCGGTGTCGCTCGAGACCGTCTCGATGCAGGTCGCCAAGATGATCGGGCCGGTGCTGGCCGGCATCGGGCTCGCGCGTGTCGGCCCCGCGCCCGGCTACGTGGTGGTGGCCGCGCTCTACGCGGTCGGGCTGCTCGTGTTCATCGGCCTGCCCGCCCGGATCGGCGGCCCGAGCGGCCGCGACACCGCGTCGGTGGTGTCGAGCCTCGGCGCGGGCTTCAGCGATGCCTGGCGCGAGCCCACGGTGCGCGCGGTGCTGATCATCACGGTGCTGATGAACGTGCTCTTCTTCCCGTACCAGCACATGCTGCCGGTCTTCGCGCGCGAGGTCCTGCGCGTGGGCCCGGAGTGGCTGGGCGCACTGGTTGCCGCCGACGGGCTGGGCGCGCTGCTCGGCGCGCTGGCCATCGCCTCGCGCCGCGGCTTCATCCCCCACCGCCGGCTCTTCGCGGTGGCGGTGCTGGTGGCGCCGTTCCTGCTGCTGGCCTTCACGGGGCTGCGCTCGCGCTGGGCCTGCCTCGCCGTCCTGGTGCTGATCGGCGCCGCCGAGTCGGGCTTCGCGGCCATGCAGAGCACCCTGGTTCTCCTCGCGGCGCCCGCCGACAACCGCGGCCGGGCCATGGGCATCCTGTCAGCCTGCATCGGCACCCAGCCGGCCGGCACGCTCTGGATCGGCTTCCTGGCCACCGGCATCGGAGTGCCCGCCGCGATGGCCCTCAACGGGGTCGTGGCGCTGCTGGCCATGCTCCCGGCGGCCTGGCCACTGGCCCGTCGAGGGCGGGTTTGACCCGCTATTGACCGGGTTTACGAAGTACCCTAAGTTGGTGGCCGATCGTCGCGATCGCCGGGATGGTCCCGGCCGGTCCCGACCGTTTCCCGTCGCCCGGAGGGCTCATGAAGAGGATGCGTGCCGTGCTGGTTCTGGTCCTGGTGGCCGCCGTCAGCCTGTCGCTGCCGGGCGCCACCTCGCTCGCTCAGGAAGTGCTCACGAACGACTCCGTGATCCAGATGGTCAAGGCGGGGCTGCCCGAGTCGATCGTCATCGCCAAGATCAAGGGGACCGCGACCAAGTTCGATCTCAAGACCGACTCCCTGGTGGGCCTCAAGAAGGCCGGCGTCTCGGACAAGGTGCTGGAAGCCATGCTCGCGGCGGGCTCCGTCTCCGCCGCCCCGACCACCGCCATGCCCGCCCCGCCGGCGCCCGCGGTCGCGGCCGGGGCGATCAAGAATCAGGACGTGATCTACCAGCTCGTCGGCGACAAGTACGTCGAGATGTTCGCGACCTCGGCGAATCTCGAGACCAACATGGCGTTCTTCCAGAGCAAGAGCGAGGTCGTGCTGGAGGGACGGAAGGCACGGTTCCGGATCAAGGAGAAGCAGCCAGTGTTCCTCAGCACGTACTCGTCGACGGACGCGCCCCTGGTGAAGCTCAAGCCAGGCGACAGCAACGACGATCGTAACCTGAAGATCGGCAGCGGCGCCTTCATGCCGTTCGGCGGCACCCAGAAGATGGGCGTGCGCAACGAGGACAAGATCGCGATCAACATCGAGCGCGATGCGCGCGGCTTCTACAAGGTGACGCCGGCCGCCCCGCTCCCGCCCGGCGAGTACGGGTTCATCCTCGCCACCGGCTTCGGGGCGGGCTCGGGCAAGATCTACGACTTCGGAGTGGACTAAGACGGACTCGCGCGAGACGGCGGGCCCGCTCGAGCGGGCCCGCGCGCTGGCGCCGCTCCTCGGGGACCTGAGCGAGCGCACCGAGCAGGAGCGCCGGCTCCCCGAGCCGGTGCAGCGGGCGCTCTTCGGCGCCTCGTTGTTCCGGCTGCTCCTGCCGCGCTTCCTCGACGGAGGCGAGGTGGATCCCCTCACGTTCGTCCAGGTCATCGAGGAGATCGCCAAGCACGACGCGAGTGCGGCGTGGTGCCTCTGCCAGGCTTCCGGCTGCTCGATGACTGCGGCCTATCTCTCACCGGAGACCGCGCGCGAGATCTTCGGCGCCGCCGCCGCCGTGCTGGCCTGGGGCCCGAGCAATGACGCGAAGGCGGTGGCCGTCAACGGTGGGTATCGCATCACCGGCAGGTGGAGCTTCGCCAGCGGGTGCCGTCACGCCACGTGGCTGGGCGGCTACTGTCCCATCCAGGAGCCCGACGGCCAGACCCGGCGCCGCCCGGACGGCACGGCCGACGGGCGCACCATGCTGTTCCCGGCCGAGCAGGCCACCATCATCGACGTCTGGCACGTGACCGGGCTGCGCGGGACCGGCAGCGACGCGTTCACGGTAACGGACCTCTTCGTCCCCCACGAGCATACGGTCTCGCGCGACGATCCCGCCGAGCGGCGCCACCCCGGTCCGCTCTACTGCTTCCCGTCGGGCAGCCTCTACGCGGCGGGCTTCTCCGGCGTGGCGATGGGTATCGCGCGGAGCAGCCTGGACGCGTTCATCGAGCTGGCCCGCGACAAGGAGCCGCGCGCCTCCAAGCGGCTGGTGCGCGACAGCGCGCTCATCCAGTTCCAGGTGGCCGAGGCGGAGGCGCGGCTGGGGGCGGCGCGGGTGTTCCTGCACGACGCCCTCGAGCGCATCTGGGCCGACGTCAGCCGGTCCGGCAGCCCGCTCAGCCTGGAGCAGCGGGTGCAGATCCGGCTCGCCTCCACCTACGGCATCCACCAGGCCAAGCAGGTGGTGGACACGGTGCACCACGCGGCCGGCTCCAGTGCGGTGTTCACCAGCAGCGCCTTCGAGCGGCGCTTCCGCGACATCCACACCGTGACCCAGCAGCTCCAGGGCCGCCAGGCCCACTTCGAGACGGTGGGCCGCTACCTCCTCGGCCTCGAGCCCGACCCGACCTTTTTATAGGACCGGGAATAAGCCGGCCGGGTTTGTCGTAGTAGGGGACAGAGGAGGCCCTGTGGACAGCGCCGTCGAGTTTCAGGGTCTGGTGCTAGGTCATCTGGATTCGCTGTACAACTATGCCCTGGTCTTGACGCGGCGCACCGAGGACGCGGAAGACCTGCTGCAAGAGGTCCTCGTCCGCGGATTTCAGAGCTTCGCGACCTATGACCGGTCGCTGAGCTTCAAGGGCTGGATGTTCACCATCATCAAGAACACATACATAGACCGATTCCGCCGCCAGCGGAGGCTGCCCCAGGAAGAACCGCTCTGGGCCACGCGGGGCGTCGAGGAGCCCGTCCTGTCCCTGGACAACCCGCTCTGCTCGGTGCCCCTGGCCCCGGAGGATCTCCTCCTGCGCCGGGAAGCCATCGAGCAGGTGCGGGAGGCGATTCGCCGCTTGCCCGAGGAGATGCGAGAGGTCGTGGAGCTGCGGGACGTGGAGGGTCTGGCCTACCGCGAGATCGCCCGCGTCATCAACCGACCCATCGGCACCGTGATGTCGCGGCTCTACCGCGGGCGAAACCTCCTGCGCACCTGCCTGGTGGAGCTGCGGCGGGCGGTGGAGCAGCCCCCCCGCGCGGCGGATCAGACGAGCAAGGCGCATGATCGACTGTAACTTCTCGAAGGCGAAGGTCTTTCCCTACGTGGACGGCGAGCTGGCGGAGCCGGTGCGTGAGGAGATGGAAACGCACCTGCTCGGCTGCCCCGCGTGCCGACGGATGGTGGAGGGCGAGCTGGCCTTCCGCGAGGCCTGCCGGGAGTGGCTGCATCCGGAACCGGCGTCGGAGCGGGTCCGCGCCGCGGTCTCCGACACGCTCGGGCGGCTCGTGGATCGCGATCGCGCCACCCGGGTTCGCCGCCTGCTGCGGCGCGCCGGGCTGGCCGCGGCGGCGGTGGCCCTGGTGGCGCTGGGCGTGGGCGGCGGGATGGCGCTGAGCACGCATCTGCAGAACCGATCGCGCATCGCCGACTTCACCGCGGCGGCGGTCGAGCAGCACCAGAAGCTGGTGCGCAACGTGCTGCCCGCCGACATCAGCGGTGTCTCCCCCAAGGGCGCCGAGGCGTGGTTCAAGCAGCGCCTGGGCTTCAACATGAACCTGCCCGATCCGCACACCGACGGGCTCACCTTCATCGGCGGCCGCATCTCCCACGTGCGCGACATCGAGGCGGCCGCGCTCGAGTACGAGCTCGAGGGCAAGCGGGTGTCGCTGTTCATCATGCCCGAGGAAGCCTACCGGCGGCTCAATCCCGCCGACAAGCCGCGGTTCACGGTGATGAGCCACCGCGGCTACGACGTCATTCTCTGGCAGTCCAACGGTACGGGCTACACACTGGTCTCGGAGGTGGGCGGCCGCTCCTGCCTGGTCTGCCACTCGCCCGCGGAAAAGGTCGAGGAGGCAATCACGCAGCGCTCGCGGTCTCCAGGGCGCCTCTAACCCCGGGGCCTCCAGGCCCCGTCGAGCAAGCGCTTCCCAATCACCGAACGCCGGCAACGGCGCGGATAAGGAGAGTCTGTCCATGCGAGGGATTGCTGTGTCCGCGAGCCTGATGATGGCCGCCGCGGGGCTGCTGGGTTCCGCCGTCCCGGCGCCGGCCTACGAGGCGGCGAGCGTCACCGACGGCGGCAGCATCAAGGGCAAGGTGGTCTGGAACGGCATCGTGCCGCCGAAGCGCAAGGTGGTGCCCACCAAGGACCGCGAGGTCTGCGGCAGCGGCGTGCGCGAGGTGGATCAGATCCTGATCGGGGCCGACAAGAGCGTGCAGGAGGCCATCGTCTACCTGAAGGCGGTGGAGAAGGGCAAGGCGTGGCCGAAGCTCGCCAAGACGCCCGAGATCGACAACGTCAAGTGCGACTTCCAGCCGCACGTGATGGTGATGCCGGTGGGCGACATCGTGGTCGTCAACACCGACCCGGTGCTCCACAACACCAAGAGCTTCATCGACCGGGTGCCGATCTTCAACCTGGCCCTGCCGAACCAGGGCCAGCGCATCACCCGCCCGATCAAGAAGTCGGGGATCATGCGCGTCGAGTGCGACGCCCACGGCTGGATGCTCGGCTGGGTCTACGTCGCCGACAATCCCTACTACGCGATCACCCCGAAGGACGGCTCGTTCTCGATCACCGACATCCCGCCCGGCACCTACACGCTCGTCGCCTGGCAAGAATTCACCGGCCCCACCGAAACCCCGATCACGATCAAGGGAAAGGAGGCCACCGCCATCACGGTCGAGCTGAAGAAGTAGCCCCCCCCGGCAGAACCCGGCGCCGAGGAAGCCGGAGAACAGAAGGAAGAGTGGCAGACAAGGGGAGCGAGACAACAGCGGGTGAAAGCGCGAACAAGCTCGCGCGAAATCAACGCAGCAACGCCCTGCTGAGTGTCATGGGGGGGCTTGGGGGAGGAGCGGGGCCGCTCCCCCCCAATTTAGAACAAGCAGTCACGGTTTCCGGGCGAAAACGCCCAAAGAAAGGGGCACGCGGTATGGATCCACTCTTGCACGAGCGGCGTGAGATGGCGCGGACGCTCACCGGCCCGGAGGTGACGCCCGACCGGTCGATGACGGTCACGCGGCGGACCTTCATCCACAAGTCGCTGATCACGGCCGGGATCACGGCCGGGGCGACGACCTACGGATGGCTACCCCTGATCAACACGATCGACCTCGCCTTTGGACAGACGGCCTTCAAGTTCGCGTGGCTGTCGGACACCCACCTCTACCCGAAGGACGTGAACACGCGCTTCGTGGAGAAGGCGGTGCGCGCGGTGAAGGAGATCCAGGCCATGAACCCGCCCGCCGACTTCCTGATCTTCGGCGGCGATCTGGCCCAGCTCGGCGACCCGGTGGAGCTCGACCTCGGGGCCGACATCCTCAAGGAGGTGAAGATCCGGAAGGTCTTCATCCCCGGCGAGCACGACTGGTACCTCGACATGGGCGCCAAGTGGGAGCGCCTGTTCGGCAAGCAGCCGTGGACCTTCGACCACAAGGGCGTCCGCTTCGTCGGCCTCGACACCGTGAGCCGCGGGCCCGACTACTGGACCGCGAAGAAGATGACGCCCAAGGAGCGGATGGGCCACATGGCGACGCTCGACGGCAGCGTCGCGGGGGCGTGGGCCGGCGTCGGGCGCGACCAGATGCAGTGGCTGCAGACCACACTCGGGAGCTGGCCGAAGGACCGGCCCGTGGTCATCTTCACCCACAACCCGCTCTACGAATACTACCCGCCCTGGAACTTCTGGGTACGCGACTGGCGCGAAGTGCACGAGGTTCTGAAAGGCTACCCCAAAGTGACGAACATCCACGGTCACACCCACCAGGTGCTCTACAACGAGATCGGCACCATGCGCTCCATCGGTATGCTCGCCACCTCGTGGCCGTGGCCCTACGCGCCGGAGGGCGTCCCCGCGCTCACCAAGTGCCACCTGCGCGTGGATCCCGGCGACCACTACGACGGGGTTGGCTGGAGTCAGCTCACCCAGAGCGCGGCCGGCAAGATCGAAGCGGAGTACATGATGTGGCGGAAGAAGGAGCACATCATCGGCGAGGCCGCGGTGGACTCCGGGTGCGGCGACAACGTCAACCAGCCGCTGAGCCCGCGTCTCGTCGACCGTGAGTGGACCTATCCGGGAGGGCACAAGTGATGACCATCGCCCGCGTCGCGCTCGCCGTCGTGTTGGTACTGGCCGTGGCCGTGCTTGTGGCGACCACCGGTCTCGATCGCGCCTTCGCCCACAAGGAGAAGCACACGCCCGAACAGCTCAACGCGTTCGAGGACATCCTCATCGAGCAGGTGAAGCTCGGCGACCTCCTCTTCCACGGGGACGGCGCCACCGAGAAGAAGATGGGGGCGCAGCTCAGCAAGACGGGCATGGCGTGCGCCATGTGCCATCCCTTCTCATCGGACACGCATCCGCACGAGTTCCCGAAGTTCCAGGAGCAGATGAACAAGTTCGCCACGCTCCGCGACATGATCAACTGGTGCATCGAGAAGCCCAACGAGGGCATCAAGCTCGCCGAGGACTCGGATGCGATGAAGGCGCTCGAGGCCTACATCATCTGGTCGAACCGCGGCGCCAAGCTGGATCCCGGCCGGCACTAGCACACAACCGGAAACTTCCTTGTCATATTCGTTCGGCTCGCCTTCGGCTGCGCCTCACCAAGCAATAACCCGGCGACGACTCTTCGTCGTCGCCGGGGGCGCCGTGGGGCTGGCGTTGGTGCGGGGCCGGTTGCACGACGGCCCCGCCCAGGCGGCGGGGTCCCACACCCCGCCGCCTCACGCCGCGCCCCCGATCATCCGTCTGCCCGTGCTCACCGAGAACGGCGCCAAGGTCCCCATCGTGGTGGAGGTCGACCACCCGATGGACATCGATCACCATGCCACCATGATCACGGTGATCAACGAGCGGGACCCCATCGCGAGCAAGGGCGAGTTCTCGTTCTCGCCCGCCAACGGCCAGGCCTACGTGGCGTTCCAGGCGCGGCTCGACGACGGGCCGTCGACCGTGCAGGCCACCGTCGAGTGCAGTCGGGCCGCCCGCTGGACGGGCACCGCGTCCACCCGGGTGGTGGACGGCGCCGGGGGCTGCGGCGGGCCGGTGCCGAAGCCGGAGCGCGCCGCCACCCTGATCCGCCCCCCGGTGATCCGGCTGCCGCAGGCGGCGCGGGACGAGCCGATCGCGGCGGGGCAGCTTCTGGACGTGCAGGTGAAGATCCAGCACCCGGTGCGCACCGGGCTCGAGCGGCGCGACGGCGCGTGGGTGCAGGCCGCCGAGCCCTTCTACCTCACCGAGATGGACGTGTTCCTGGACGGAGAGCGCGTGAGCCACTTCGCGCTGACCCCGGCGGTGAGTGACAACCCGTTCATCACGTTCCGGCTCAAGCCGTGGCGCGCGGGGATGCTGCGCGTGGTCTTCCGGAACAACCGCGGGGCCCGGCTCGACGCCGAGCACCCGATCCGCTTCGCCTGAGAGCCATGGCCACCGACACGACCGTCCGGAATGACCAGCTCATCGACACCGCGCTGATCCGGAAATGGCTCGCCTGGGGCTTCGTCTGGCTCCTGATCTTCCCCACGGTGGGCGCGCTCATCTCGACCAAGTTCAACTACCCGGAGTTCCTGGGCGGCCCCGCGTGGCTCACCTTCGGTCGCCTGCGGCCGATCCACGTCAACGGGGTCATCTGGGGCGCCTTCTCCACGCTCTTCATCGGCCTCTGCCATTACATAGTCCCGCGCCTCTGCGGGGTGCGGCTCTGGGGCGAGCGCTGGAGCACCCCGCTGCTCTGGGTGTGGAACCTGAACCTGGCGCTCGCGGTGATCCTGCTCACCCTCGGCTACAACCGCGGCTGGGAGGCGGGGGAGCTGCCCCTGATCAACGTGGTGATCACGTTCATCGGGCTCGTGCAGCTCACCGTGCAGTTCCTGATGACGATCAAGCACCGGACCGAGAAGCCCCTCTACGTCTCGCTCTGGTACCTGATCTCGGCCTTCGTGTGGACCGACGTGAACCTGGTGCTGCTCATGCTGGGGCCCTATCACATCCCCGGCATCAACAACGCGGCCTGGCACGGGCTGTTCATCCACTATGTGGTGGGGCTCTGGATCACCCCCGCCGGCTACGTGCTGATCTACTATTTCCTGCCCGCGAGCGTGCGCAATCCCATCTACAGCCACAAGCTCTCGCTGATCGGCTTCTGGTCGCTCGCCTTCTTCTACCCGTTCGTGGGCATCCACCACTACCTCTACTCCCCGATCGCGGACTGGGCCGAGACCATCGCCATCGTCTCGTCCATGATGCTGATCATCCCGGTGTGGACGGTGCTGCAGAACTTCTTCGGCACCATGATCGGCCGCTGGCCGCAGTTCGGGCCCAACCTGCCCGCCAAGTTCCTCATCGTGGGCTCGGTCATGTACCTGGTGGGCTGCTTCCAGGGCTCGCTGGAGGCCCTGCGGTCGCTGCAGCAGCCGACCCACTTCACCGACTTCGTCATCTCGCACTCGCACCTCACCGTGTTCGGCACCTTCGTGATCTGGGCCATCGGAGGCAGCGTCTACGTGTGGCCGCGCCTGCACGGGGCGCCCGCCCTCTGGAGCTTCAAGCTCGGCAACTGGGGCTTCTGGCTCATCACGCTCGGCATTTCCGCGATGGGGCTCGTGCTCACCGCCCAGGGCCTGCAGCAGGGCTTCATGCTGATCGCGGGGGCGGAGTGGATCCACTCGATGAACGCGATCCGGCCCTTCTGGTGGGTCCGCACCTTCACCGGGATCTCCATGGACGTGGGCATGTCGCTGCTGATCATCACCCTGATGCGCACCGCGCTCGCGCGCCGGACCGCCGCGGCATGAAGTCCATCGGCTCGCTCGCCATCGGCGCCGGCTTCGCCCTCGTGACCCTCGCCATGTTCGTGCAGGGCTTCCTGCCCGCGATGCTCCCGGAGTCGCGGTCCAAGGAAGTCAGCCGCGCGGTCCGTACCGACCTGGGCGACGTGAAGTGGGTGCGCTACGACGCCAGCGACTACAGCGGGCTCGAGCGCCTCGGGCGGGAGGTGTACATCCGCGAGGGCTGCTGGTACTGCCACAGCCAGTACGTGCGGCCGGTGACCGGGGAGGACCTGCGCTGGGGGCCGGTGTCGGAGGCGGGCGAATACGCCTACGACCTGCCGCATCTCTTCTCCACGCGTCGGATCGGCCCAGACCTGACGCGGGTCGGCCTCAAGTACGGCGACGACTGGCACTACGCCCATCACTGGGACCCGCGTCTGGTCGTGCCCGAGTCGATCATGCCGAGCTTCCGCTGGCTCTTCACCCGGGTGCCGGTTCCGGTGAAGAAGGAGGGCGAGGCGCTGGCGGCCTCGCCCGAGCTGGGCCGCTGGTTCTCGATGAAGGGCGACCGGCAGATCCGCCTCTACCCGAACGCGGATGGGCTCACCTTCGTCCCGCCCGCGCCGGATGGGCGGTGGCCCATCGAGGGCACCCCGGTGATCGATCTCACCGGCTTCCAGCAGACGCCCCCGGTCCTGACCGCCCTCACCCTGGTACTGCCGTCTCAGGAAATGGTCGGGCTCGTCCGCTACATCCAGAAGCTCGGGATGAACCGGGGCGCCTGGCGGGAGGTCTTCGAGCCGCAGAACGTGGCCGTCTCCGTCATGAGCATCCCGAGCGGCCGCGATCTGCTCGCGCTGGGACGCCAGACCTACCAGAGCCGCTGCATCGGCTGTCACGGACCCAAGGGCGACGGCAACGGCGCCGCCGCCACCTTCCTCTCGCCGAAGCCGCGCGACTTCACGCTCGGGGTCTTCAAGTTCCGCACGACGCCGAGCGGGTCGCTCCCGACCGACGGCGACCTGTACCGCACGATCACGCGCGGCGTGCGCTGGACGGCCATGCCCACCTGGCACGAGCTCTCCGACAAGGAGCGGATGGCGGTGGCCGGCTACATCAAGACCTTCTCCAAGCGGTTCAAGGAGGAGGCCCCGGAGCCGCCGCTCCTGATCGGCGACCCTCCGAAGGCCACGCCCGAGCTGGTCGCCCGCGGCAAGGAGCTCTACGTGAAGGCCAAGTGCTTCCAGTGCCACGGCCCGGGCGGCAAGGGCGACGGCCCGTCGGCCGACGAGATGAAGGACCTCGCCGGCTTCCCGATCCGCCCCGCCGACTTCACCCGCGGCCAGTTCAAGGGCGGCTCGAGCGTGCGCGACATCTTCCGGACGATGTCGCTCGGCCTCGACGGCACCCCCATGCCCTCCTTCGCCGACTCCATGACCGAGCCGGAGCGCTGGGCCATCTCCTACTACGTGCTGTCGCTCTCCGCCTGGATGGACCCGCTCACCGGCAATCGCCTCGAGGTCCCGCCCGCGACGCGCGCCCTGCTGAACGGTCGAGAAATCGAGGCCGATCACCCGCGGCTGGCTGTCGATCCCGCCGAGCCCACCCGGACCGCGCAGCCGGGCCGCCGCCTCCATCCAGGCATCCGCGAATGAACCGCCGGGAGATCACTCCATGCTCGAATATCTGACCTTCGGGGCGTTCGTGGTCGCCCTGCTGATGAGCCTGGCCGCGCTCATGGCGTTCATCTGGGCCGCCACCAGCGGGGTCTTCACCGACATCGAGCGCGTGAAGCACCAGGTGCTGACCGCGGAGGGCATTGCGCATGAGCGATGAGCACGGGGAGCGCCATCCGCGCTACGGGGAGGTGGAGGAATACGCGGGCGGGGAGATCCGCGCGTACCACGGCATCGTCAACCGGTGGCTGCTGGTCGTGTACCTGGTGCTGGCGGTCTTCGGCGTCTACTACCTGTTCAAGCACTGGGGCGGCCTCGGTCCCGGCCTGGGCGTGAGCCCGTAGGGAGCGCGCCGCCATGCTCGCCGAACGCATCGTGCTCGCGCTGGCCGTGCTGAACCTGCTCGTGCTGGGCCTCGACATCCTGGTGAACGCGCTGTCGGGGCTCGCGTCCCTCTTCTGACGGAGGCTCGCCCATGTCCTCCTTCGAGACGCTCGCCTTTGGCCTGTTCCTCGCCGGGACCATCATCTTCTTCCTCTGGGTCATCGTCCTGGCCTTCCGGAAGTAAGCGGTGGCGCATCCTCAGTCGACCGGGGCCCTCGGCTCGGGGCTCGACGCGACGCTTCCCCCCGGCGCGTTCGACTGGAGCCTCGCGCCGGAGCTGGTGCTCCCGCTCGCCGCGGTGGCCGGCCTCTACGCGGTGGGCTGGTGGCGGCTCGCGCGGCGCGGCGCCCGACCGTCCTGGCGGCCGGCCGCCGGCCTGGCCGGGCTACTCGCGCTCGCCGCGGCGCTGCTCACGCCGGTGGCCGCGCTCGGGCATTTCCTGTTCGCCGCGCACATGACCCAGCACATGCTGCTGATGGCGGTGGCGGCCCCGCTGCTCCTCCTGGCCGATCCGCTGCCCGCGATCCTGTGGGTGCTGCCCCGGCCGCTCCGGCGCCGCACCGGTCGGCTCCTGGCCGGCGGTCGGCCGCTGCGCGCGACCTGGGAGCGCCTCACCGGGGTGCCGGTGGCCGCGCTCGTCTACGCGGCCGTGCTGTGGGCCTGGCACCATCCGCGCGCTTACGAGGCCGCGCTCGGCGGCGAGTGGGTCCACCACGTCGAGCACCTGGCGTTCTTCGGCGCCGCGGTGCTGTTCTGGTGGCCGGTCATCGGCCCGGCCCCGCGGGCGCGCCGTCCGGCCTCGTACGGCCTCCGGATCGCCCACGTGGTGATCGCCGCGCTGCACGGCTCGGTCCTGGCGATGCTCCTGGCCTGGAGCCCGCGGGTGCTCTACGACACCTATGCGGCGGTGCCGCGGGTGACCACGTTGACGCCACTGGAGGACCAGGCCCTCGGCGGGGTCATTATGTGGGCAGGCAGTTCCACAGTGGACATGCTGGCGGTCCTGGCCCTGGTCTGGCGGCTCCTGGCCGCGCTGGAGCGGCCGGCCGGCGCGGCCCCCGCAGAATTAGGCGCGAAATAATCCCGTGTGTAGAATGATCGTGAGCCTCGAGCCGGGTCCGGGATGCCGGACAGGAGGGTGTGATCGCTCGAAACTCGCGACGAAGTTCCGCAGTCTTCCAGCGCGGGGGACTGCCGTGAACGACATGCCGGCCGAAACCCCCCGTATTGCCCGCGCGTACTGCCCCGCCTGCGAGCCCGACGCCGACACGCTGCTGGAAATCCTCGAAGTGCAGTGGTGCAACGTCCACATGCCGATGCGCGAGGGCCTCGACGACGCTCGTGTGATGTCCGACGCCATGCTGACCGGGAGCGCGGAGGCGGGCGGCGACGAGAACCGGCGCTGGTGCGATATCATCCACGGCGACTCGCACCGCCGGCGCGGCCACTAGCAGGCCCCTCACCCTGCCCTCTCCCCTGAGGGGAGAGGGAGAGATCAGATCAGCGGCCAGGGGTAGCGCAGGCCGCTCTTGTCCACCGGATAGTGCCCCGTGCGGAGGAGTCCGCGCGCGCGGCGCTTGAGCGCGCCCTGCTCGTCGGGGTCGAGCAGCTCGGCCAGCGCGGGCGGGAGGTCGTCGCCCAGCACGCGGCGGAGATCCTCCCGCAGCGCGGGCGCGATCGGCTCCTCGCCGAAGTCCCAGATCACCGTGCGCAGCTTGGGCTCGGCATGGAAGGTCAGGCCGTTGTCGATCGCGTAGATCCGGTCGCCGGGGACGAGCAGGCAGTGGCCGCTCTTGCGGTCGGCATTGTTCGCCACCAGGTCGAAGAGACAGATGCGCTGCAGCGTCTCGCGGTGCTCGCCCGCCTCCAGCAGGGTGAAGTAGTGCTGGCGGAAGTCGGCCGGGACGAAGAGCTGCAGCGACCCCTCGCCCAGCGGGCCGTCGCGCGGGGCGGTCGTCGGCACGAGGCCCCAGCCGAGCGCCTCCGAGAGCAGGTACGCGGCGATCTCGCGCCGGTAGAGCCCGGGCGGGAAATCCCAGAGCGGCCGCTCGCCCTGCTCCGGCTTGTAGACGGCCAGGGCGGTGGCGCCGTCGAGGGCCAGCTCCACCAGGAAGGTGGCGTTGCTGCTCCGCGGCATCCGTCCCTTGACGGTGATATCGCCGTCCCGGAGCAGCCGGAACTCGGTGTCCGTATCCGCTCGCCTCTGACCCTCGCCCATCGCGTGCGCGCGGGGGCTAGTGCTGCACGTGCCCATTGGCCCGCGGGCAGACGTGGCCCTCGGGATCCATGGGACGGCTGCACACCGGGCAGGTCGGGCGGCCCCCCTTCATCAGCTCGTTCGCCCGCTCCACGAAGGCGGCGGCCTGGGCGCGGGTGATGCGGAAGCGGGCCATGGCCGGCTCGGGCTCCGGCCCGGGGCTGCCCTCCTCCTCCGCCTCCTCCGCCTCGATCAGCTCGCTCGCCTCGACGGCTACCCGATCCTGGCCCTCGTCGTAGCCCACCGCGAGCGAGCCCACGTCCCACGCGACCTCGAGCGGCTCGATCAGCTCGGCCGCGCCGCGCGCGGCCCCCGGCGCGCCCTTCACGCGGGCCAGCAGGCCCCCCAGGTACTCGGCCAGCGCGCGCACGTGCTCCTTCTCGACTTTCAGGGTGATGAGACGTCCGGCGTCGCGCGATTGCAGGTAGAAGACCCGCTGGCCCGGCGGCCCGACCGCGCCGGCCGTGAAATGGTCCGGCGCGTCGACCTCGAAGGAGGGGTTGTCGCTCATGCCTTGCCCCCGCCGAGCCACGCGAGGTCGCCCGCGAGCGAGTTCACGGTGAGGACGGCGGGGCCCGTGCGCCGGTAGGCCACCGCGGTGATGGACGAGGGCGCGATCATGATGCGCTGGAAGAGGTCGAGCGGCGTGCCGAGCGCCTGGGCCACCGCCGCCTTGATCGGATCGGCGTGAGACACCGCCACCACGATCTGCCCGGGGAAGCGGGCCACCAGCCGGCCGAGCGCGGAGGTGATGCGCGCCTGCATCTCCGGGAAGGACTCGCCGTCGGGGAAGCGGAAGCCGCTCGGGTTGCGCTGCACCGTCTCCCACTCGGGCCGCCGGGCCGCCTGCTTGAGGCTCAGGCCGGTCCACGAGCCGATGTCGAGATCGGCCAGGTCTCGGTCTATGCGGAGAGCGAGCCCGCGGGCACGCGCGATGGGCGCGGCGGTCTCGCGCGCGCGCTCGAGATGCGAGGAGTAGACGGCCGCGATCTTGGGCAGCGCCTTGATACGGGCGGCGGCGGCCTCGGCCTGGCGGCGCCCCTCGTCGGTGAGGTGGAGGCCGGGGGCCTGGCCGGGCAGCTTGATCCCGGTGGTGGGCGTCAGCCCGTGGCGTACGAGCAGGACGACCGTCGCGGCGTCCGCCATCGGGCGGGCCGGCTAGGAAACGGCCCGGCGCTTCGCGCGGACGAAGTCCACGAGGACGTACTCGCCCAGGCGATCGGACGTCGCGAAGAAGGCCCGGCCGCGGTTGATGCGGGTCATCTGCTCGACGAAGGCGGTCAGGGCGTGGCTCTGCTCGAGCATGAAGGTGTTGATCGTGATGTCCTCGCGCGTGCAGCACTGCACTTCCTTGAGCGTCTCCTGCAGCGTGCGTCGGGTCGGGGGGTAGGCGAACTCGGGCTCGCTCCCCTCCATGTGCGCGGTGGGCTCGCCGTCGGTGATCATGATCACCTGCTTGTTGCCGCCCTTGTGCCGGGCGAGGAGCTGGCGGGCGAGCAGGAAGCCTGCGTGCATATTGGTGCCCACGCTCCACTCGCCGGGGGCGAGATGGGGGAGCTGGGCCGCGCTGAACTCGCGGGCGTAGAGCGAGAAGCCCACGATGTAGAGGCTGTCGCGCGGAAACTGGCCCCGGATGAGGGCGTTGAGCGCGAGCGCGACCTTCTTGGCGGGCAGGAAGCAGCCGTTGAAGATCATCGAGCGGCTCATGTCGAGCATGAGCACGGTGGCGGCGTGGGTCTGGGTCTCGGTACGCACCACCTCGAAGTCGTCGGGGGCGAGGCGCACCGGGACGCCCGCGCCGTTGCGCTCCACCGCGTTCATCAGGGTCTCGCGCAGCTCGAGCAGGAACGGGTCGCCGAACTCGTAGGGCTTGATCTGGTCGGTGCGGTCGCCGCCCGCCCCCCGCCGCTCGAGCGCGTGGCCGCCGAAGCGATCGCGCTTGAGGTGTCCGAAGATGTCGCGCAGGGCCTTGTCGCCGATCTTGCGAATGGCCCGCGCGGTCAGCTCGAGCCGGTCGCCTTTCCGCTCGAGATAGCCGGCTTCCTCCAGCTTCTTGGTCATCTCGCGCAGGCGCTCGAGGTCGCGGGCCGCCTCCTCGCCCAGGAGCTGCTCGACCTGCTGCGGGTCGATCTTCTCGAGGTCGTTGGGATCGCGCACCTTCTGGATCTGCCGCTCGAGCTCGTCGAGCTGGCGGAGCTCGTCCATCAGCTCCATGGCCTGCTTCATCGTGAGGTCGTCGTCGCCGCGGAAGTTGTAGCGCTGGCCGTCGGGCGGCGGCATGAGCTGGCTCAGGTTCATGCCGAGCTGGCGCAGCTCGGCCTCGAGCCGCTCGTCCTGCATGAAGAGCGACTGCATCATGTCCTGGAGCTGGCTGCGCTGGCCGGGCGACATGCTCGAGAGCAGCGACTGCATCTGGCCGGCCTGCTGGGCGATCTGCTCCATGAGCTGGTCGAGGTTCTGGGCGCCCGGGAAGTGGTCGCCCCACTTCTGCTTGAAGGCGTCGAAGTCCGGCTCGCGCCCCTCCGCGCGGTCCTGGAGCATGCGGTTGAGGTCGCGCACCATCTCCCGCATCCGCTCGAGGTCCTGGGGGCTCATGTTGCCGAGCGCCTTCTGCATGTTGGAGAGGAACGGCTGCAGCATCTGCTGCTGCAGGCCCTTCATCAGCTCCCAGAACAGGCGGTGCGCGTCGGGGTCCATGAACTCGTAGTTCTGCAGGCCCTGGATGCGCCCGGCCGGGGACTCCGGCATCTCGTCGAGCGTCTTCTTGTGCTCGGCGGCCGCCTGCTCCATCGCCTGCCGGAACGACTCGGGCGCCTCGCCGCGCTCCGCCCGCTCCTTGGCGTCGCTCACCCGCCGCTCGATGCCCTCGCGCTCGGTCTGGAGGATCTTGTCGAGCTTCTGCTTGATGTCGTCGAGCACCGAGGAGAGATCGTAACGGTCGAGCTGCTGCTGGCGCTGCCGGCGCAGGCGGTTGAGCAGGTCTTGAAGCCCGGGGAGGTTGGCCCCGTCCGGGTTCTTCGCGCCGCGCTGGAAGAGGCGCCTCAGCGCGCTCCACGGATCGCCGTCCGACAGGAGGTCGTCGGACATGGCGTCGAGGAGCTGATCGGCGTCGAGATCGTCGAGGCGCTGGGAGCCGTCCCAGCGCGAGTACCAGATCGGCGGCGACACTAGCCCATCGAAGGGGGCCGCGATGGCCCCCTCCGAGCCTCCCCCAGAACAGGTTGCGCCGGCCAAGCCGGCGCTCGAACGGAGCTCATGCTGACACGCTCCCGCCGGTGCTCGCGCGCCCGGGTAGGATTCACTAGCGCCTCACGCCACCCGGTAGCGCGCCTGCCCGGCCTGCACGTCCTTGTTCAGCTTCTTGCTCAGGTGCAGGCCCTCCAGCACGAACTCGACCGCGGCGGCCACGCTGGCCGGATCCTGCGCGCCGAGCTTGCGCACCGCGGCCTGCAGCGGGCGGACCTGGCCGAGGTGCCGGAGGTAGAGGTCGGCGGGCATGGAGTCGGAGACCTCGATCTTGAGGCCGTCCTGAAAGGCGCCCACCACCTCGTCCAGCTCGCCCCCGCCGAAGCTCCGGTTGAACACGTTGAGCACGGCGCGCTGCATGATCTTGCCGAGCACCTTGTCCTCGGTCGCGTCGCCCAGGCTTTCCATCTCGATCTTGCCGCCGGTCGAGGCGGCGATGGCGGAGAGATCGCTGATGCGGGGCGCGGCCACCGACTCCCCGAGGCGGATCGCCCGCTTGAGCGCGCTCGACAATAGATTTTCGTAGTTGCAGATCGTCACGCGCACCGATACCCCCGAGCGCTGGCTGATCTCGGGTGAGCGGCGGGCGAGGTGGGTGACCTCGGCCACGAGCTGCTTCATGAATTCCGGGCTCTTCGTCTCGAGCCCGGCGTCCGCGTAGGTGGTGCGCTCCGCCTCCATGATCGCGATCTCGTCTTCCACCCGCTTGGGGTAGTGGGTGCGGATCTGCGAGCCGAAGCGGTCCTTGAGCGGGGTGATGATCCGCCCGCGGTTGGTGTAGTCCTCCGGATTCGCGCTCGCCACCACGTAGAGATCGATGGGCAGACGCACCTTGTAGCCGCGGATCTGCACGTCGCGCTCCTCCATGATATTGAGCAGGCCCACCTGGATGCGCTCGGCCAGGTCCGGCAGCTCGTTGAGCGCGAAGATGCCGCGGTTGGTGCGGGGCAGGAGCCCGTAGTGGATGGTGAGCTCGTCGGAGAGGTAGCGGCCCTCCGCCACCTTGATCGGATCCACCTCGCCGATCAGGTCGGCGATCGTGATGTCGGGGGTGGCGAGCTTCTCGCCATAGCGCCGGTCGCGCGGGATCCACGCGATCGCGGCACGGTCGCCCTGCTCGCCGACGCGCTGCCGGCACGCCGGGCAGATCGGGGCGAAGGGCTCGTCGCTGATCTCGCAGCCGGCCAGCGCGGGTATCTCCTCGTCGAGCAGGCCCACCAGGAGGCGGGCCATGCGCGTCTTGGCCTGGCCGCGCTCGCCCAGGAAGACGATGTCCTGGCCGCTCAGCACCGCGTTCTCGATCTGGGGCACGACGGTCTGCTCGTAGCCCACGATGCCGGAGAAGAGGCCCTCGCCGCGGCGTAGGCGGGCGATCAGGCTGTCGCGCAGCTCCTGCTTGACGGATCGGGACGTGTACCCGCTGTCGCGCAGCTCTCGAATCGTGGTCGGCTTCGCCATGAGCGCTCCCTTCGCTGTCGTGGGCTCACTATGCGGCGGGCGATGGCCGCTGTCAATCCGACGGCGACTTGACACGCGGCGGCCCCCCGGTCAGGATGCGGATCATGCCGATGGGGTGGGGCGCGGACCGGTGGTGCGGGCTCCTGCTGATCGCCGTGCTCGCGCTGCTCCTTCCCGCGGCGATCGTCATCGACGCCGACGGCGGCTGGATGGCCGTCGGCGACCCCGCCGAGAGCGACGATGACCGGCTCAGTCTCGCCGCGGGCACGCTGTCCGGCCCCGCGTGGATCCTGCCCGCGCCCCTGTCCGTCCGGCGGATGGGCGGGCCCGACACGCGCGACCCGGTCGTCGCCGGATGGACCTGCCGGACCCCGACCGGCCGCGCGCCTCCTCGCGTCTGACCGTTTCTCGCGCACCGTTCCCGTCGCTCGGCTCACCCTTTTCACGCGAGGAGACGCGAGACATGAAGACCATTCTGCTGACGATCGCCGCGCTGGGGTTTGCGGTTGCCCCCGCGCTCGCCCACGAGTGCCCACTGCTGCACAAGCAGGTGACGGACGCCGCCGACTACCGTCTGGACGACGCGGCCTACAAGGCCAAGATGCTGGCCGCCGAGGGGGACACCCTGCACAAGGCGGGCAAGCACGACGAGTCCGTGGCCAAGTACGACGAGGCCGCGAGCGCGATGGGCCTCACGCTCGTGCACAAGCCGAAGTAAGTCCCGCGCCGAAGTAAGCCCCGCGCCCCGGGGCGCCGATCGGGCCTCCGGGGCGCGCGGTTCCGAGACGTGGGCCCCGCCGAGCCTCAGGAGGCCTTGCGCGGCGGGAGCAGGTAGCCGATTAGCAGCACGTTCAGGTGGAGCAGCAGCAGCTTGTTCCACGCCACCGCCGCCTCGAGCGCCGCCGCCGGATCGCCCAGCTCGTCGCGAAAGATGCGGGCGAGCGCGGTCTGGGTGAGGCTCATCGCGGCCACCATGAACTGCGGGGGGATCTTGCCGCCCGGCCCGTAGTCGCGGTGACTGTGGGCGAGGCCGACCGAGAGCAGGTAGTACGCGAAGTCGTGGGTCAGCGCGGCCTGGGCGGTCTCGCGCAGCCACCGGGCCAGGCTGTGCTTGCGCCGGTCGATCCGCGTCCGATCCGGCGTTCCGTCCGGGCTCAGGAAGAAGCGCGCGGTGGCGGGAAAGCGCAGGAAGTGCTCGTAGAGCGCGCTGGTCAACTCGGCTTCGTGCTTCAGGATCGCGGGCGCGCTCGCGCGGATGGCGGTCGCATCCGCCTCGTCCAGGCCGACGAACTCGGCCAGCTCCCGGACGTACCGCTCGAGGTCGGCTCCCGGGGGTACTCGCTC
Source organism: Candidatus Acidiferrum sp. (assembly GCA_035635775.1). Lineage (GTDB taxonomy): Bacteria > Methylomirabilota > Methylomirabilia > Rokubacteriales > CSP1-6 > CAMLFJ01. The sequence continues at coordinate 20,709 of DASQAL010000003.1, forward strand.
TTCGTCGCCGGCGCTCATGGGCTCTCTCCTGTCCGCGTGCGATAATACCGTGCATGCGGGCCATCGTCGCGACCATGGTGACGACGGGGGTGACGGCGGGGGTGACGGCGGGGCTGCTGGCGGGCGCGCTCACGGCGTGCTCCTCGACCTCGTCGGGCCTGCCCTACAAGCCCGCGGTGCAACCGGCGGGCGCCACCGTGTCCGCCGCCTACACGATCGTGAGCGACCGGCTCCGTGTCGAGATCGACGGCGGCGGGCGCCGCCTCGAGCGGGCGCAGATCGTGAAGCCCGACGGCACCGTGCTCGAGGCGCAGACCATCGAGTACACCCCGGCCGCGGGCGGCGGGGGCAGCCCGGTCAGCATCGGCTTCGGTGTCGGCAGCTTCGGCAGTATGGGCGGCGGGGTGAGCACGGGGGTCGGCGTCTCGACGGGCGGGGTGGTGGGCGGCGGCGGGAGCAGCGCGGTCGGGAGCAACATCGCCTCCTTCCCGTTGGCGCAGGCCGGGCCGAGCCCCTGGCGCGTGCGCGTCAAGCTGGTGGGGGTGGACCCGGCCGACGTCCTGGTGGGCGAGCCCGAGGGCCCCTCGAAGCCGCGCTGACCCCGGCGGGGCCGGGGGCGCGCCGCTCTTCCAGCTCCTCGAGCGTGCGCGGCCAGTCCTGGTGGAGCAGCCGCGAGAGCGCGCGGTCGGCCAGGAGGCGCCCGGCGGTCTGGCACCGCGCGCAGTAGTTGGTCTCGTTCCCCGCGTGCACGATGCGCTGCACGGGAGCGCCGCAGTCGGGGCAGGGGCGGCCGTAGCGACCGTGCACCGCCATGTCGGGGCGGAACGCGGTCACGCCCTCCGGGAACCCGCCCCCCGCCTCGTGTCGCAGCCGCTCGATCCAGTCGGCCAGCGTGGCCTTCGCCGCCTCGAAGAGTCGCGTGGTCTCCTCCTCCGCGAGCTGGCGCGTCATGCGCACCGGCGAGAGCCGGGCCCGGTGCAGGATCTCGTCCGAGTAGGCGTTGCCGATGCCGCTCAGGATGCGCGGGTCGGTCAGCGTCCGCTTGAGCGTGTGGGACTCGCGGGTGATCGCGGCCCGGAAGGCGGCCGGGTCGGCCTCCCCGAGCTCGAGGCCGCCCGGATCGTGGGCGGCCAGCGCGGCCTCGCCGCGGACCAGGTGGATGGCGGCGCGGCGCTTGGTTCCCGCCTCGGTGAGGGTGACGGTTCCCGTGGAGAAGTCGAGCGCGGCCAGCCCGATCTTGCCGGGCAGCTTCGCGCCGGCCTCCTTCCAGTGCAGCCGCCCCGCGATCATCAGGTGGATGAGCACGAACAGCTCGCCGTCCAGCGCGATCACGATCCGCTTGCCCAGGCGCCGGAAGCCGGTCACCGCGCGGCCCGCCACCTCGGCGAGTCCCGGATCCACCGAGCGCAGCACGAAGGGGTTGGCGAGCCGGATGCGCTCGAGCCGCGCGCCGCGGACGCGCGCGGCCAGCGCTTCGAGATAGACGGTGACGTCGGGCAGCTCGGGCATGGGTGGGTCGCGCCAGTGTAGGGACCGAGCGCGCGGCCGCGCAAGCGGCGGGCCTGTGGTACGGTGCGGAGCATGCCGCCCACCCCCCCGGTCGCCCGGCCCCCGGTCGCCCGGAAAATCCCCAAGGTCGACGTGGTCCACGGGGAAGTGCGCCAGGACGATTACTACTGGATGCGGGAGAAGGACGACCCCGAGGTCATCGCCTACCTGACCGAGGAAAACGCCTATACGGACGCGGTGATGAAGCCCACCGTGGCCTTCCAGGAATCGCTCTACACCGAGATGCTGGCTCGCATCAAGGAGGACGACCAGTCCGTCCCCTACCGCCTGCGCGGCTACCACTACTACTCGCGCACCGAGAAGGGCAAGCAGTACCCGATCTTCTGCCGCAAGGCGCGGAGCCTGGAGGCGCCCGAGCAGGTGATGCTCGACCTCAACCAGCTCGCCGAGGGGCACCCCTTCCTGGCCCTGGGCGCGGCCACCGTGAGCGACGACGGCCGGCGGCTCGCCTATACCACCGATCTGACCGGCTTCCGCGACTACACGCTCCAGGTGAAGGATCTCGAAACCGGCGCGCTGCTGCCCGACCGCGTGGAGAAGGTGAGCGCGGTGGCCTGGGCCGCGGACGGAGAGACCCTCTTCTACGTCACCGAGGACGAGGCCAAGCGGCCGTACCGGCTGCACCGGCACCGCCTCGGGGTCGCGGTGGCCGACCTGCTGCACGAGGAGCCGGACGCCCTCTTCCGGTTCCACGTGGGCCGCTCGCGCAGCCTGGCCTACCTGTTCCTGATCTCGGGCAGCTTCACGAGTACCGAGGTGCGCTATCTCCCCGCCGGCGATCCGGGCGGGGCGTGGCGGATGGTGCTGCCCAGGGAAAAGGACCATGAATACCAGGTTGATCACGGGCGCGGGGCGGACGGCGACGATCTGTTCTACATCCGCACCAATGGCGGCGGGCTGCGGAACTTCCGGCTGGTGACGGTCCCGGTGGCCGATCCGCGTCCCAGTCGCTGGCGCGAGCTGATTGCCCATCGTCCGGACGTGATGCTCGAGGACGTGGACGTCTTCGCCCAGCACTATGTCGTCCACGAGCGGGAGGACGGGCTGATCCGGCTGCGGGTCACCGACGCGCGCACCGGCGCGCACCATCACGTGCAGTTCCCGGAGCCCACCTACGACCTGAGCTCGGACGCCAACGCGGAGTTCGAGGCCGGGGCCTACCGGGTGCGCTACCAGTCGCTGATCACGCCCGCCTCGGTGTTCGACTACGAGATCGTGGGGCGACGCCTGCTCCTGCTGAAGCAGGCGGAGGTGCTGGGCGGCTACGATCCCGCGCGGTACGCCTCCGAGCGCATCCACGCGACATCCGCCGACGGCACCCGCGTCGCCATCTCGCTCGTGCGCCGCGCCGAGTCGCGCCTCGACGGCTCGAGCCCGATGTTGCTCGCGGGCTACGGAGCCTACGGCTATCCCTACCCGGCCGGCTTCTCGTCGAATCGGCTGAGCCTGCTCGACCGCGGGGTCAGCGTGGCGATCGCCCACATCCGGGGCGGGGGCGAGCTGGGCAAGCGCTGGCACGACGAGGGCCGCATGATGAACAAGCGCAACACCTTCACCGACTTCATCGCGGCCGCCGACTTCCTGGCCGAGAGCGGCTACACCGCGCCCGACCGGCTGGTCATCGAGGGCGGCAGCGCGGGCGGCCTGCTCATGGGCGCGGTGCTCAATCTGCGCCCGGACTGCTGCGCCGCCGCGGTGCTGCGGGTGCCCTTCGTGGACGTGATCAACACCATGCTCGACGAGTCGCTGCCCCTCACGGTGGGCGAGTTCGAGGAGTGGGGCAACCCGAAGATCCGCGAGCAGTACGAGTACATGAAGAGCTACTGTCCCTACACCAACCTGGACGCGCGGCCGTACCCCGCGCTCTTCATCAAGACCTCGCTCAACGACAGCCAGGTGATGTACTGGGAGCCCGCGAAGTACATCGCGCGCCTGCGCGCGATCGGCACCGCCGCCGTCCCGCCCGTGTTCAAGATCAACATGGAGGCCGGCCACGGCGGCGCCTCCGGCCGTTACGACTACCTCCGCGAGATCGCCTTCGACTACGCGTTCATCCTCACCCGCCTCTCCACGTTCCTCCTGAAATGAGGGGGGTACGTCAACGACGGACGTAGCGCCCCCGCTTCTCGCACACCTCCGCCGCGAGCTTCACGCGTCCCATCTCGCCTACGCGGAGCCCCCGACCCCGATCACCGGTGGCTACGATACCCGCATCTACGGGTTCCGCCTGAGCGCCGGGCCCGCCGGGTGGTCGGGCCCGCTCATCCTGCGCGTGCTGAGCCCGGCTCACGATCCGGTGCGCGCGCTCCGCGAGCGCGCCACCCAGAACGCGGTCGCCGGGCTCGGCTATCCGGTCCCGCGCGTGCTCACCGCCAGCGCCGACCGCGGGCCCCTCGGCGCCGGGTTCCTCGTCATGGAGCGCGCGGCCGGTCGCCCGCTCCTCGCGACGCGCCGGCCCGGAGTGGGCCGGACGCTCGCCGAGACGCACGCGCGGCTGCACGCCCTCAACCCCGAGGCGCTCCTGCGCGCGCTGGACGACGAGGGCCGGGCCGCCGGCTGGGGCTTCGATCGCGACGCGGTCAGCTTCGAGAGCCACCTGGCGGCGCTCGACCGCCGCATCCAGCAGGCCGGGCTCACCGGCCTGGCGGACGGGATGCGCTGGCTCCGCACCCGGCAGCCCGCCGAGCGGTCCGCGCGCGTGATCTGCCACGGCGATTTCCACCCGCAGAACCTCCTCGTAGCGGACGGGCGGACGACCGCGGTGCTCGACTGGCCCAACGTGGTGGTGGCCGCGCCGGAGTACGACGTGGCCGCGACCCGCGTCATCCTCACCCAGACGCCGGTCGCCCTGTTCCCGGTGCCCGTCGCGCTGCGCCCCCTCGCCGCGGCGGGGCGCCGGCTCGTGGCCGCGCGCTACCTGGCGGTCTACCGCAAGCTGCGCCCGCTCGATCGGACGCGGCTGCCGTACTGCGAGGCGGCCGCCTGCATGCGGGGGCTGGTGCGTGCCGCGGAGGCGCGCGTCGTGGAAGGCGCGGTGCCGAATCTACTGGATGCCTCGTCGTTCGGCGAGCGGCTCGCCGCGCGCTTCGCGCGCGCCAGCGACGTGCCGGTGGCGCTGCCGCCGCGCCGCCGCTGACCGTGCTACCATTCCGGCGAAAATAGATCATCCCGATCCGGAGGCCTCATGAACGCGACCGATCTCGCCTACACGCCCGCTACCGAGCTCATCCCCCAGATCCGGTCGAAGGCGCTGTCGCCGGTGGATCTGACCCGGGCCGTGCTCGAGCGCATCGAGCAGGCGAACCCGAAGATCAATGCGTTCTGCGCGGTCACCGCGGACGCGGCGCTGGCCGCGGCGCGCGCCGCCGAGGACGCCGTGATGAAGGGCAGGCGGCTCGGCCCGCTCCACGGCATCCCGGTCTCGATCAAGGATCTGGCCCTGGTGGAGGGCGTGCCCGCGCGCTTCGGCTCCCACGTCTTCGCCAAGCGTATCGGCGAGGTGGACGCGCCGTACGTGCGCCGGCTCAAGGCCGCCGGCGCCGTCCTCACTGGCAAGACCACGACGCCGGAGTTCGGCTGGAAGGCGCTCGGCGATAGCCCCCTCACCGGGATCACCCGCAATCCGTGGAACCTGGGCATGACCTCGGGCGGCTCGAGCGCGGGTGCCGGCGCGGCGACCGCGGCCGGGCTGGGGCCGCTCCACCAGGGCTCGGACGGCGCGGGCTCGGTGCGGGTGCCGTCGGCGTTCTGCGGCATCTACGGGCTCAAGCCCACCTTCGGGCGCGTGCCCATGTGGCCCGTGTCCAACACCGACAGCGCTTCGCATACCGGGCCCATGACGCGCACGGTGGCCGACGCCGCGCTGATGCTGGCGGTGATGGCCGGGCCCGATGACTGGGACCGCCAGTCGCTCGACGCCGCGCCCGACGACTACGTGGGCCGTCTGCGCGAGGGCGTCCGAGGCCTGCGCGTGGGGTGGAGCCTCGATCTGGGCGGCCTGCAGGTGGATCCCGAGGTGGGCCAGGTGGCGAAGCGCGCCGCGCTCGCGTTCCAGGAGCTGGGCTGCGCGGTGGAGGACGCCAAGGTGAGCCTCCCGGACACGCGGGAGATGATCCACCTCATGTGGAACGCGCACTACGCGGGCAACTACGGCCAGTTCCTCGACGAGTTCCGCTCCCGGATGGATCCGGGCCTGGTCGCGGCCCTCGAGGATGGCCGCCGCTACAGCGCGGAAGCCTACGTGGCCATGCGCGGCCGCAAGCACGTCTATTGCGACGCGGTGCGCGCGCTCTTCGACACCTACGATCTGCTGCTGACCCCGACCGTGTCGGTCGCGGCCTTCGAGGTCGGGCGGCTCAATCCGGTGGACTTCCCGCAGCATGCCTGGGACTGGTTCCCGTGGGCCGGCTTCAGCTACCCGTTCAACTTCACCGGGCAGCCCGCCGCGACGGTGCCCGCGGGCTTCACCGCCTCGGGCATGCCGGTGGGGCTGCAGATCGTCGGCCGCCGCCTGGCCGATCTCCAGGTGCTGCAGGCCTCGGCCGCCTTCGAGCAGGCGCGGCCGTGGGCCCAGAAGCGGCCCGCCGTCTGAGCGGGATTTTTCTAATGTGATGAGCACCGCGCGTCCATACGACATCATCACCTTCGACTGCTACGGAACTTTGATCGACTGGGACGGCGGCATCGCGGGCGCCTTCGCGAAGGCGGTCGCGGAGACCGGCGGCCGGCTCGACCCGGGCCACGTCTTCGAGGCCTACGAGAAGATCGAGGCCGAGGTCGAGGCCGAACGCTACCGAAGCTACCGCGAGGTCCTGACCGAGAGCACGCGCCGCGTCGCCCGCCAGCTCGCCTGGGCCTTGCCCGAGGAGGGCGCGGGCTTCCTGGCCGAGAGCTTGCCGTTCTGGATCCCCTTTCCCGACACGAACGCGGCGCTCGAGCGCCTCTTCAAGGCCGGCTATCAGCTCGGCATCCTCTCCAACGTGGACGACGACCTCCTGGCGGGAACGCGGAAGCACTTCACGGTGCCGTTCGACCCGATCGTGACCGCGCAGCAGGTGCGCTCCTACAAGCCGGCCGACGGGCACTTCGTGACCGCGCACGAGCGCATCGGCGGCCGGCGATGGCTGCACGCCGCCCAGAGCCACTTCCACGACGTGACCCCGGCCCGGCGGCACGGCATCCCGACGGCCTGGATCAACCGCAAGCACCAGGTCCGGGGCGAGCCGCGCCCCGACCGCGAGCTGCATACGCTCACCGAGCTGGCCGACTGGCTGGCCTAGAGGATCTTCATGGCACTCGAGCAGACCCTGACCGACACGCTCACCCAGGCCATCAAGGCCAGGGACGCGCGAACCGCCGACGTGGTGCGCATGCTCAAGACCAAGGTCCAGGAGCGCCGCACCGCCAAGGGCTTCGCGGGGGCGGTGGACGACGCGCTCGTGCTCGACGTGATTTCCGCCTACCGCAAGCTCCTCCAGAAGGCGCTGGCCGAGTACGAGAAGGTCGGGGAGCGCGGCGCCGGCCAGGCCGCCCAGCTCCGCTTCGAGATCGAGTTCTGCGAGCGCTACCTGCCCAAGACGATGGACGACGCGGCGGTGCGCGCGCTCGTGCGAGAGCGCATCGGCACCCTCGGCATCAGCGACCCCAAGCAGGCCGGGCGCCTGGTCGGCGACATCATGAAGACCCACAAGGGCCAGGTGGAGGCGGGCGACGTCAAGCGCGTCGCGGAGGAGCTGCTCCGGGGGTAGCGATTCTAGCGGAAGCGGGCGCGGGGATCGTTCCGCAGGGCGTCGTCTATCCGCATGTTGTGACGGCGCGCCATGGCGGGGAGGGCGTCGAGCGCGAAATACCGGATCTCGAGCGACTCGTCGTCGTTGACGCGGGGCTCTCCCGCGACCGGCCGGCACGCGAAGGTGATGCTCAGGATCGCCGCCTCATCGCCGTTCGAGTAGCGCACGACGAATTCCGGTCCGCTGTAGACCCCGACGATCCGCTCGGGAACGACCTCGAGCGCGGTCTCCTCCCGGATCTCCCGCACGAGGGTCTCCGCGGGTTCTTCACCCGGCTCCATGATGCCGCCCGGGAGCCCCCATTCACCGTTGTCGCTCCGGCGCTGCAGCAGCACCTGACCCGCCATGTTGAAGATGACCGCCGCGACCCCGGGCTGGAGCAGCACGTCGTGTCCGATCTTGGCGCGGAGATCGCGCATGTACGGGGAGATGGGTATGGCGGGAGTCCCGACCGGCGGCGCCGCTACTTGCGGCTGGCCGCGTAGCGCTGCTCGACGTAGTCGTCGAGGATCTTCAGGAAGTCGGCGACGATGGCGTCGCCCTTGAGCGTGAGCTTGAGCGCGCCGTCCACGAAGACCGGGGCCTTGGGCTCCTCGGAGGTGCCGGGCAGCGAGATGCCGATGTCGGCGTGCTTGGACTCGCCCGGGCCGTTGACCACGCAGCCCATGACCGCGACCTTCAGCTCCTCCACGCCCGTGTAGCGGCCCTTCCACACCGGCATCTGGTCGCGCAGATAAGTCTGGATCTGCTCGGCCATCTCCTGGAAGAAGGTCGAGGTGGTGCGCCCGCAGCCGGGGCAGGCGGTCACCAGCGGCAGGAAGCTCCGGATCCCGAGCGACTGGAGGATGAGCTGGGCGACCTGCACCTCCTCGGTGCGATCGCCGTTGGGCTTGGGGGTGAGCGAGACGCGAATCGTGTCGCCGATGCCCTCCTGCAGCAGGATCGCGAGCCCCGCGGTGCTCGCCACGATGCCCTTGGCGCCCATGCCCGCCTCGGTGAGGCCCAGGTGCAGCGGGTAGTCGGAGCGGGGGGCGAGCTTGCGGTAGACGTCCACCAGGTCCTGCACGCCCGAGACCTTGGCGGAGAGGATGATGCGATCGTGCGCCAGGCCGGTCTGCTCGGCCAGCTCGGCGGACTGGATCGCGCTCTCCACCATCGCGTTCATGGTGACGTCGCGCGCGTCGAGCGGCTCCTCGCTCTTGGCGTTGGCGTCCATCATCTGGGTGAGCAGGTTCTGATCGAGGCTCCCCCAGTTGACGCCGATGCGCACCGGCTTGCCGTTGTCGATGGCGACCTGGACGATCGCGCGGAAGTTCTCGTCGTGGTGCTTGCCGCCCACGTTGCCCGGGTTGATGCGGTACTTGGCGAGCGCCCGGGCGCAGTCGGGGTACTTGGTCAGCAGCACGTGGCCGTTGTAGTGGAAGTCGCCGATCACCGGCACGGTCACCTGCTTGACGATCGCGGGGACCGCCCGCGCCGCCGCCTCGGTGTTCACGGTGACGCGCACCAGCTCGCTGCCCGCCGCATGGAGCGCGTTGACCTGGGCCACCGTCCCGGCCACGTCGGCGGTGTCGGTATTGGTCATGGACTGGACGATGATCGGCCGGGGGCCGCCCACCTTGACCCCACCCACGTCCACCGAGATCGTCTTGCGGCGCTGAGGCACACTCATATTGTGGCGTCATCATAGCACCGCCACCCCCGGAGTATGATGTCGGCCATGTCCGTTTCCGACGAGGCCGTGATCGCCCGGACGGCCGCCCTCTTCGACGCGCCGGCGGGCGCGCTCGAGCCCATCGCCCGGGATCTCACCCGACAGATGGCGCGAGGGCTGGCCGGCGAGCCCAGCTCGCTCAAGATGTTACGAACCTTTACCCGGCAGCCCTCCGGGCGCGAGCGGGGCCGGGTAGTGGTGGTGGACTGGGGGGGCACCAAGGCCCGGGCCGGCCTGATCGAGCTCGGCGGGGACGGGTCGGTCCGCATGGTCGCGGACGAAGCGCTCACGTTCTCCGAGGCGCACAAGCGCGGCACGCTGGAGCCGGTCTTCGACCTGATCGCGGGGGCGGTCGGGCGCGTGGCCCAGGCGCAGGGAGTCGAGGCCGCGCCGCTCGGGTTCGTCTACTCCTACCCGGCCCGTCTCGAGCGCATCGATCGCGCGGTGGCGCTGGCCTCGACCAAGGGCTGGCGCCTGAAGGGCCTCGAGGGCCAGGACGTGGCGGCGCTGCTCGGCGCCGCGCTCCGCCGCGCCGGGCTCGAGCGGGTCGCGCTGGCCGCGGTGGCCAACGACACGGTGGCCGCGCTGATGCTGCAGAGCTACCGGGCGCGGGGTCAGGACGCGGGCGCGCGCCCGGCCGACGTGGGGCTGATCCTGGGCACCGGGACCAACCAGGCCGCGGATCTGGGACCGGCGGGCATCCGGAATCTCGAGTCCGGGAACTTCGACGGGGTAGCCGCGGTCGAGACGCCGTACGACGCCGCGCTCGACCGCGAGCTGGACGAGCCCCGACCGGGCGCGCAGCGCTTCGAGAAGATGGTCTCCGGGCACTACCTGGGCGAGATCCTGCGCCGCGCCCTCGGAGACCTGGGACAGCGCACCGCGCGGTTTCACTGGTCGGCCTCGCCCGCGCTCGCCACCCCGTACGCCCTCGACAGCGCGCACCTCTCGCGCATCGCCGCGGATCGCAGCGCCGCGCTCGACGACGTGGACGTGCTGCTCCGGGCGCTCGGCGCCCCGAGCACGGTGGAGGAGCGGCGCGGCGTCTGCGCGCTCGGCGCCGCGATCGCGCGCCGCGCGGCCCGGCTGGTCGGCGCGGCGCTCGTCGGCACGCTCCGCTTCCTCGACGCGGAGCTCGCCGACCGGCGTACGATCGCGGTGGACGGGAGCCTCTGGGGCGGCTACCCGGGCTTCGAGGCGCTCGTGCGCGAGGTCATTGTGGAACTGCTTGGCGGGGAGCGGGCGAGCCGGATCGAGACTGCGTACGTGAAGGATTCCACCAGCGCCGGCGCGGCGGTCATCGCGGCCGTGGCGGCCGCACAAAGGAGCGAGGGATGCAGCTCGGCATGATCGGTCTCGGGCGCATGGGCGCCAACATGGTGCGGCGGCTCAGCCGGGCGGGCCACGAGTGCGTGGTCTACGACGTCTCCGCCCCCGCGGTGCAGGCGCTTACCCGCGAGGGCGCCACCGGGGCCGCCTCGCTCGCGGCGTTCGTGCAGGCGCTGGCCCGCCCCCGGACGGTGTGGATCATGGTGCCGGCGGCGGTGGTGGACCAGACGCTCGGGGCGCTCGCGCCCCTGCTCGAGCGCGACGACGTGATCATCGACGGCGGCAACTCGCACTACCACGACGACATCCGCCGGGCCGGCGAGCTGGGCGCCCGCGAGCTCCACTACGTGAACGTGGGCACGAGCGGCGGGGTGTGGGGGCTCGAGCGCGGCTTCTGCCTCATGATCGGCGGCGAGGCGGCGGTGATGAAGCGCCTCGACCCGATCTTCGCGGCGCTGGCCCCCGGCCTCGGCGCGATCCCCCGCACCCCGGGCCGCGAGAAGATCGGCGGCACCGCCGAGCACGGCTATCTGCACTGCGGGCCGAACGGGGCCGGCCACTTCGTGAAGATGGTCCACAACGGCATCGAGTACGGGCTGATGGCGGCCTACGCGGAAGGGCTCAATATCCTCCGCCACGCCAACGCGGGAGCGCCGGCGACGGCGCGCGCCGCGGACGCCGAGACCTCGCCGCTCCGGAACCCGGAGCACTACCGCTACGACCTGGACCTGCGCGACATCACCGAGGTCTGGCGGCGCGGCAGCGTGGTCGCCTCGTGGCTGCTCGATCTCACCGCGAGCGCGTTCACCAAGAGCCGGGATCTGGGCGCCTTCTCGGGCCGCGTCTCCGATTCGGGGGAGGGGCGCTGGACCCTCGCGGCCGCCATCGACGAGGGCGTGCCGGTGCCGGTGCTGAGCGCGGCGCTCTACGAGCGGTTCAGCTCGCGCGGCAACGGCGAGTACGCGGCCAAGGTGCTCTCCGCGCTGCGCTTCGAGTTCGGAGGGCACCAGGAGAAGCCCGCCGAGGACGGGCGCAAGGGCGCGTGAGCGCTCCCGCGCGCGCGCCGATGGTGTTCCTGGTGGACGTGGACAACACCCTGCTCGACAACGACCGCGTCACCGCCGACCTGCGGCGCCATCTGGACGAGGCGCTGGGGCCGGCGGGCCGGGCGCGCTACTGGGCCCTCTTCGAGCAGCTTCGGGTGGAGCTGGGCTACGCGGACTACCTGGGGGCGCTGCAGCGCTACCGGCTCGAGTTCCCGCGCGACCTGCGCCTGCTGACCGTGTCCGCCTTCCTGGTGGACTACCCGTTCGCGAACCGGCTCTATCCCGGCTCCCTCGACGTGCTCGAGCGCTTCCGGGGCTCGGGGCCGACCGTGATCCTCTCCGATGGCGACGTGGTGTTCCAGCCGCGCAAGGTGCAGCGCTCCGGCCTGGCCGAGGCGGTGGACGGCGTGCTGATCTACGTGCACAAGGAGCAGGAGCTCGACGACGTGGCCCGCCGGTATCCCGCCGACCACTACGTGCTGGTGGACGACAAGCTCCGCGTGCTCACGGCGGTGAAGCGCGCGTGGGGCTCCCGCGTGACCACCGTCTTCCCGCGCCAGGGCCACTACGCCCACGACGCGGAGATCCTCGCCACCAGTCCGGCCGCCGACCTCACCGTCGAGCGCATCGGGGACCTCGTCGGCCACGACCTGTCCACGTTGCGGGCGCGCGCCGGAGCCGGCGCCGCCGCCGGGCCGGCCCGCGGGAGATGAGTGCGTGGCGATGCCGGCCGGGCAGGTCCGACTCCTCGACGCGTACTGGCGGGCCGCGAACTACCTGACCGTCGGCCAGATCTATCTTCGGGACAATCCCCTGCTGCGGGCGCCGCTCACGCCCGAGCACGTCAAGCCGCGGCTGCTCGGTCACTGGGGCACCTCACCGGGGCTGAGCTTCATCTACGCGCACCTGAACCGTCTCGTGACCGAGACCGACGCGGACGTGATCTACCTGGCCGGGCCGGGCCACGGCGGGCCCGCGATCGTGGCCAACGTGTACCTCGAGGGCACGTACTCCGAGATCTACCCGGATATCTCAAAGGACGCCGCGGGCCTCCAGCGACTCTTCCGGCAATTCTCCACCCCCGGGGGCATCCCGAGCCACGTGAGCGTGCCGACGCCCGGCTCCATCCACGAGGGCGGCGAGCTCGGCTACGTGCTGGTCCACGCCTTCGGCGCCGCCTTCGACAACCCGGAGCTGATCGTGGCCGCGGTGGTGGGCGACGGCGAGGCCGAGACCGGGCCGCTGGCCGGCAGCTGGACCGGCGTCGACTTCCTGAACCCGGCGCGGGACGGAGCGGTGCTGCCCATTCTCCACCTCAACGGCTACAAGATCGGCGGCCCCACCCTGCTCGGCCGCACCGGCGACGACGACATCGTGAGCCTGCTACGCGGCCACGGCTGGGAGCCCCACGTCGTGACGGGCGACGATCCCGCCGTGATGCACCCGCGCTTCGCCCAGGTGCTCGACGACTGCCACGCCCGGATCCGGGCCATCCAGGCGGAGGCCCGGCGTCCCGGCGCCGGCCCCGCCCGCGCGGCGCGCCCGCGCTGGCCCGCGATCGTGCTCCGCACGCCCAAGGGCTGGACCGGACCCAAGACGGTGGACGGGCTGCCCGTCGAGGGCACCTTCCGCGCGCACCAGGTGCCGGTGGACCGGGTGAGGGAGGATCCCGCGCACCTGGCGCTGCTCGAGGCCTGGATGCGCAGCTACCGGCCGGAGGAGCTCTTCGACGACCGCGGCCGGCTCCGCGCCGAGCTGGCCGCGCTCGCGCCCAAGGGCGACCGCCGGCTCGGAGCAAACCCGCACGCGAACGGCGGCCGCCGCCTCCAGCCGCTCGACCTGCCCGACTTCGCCGCCTACGCGCTGCCGGTCCCGCGGCCGGCCACCGAGCTCCACGGCTCCACCCGCCAGCTCGGGCGATTCATGCGCGACATCTTCACGCGCAACCGGGCGGCCGCCAACTTTCGCCTCTTCTGCCCGGACGAGACGAACTCCAACCGGCTCGGCGACGTGTTCGAGGTGGAGCGCCGGTGCTCCGTGCTCCCGCGGACGGCCGACGACGATCACGTGGCGCCGGACGGCCGGGTGATGGAGATCCTGAGCGAGCACTGCTGCCAGGGCTGGCTCGAGGGCTACCTGCTCACCGGCCGCCACGGGCTGTTCGCGAGCTACGAGGCGTTCGCGATGGTGTCGGCGTCCATGACGGTGCAGCACGCCAAGTGGCTGCAGGAGGCGGACCGGCTGCCGTGGCGGGTGCCGGTGGCCTCGCTCAACATCCTGCTCACGTCGACCTCGTGGCGCCAGGACCACAACGGCTTCAGCCACCAGGGCCCGGGCCTGATCGACGTGATGCTCTCGAAGAAGGGGACGGTGTCGCGAATCTACCTGCCCCCCGACGCGAACTGCCTGCTCTCGGTGGCCGACCACTGCTTTCGCAGCCGCAACTACGTGAACCTGATCGTCATCGACAAGCAGCCCCAGCTGCAGTGGCTCGACCTCGAGACGGCCCGGGCCCATTGCGCGCGCGGCGCCTCCGTCTGGCCCTGGGCGGGCGGCGCGGGCGATGAGGCCCCCGACGTGGTGCTGGCCGCGGCCGGCGACGTGCCGACGCTCGAGGTGGTGGCCGCGGCCTGGCTGCTGCGGCGCCACGCGCCCTCGCTCCGCGTGCGGGTGGTCAACGTGGTGGACCTCATGACGCTGTTCGCGCCGCGCTTCCACCCGCACGGCCTCACCGACGAGGCGTTCGTCGCCCTCTTCACCGAGGCGACGCCGGTGGTCTTCGCCTTCCACGGCTACCAGCGCGCCGTCCACGAGCTGATCCACGGCCGCCCCGGCGCCGAGCGCTTCCACGTGCGCGGTTTCAACGAGGAAGGCAGAACCACTACGCCCTTCGACATGGTGGTGCGCAACGAGATGAGCCGCTACCATCTCTGCCTCGAGGCGCTCCGGCGCGTGCCGCAGGGAGAGGCGCGGGGCGCCGCCCTCGCCCTCCACTGCCGGGCCATGCTCGACCGGCACCGGGGCTACATCCGCGAGCACTTCGAGGACATGCCCGAGGTGCGGGACTGGCGCTGGAGCGAGCCCTGATGCCCGGCGCGCCGATCGTCCTCTGCCTGAACGCGGGCTCCTCGTCGCTCAAGTTCTCGGTCTGGGACGACGAGGAGTGCCTCGGCGAGGGCGAAGTGGAAGGGATCGGCCAATCGGAGGCCTTCGCCTGGCTGGGGGCGCCCGGCGTGTCGCCGCGCCGGCTGCCGGGCCATTGGGCCGATCATGGCGAAGCGGCCGCCGGTGTCTTCGCGCTGCTGGGCGAGCACGCGCTGCCCGAGCCGGCGGGCGTCGGCCACCGGCTCGTGCACGGCGGGCAACGGCACGTGAGCCCGGAGCGGGTGACATCGGCCCTGATCGCCGAGCTGCGCGCGCTCATCCCGCTGGCCCCGCTCCACCTGCCGAGCGGCCTCGCCGGCGTGGAGGCGGTGGCCGCGCGCTTCCCCGCGCTGCCGCAGGCCGTCTGCTTCGACACCGCGTTCCATCGGGACCTGCCGGAGATCGCCCGCCGCCTGGCCTTGCCGCGGGCCCTGGTCGACGCGGCCGGCATCCAGCGGTTCGGCTTCCACGGGCTATCCTACGAGTACGTGCTGGAGCGGCTGGGCCCGGCCGGTCGCGGCCGGGTGGTCATCGCGCATCTGGGCAGCGGGGCGAGCATGGCGGCGGTGCGCGAGGGGCGGGCGGTCGACACGACCATGGGACTGACCCCGGCCGGCGGGTTCATGATGGGCACGCGCCCCGGCGATCTCGATCCGGGTGTGCTCCTCTATCTGATGCGGGAGAAGGGCTACGACGCCCTACGCCTCGACCGGCTGGTGAACAAGGAGTCGGGCTTGCTCGGGGTGTCCGGCACGAGTGGGGCCATGAAGACGCTGCTGGAGCGACGGGCGCGCGACGAGGCCGCCGCGCTGGCGGTGGCGATGTTCTGCTACCAGGCGCGCAAGCAGGTGGGGGCCTTCGCGGCCGCGCTGGGCGGCCTCGACACGCTGGTGTTCACGGGTGGTATCGGGGAGCGGGCGGCGCCGGTGCGCGCGGAGATCTGCGATGGGCTTGGCCATCTGGGCGTCCGTCTCGATCCGGCGCGGAACGCGGCCCACACCGATCCGCTGACCGCCCCGGGCAGCGGCTGCGCGGTGCGGGTCGTGGTCACCCGGGAGGACCTGATGATCGCGCGGCACAGCCGGGCGGTCCTGTTCGCCCGACGGCGAGAGGAGACACGGTGATCAGCCAGAGCGAGGCGTGGGCGGCGTTGCAGAAGCACCACGGGCAGGTGCGGGACATCCATCTGAGGACGCTCTTCGCGGAGGATCCGAAGCGGGGCGAGCGGCTCGCTCTCGAGGCGGCCTCCCTCTACCTCGACTACTCGAAGAACCGCGTCACCGACGAGACCCTGCGGCTCCTGCTCGCGCTGGCCGAGGCGGCCGGCCTGCGGGCGCGCATCGACGCCATGTTCTCGGGCGAGAAGATCAACGTGACCGAGCAGCGCGCGGTGCTCCACGTGGCCCTGCGCGCGCCCCGCGGCCGGCGGATCCTGGTGGACGGCCAGGACGTGGTGCCCGGCGTGCACGCGGTCCTCGACCGCATGGCCGATTTCTCCACCCGCGTGCGCACCGGCGCCTGGACCGGCTTCACCGGCCGGCCCATCCGCAACGTCGTCAATATCGGGATCGGCGGCTCGGACCTGGGTCCGGTGATGGCCTACGAGGCCCTCCGCCACTACAGCGACCGGCGGCTCACGCTGCGCTTCGTCTCCAACGTGGACGGGACCGACTTCGTCGAGGCCACCCGGGACCTGGATCCGGCCGAGACGCTCGTCGTCGTCTCCTCCAAGACCTTCACCACCCAGGAGACGCTGGCCAATGCTCACGCCGCGCGCGCGTGGAGCCTGCGCGCGCTCGGCGACGAGCGGGCGGTCGCGCGGCACTTCGTGGCGGTGTCCACCAACGCGGCGGAGGTCGCGAAGTTCGGCATCGACACCGCCAACATGTTCGAGTTCTGGGACTGGGTGGGCGGCCGCTACTCCTACGACTCGGCCATCCGGCTCTCGCTGATGATCGCGATCGGCCCCGAGCACTTCCGGGCCATGCTCGGGGGCTTCCACGAGATGGACGAGCACTTCCGCACCGCGCCGTTCGATCGCAACATGCCGGTGCTGCTCGGGCTCCTCGGCATCTGGTACGTGAACTTCTTCGGCGCGGAGAGCCACGCGGTGCTCCCGTACAGCCACTACCTGGCCCGGCTGCCCTTCTATCTCCACCAGCTCGACATGGAGTCGAACGGCAAGTCGGTGGACCTCGACGGCCGGCGGGTCGGCCACCAGACCGGCCCGATCATCTGGGGGACGCCGGGCACCAACGGCCAGCACGCCTACTACCAGCTCATTCACCAGGGCACTCGGCTCATCCCCTGCGACTTCATCGGCTTCGGGCGGACGCTCAACCCGCTCGGCCGGCACCACGATCTGCTCACCGCGAACCTGGTCGCCCAGACCGAGGCGCTCGCCTTCGGCAAGACCGCGGCCGAGGTGGCCGCCGAGGGGGTGCCCGCCGCCCAGGTGCCGCACCGCACCTTCGAGGGCAACCGCCCGAGCAATACCATCCTGGCCGCCGCGCTCACCCCGGCCGCGCTCGGGCGCCTGGTCGCGCTCTACGAGCACAAGGTGTTCGTGCAGGGCTCCCTCTGGCGCATCAACTCGTTCGACCAGTGGGGCGTGGAGCTGGGCAAAGCGCTCGCCGGCCGGATCGCGCCGGAGCTCGAGAGCCGGGAGGAGCCCGCGCTCCGGCACGACAGCTCCACCAATGCCCTGATCCGTCGCTACCGCCGCCTGCGCGACGACGGCGCCTGACCCCCGGCTGCCGCGCTTGCGAAGGGGGGGGCCTTGTGCCACGATCCCGCCGGCTCCCGGAGCCCGGGGTTCCGTTCTCAACGCCGAGAGGAGACCGCCATGCGCCTTCCCCGCCGCGCCCGCGTCACGTCCACCCTCCCGCTCGCCCTCGTCCTGATCGCGCTGGTCTTGCCCGCCGCCGCCGACCTCATGATCGTCGGCAACGATCAGAAGGTCGTGTTCGACGCCGAGGGTAACCGGTCCTTCGTGGCGCCCGGCAAGGACTCCATCGTGGTGGTGGATCTCGCCAGCCGCGAGAGCCCGCGCATCGTGGCCAGCTTCCCCCTGATGAACTCGATCTTCGGGCCGCCCACCAACCTGGCCGTCACCCCGGACGAGCGGCTGGCCCTCGTGGCCAACTCGGTGAACTGGGTGCAGGACGGCGCCGCCTGGAAGCCCGCGCCGGACAACAAGCTCTACGTGTTCGACCTCAAGGCCAGCCCGCCCGTGCAGATCGCCACCGTGGAGGTGGGCCGGCAGCCGTCCGGCCTCGCCATCAACGCGCGCGGGGATCTGGCGCTCATCACCAACCGCGCGGACAAGTCGATCAGCGTGGTGTCCATTCAGGGCAAGGACGTGAAGCTCGTGGACACGGTGCCGATGGGGGACGAGGTGGCCGCGGTGGCCATCACGCCGGACGGCAAGCGCGCGCTCGTCGTGAAGTTCCCCGCGCACAAGGTCGCGGTGCTGGACATCGACGGCCAGAAGGTCACCTACAACAACAAGCTCGACATGCCGGTGGGCCAGTGGCCCTACAACGTGGACATCACGCCCAACGGGCGGATCGCCATCACCGCCGACAACGGCAATTCCGGCGCGCCGGACGGGCACGTGGATACGGTCAGCGTGATTGATCTGGAGGTGACGCCGCCGCGGGTGATCGACCGCGTGGTGGTCGGCGACGCGCCCGAAGGCTTCGTCATCAGCCCGAAGGGCGACGTGGCGGTGGCGGTGCTGCTGGGCGGCGCGAGCGCGCTCAAGAGCGCCTGGTTCAACACCAAGCGCAACGGCAGCGTCGCGGTGCTCAAGATCGACGGCAAGAAGGTGACCAAGGTCGGCGAGGTCGAGGTGGGCGGCCTCCCCGAGGGCGCGGTCTTCAGTCCGGACGGCCGCTATCTCTACGTGGGCAACTACGTAGACAGCGACGTTTCCATCCTGAAAGTCGACGGCAGCACGATCACCGATACCGGCAAGAAGCTCAAGCTGCCCGGCCAGCCCGCCTCCATGCGCGGGCGGGCCCGGTAGGAGGCCGGCGATGGATCTCTCGCGCCGGCGCTTCATCACGCTCTCCGCGAGCGCGGCCGCGGCCGGCGGCGCGCTCGCGGGCCAGGGGGACGCGCACGGGGCGGCCCCAGTCGGCTCAGCTGGCGCGCCGCTCATGATCGCCCAGGCCGGTACGCCGGTGCCGCTCGGCTTCAATCCCAATGATCCCGGCCTCAAGTACGAGCTGGTGATCGCCAACGGCGACGTGCTCGATCCGGTGCAGAAGACCCGCGCCCGGCGCGACATCGGCATCCGCTTCGGGCAGATCGCGGCGGTGGCGGCGAGCATCCCGCCCGACCGGGCCGTCCAGCGCATCGACGCGGCGGGCAAGCTGGTGACCCCGGGGCTGATCGACCTGCACACGCACCTCTGTCCGCACCTGGGCATCGGGCTACCCGCCGACGAACTGGTGCCGATCACCGCGACCACCACCGCGGTGTCGGCGGGCGACGCGGGCGCGTATACCTTCGGCAACTTCCGCCACGGGGTCGTCCCCCAGTCGCGCACGCGCCTGTTCGGCTTCGTGCACATCTCCTCCATCGGGCTGGCGGGCGGGCTCGCCCCGGGCGAGATGCTCAACATCGACTACGCCAACGTGGAGGCCTGCGCCAAGGTCGTGGCCGAGAACGCCGACCTCACGCTGGGCGTCAAGGTGCGCATCACCGATTCGGTGGTGGGCGGCAACGGTCTCGAGCCGCTGCGGCGCGCCATCCGCGCGGCCGAGATGGCGGGCAAACAGTTCCGCGTGATGTGCCACATCGGCTCGGCGCCCGGCAATCTCTCCGACCTCCTCGACCTGCTGCGGCCCGGCGACGTGCTCACCCACGCCTACAGCGGGGCCGGGAACAACACGGTGCAGGGCGGGCGCGTGCTGCCCGCGGCCCTCGCGGCCAAGCAGCGCGGCGTCCTCGTCGACGTCGGGCACGGCGGCGGTAGCTTCGACTACACGGTCTGCGAGCCGGCGCTGCAGCAGGGCTTCGGCCCCGACACGATCTCGAGCGACATCCACGCGGTCTCCATCAACACCCCCGGCTATCCGACGCTGCCCTGGGTGATGTCGAAGTTCCTGGGGATGGGCATGCCGCTCGAGGAGGTGGTGGCCCGGGCCACTTCCGAGCCCGGCCGCATCATCGGCAAGGTGCCCGGCCTGGGCACGCTGGCGGTGGGGGCCCCCGCCGACCTGGCCCTCTTCGACCTGGTGGACGGGCCGGTGGACTTCGTGGACACCCGGAACAACCGGCGCGCCGGCACGCGCAAGCTGGTGCCGGTCCTGACCGTGCGGGCCGGGCGGCCCTACGGGCGGCCGCCGCTGCCGGTTCCCTTCCTCTATTAGGGGGCATTGGGCCTTGTGTTATCCTTCCTTGGCCTGATCCTCCCCGCACCGAGATACCCGCGACCCGTCGTGCGAGAGTGGCGGAACTGGCAGACGCGCTGGACTTAGGATCCAGAGGGGCAACCCGTGGGGGTTCAACTCCCCCCTCTCGCACCAGAACCCTGGGAGTCGTCATGAAGGTGGA
>DASQAL010000004.1:0-2216 GCA_035635775.1 Candidatus Acidiferrum sp.
GAGTTGCTCAGCGAGCGGAGCCATCGGGGATCTCCTCGGCCGCCGCGGGCAGCGGCGTCAGCAGGGTGTCGTAGGCACTGGGGGCGTGCGGCGTGATCCGGAGGTCGCGCACGCGGGGATCGGCCGGGAGCACGAGGTCGAGCAGGGGCGGCTGGCGGCCGGCGCGGCGGCGTTGGTCGAGCACGTGCGCCACGGACGCGGCGCTGATCGCCCCGCGGGCGAGGGCCTCGGCGAGCGCCGCCTGCAGCGCGGGGGCGCCGACGTGATCAAGCAGACGCAGCAAGCGCGTGGTCTCACGGGCGAGCGGGTGGCCCCGGACGGCGAGGGCATCGAGGAAGGCCTCGGCCTGCGGGCAGGCCTGCCGGAGGCGATCGCGGCCACGGAGGTCATGCGCACGGTGCTTCTCGGCGACCAGCGCGGCGAGGTGGGTGTGGTCTTCGATCCGCTGCCCGCGATCGTAACTACGCGCGTGGCGGGCGACCTCAGTCATGCCGTCGAGGAGGCGCACCTGGTGTTCGGCGGCCACGAGGGTGAGGGGGCGGCGGACGAGCGTGTGCGGAATTGAGTAGTCATTGCCATCGAAGCGGATATAGGGGGTCTTGCCGGAGCTGACGGCGCGGAGGAGGTGACAGGAGAACGGATGCTCGGGGAGCAGCAACAGCCGGGGCTGCTCCTCGGTGAGGGCCTCGGCGACGCGCGGCTCGCGGCGGCCGGGCACCGGCCGCGCGTGAGCGACCTCGGCGATCCAGCGGGTCAGTTGCGTGTTGAGGTCCGCCACGGAGCGGAAGGGGCGCGCGGCGAAGAACGCGTGGCGGAGGAAGCCGATAAATCGTTCGACGCGCCCTTTCTCATTCCCCCGCGCCACGGCGCAGGGCTGCGGGGCGAAGTGGTAGTGGCCGGCCAGCTCGAGGAGGCGGGGGTGGAAGCGGATGTGATCGCCCACGCGTTCGAGGACGACACTCTTCAAATTGTCGTACAGGATGGTGCGGGGCACGCCCTGGAGCGCGGCGAAGGCCTCCACGTGGCCCCGCAGGAAACTCTCGAGCGTCTGGTCGAGGGCGAAGCGGGCGTAGCCGGCGCGCGACCACGAGAGCACGAGGACGAAGCAGGAGAGGCTGCGGGTGGTCGCGCCCACCCGGACCTGGCCGAAGTGGCCCCAGTCGACCTGCGCCTGCTCGCCGGCGAGCGTGTCCAGGCGCAGGTAGGCCTCGGCGCGGGCGGCGGGCCGGACGGTGCGGACGTAGCGCTGCACCTGGATCGCCGAGCCCGGGTAGCCGCGCTCGCGCACCATGGCCCACAGGCGCGTGGCGCGCAGGCGCGGATACTGCTCCAGCGTCGCGGTGATGACCGCCTTGTAGGGATCCAGCGCGCTGGGACGGACTTGCGTCCCCGGCCGGATGAAGCGCTCACTCTCGACGGCGCGGCGGACGGTGTCGTGATGCACGCCGAGCTGGGCGGCGATGGTGTGGAAGCGCCAGTGCTCGGCGAAGAAGAGCCGGCGGATCTGGGCGTGGAGCTCCGGCGAGATCATGGCTGGGGGTCCCAGAGCTGCAACTGGCGGACGTCAGCGAAGTCCCCGAGGCCCTGGAGCCCGTCGCCGCCGCGGGGCGGGCGGGGCCGGCCCACGACGAGGTCGATCGTGACGAGCGGGGTTCGGGTGAGGCCGTCCACGGTGGCGTGCCAGCGTGGTGCGACGCACAAAGCGTCCTCGGCGGCCACACCGAGCGCAGCGTACAGGGGGCGGCCGTACCACAGCGCCACGCCCTCGGCGAGGGTCTCGAGCGCGCGCGGATGGTGGGGCGCCTCTGGCAGGCGGGCTTTGAGGATCGGGATCGGGCCGTCCTGCACCAGTAGGCGCGTGCACTCCGGGCTGGGTCGCACTCCCATCCACAAGGTCTGCATCGGGGGCCTCCTCGGCGGTGGGCTCGTCGGTGGTCGCGAGCACCGACGGCAGTGGTGCGAAGGCCACGATGCCCGAGGGGGTGGGGGCCGGGGTAGTCTGATGCGTCACTATTTCGCGCTGAGCGCACCGGGCGCGATACCGGGCCTGGCGGGCGGCATGCCGAAACCGGCCGGGGCGGCTCTGCTGATAGCGATGGCCCGCCCCCTGCAACGTGACCCGCCGCGCGTGGCCCGCGCAGGCGGGCGAGCAGTAGCGCTGTCCGCGGTCGCAGAAGCGGCACAGGAAGAAGAGGTGCCGGCAGTCCGGTCGGACG
>DASQAL010000005.1:0-7503 GCA_035635775.1 Candidatus Acidiferrum sp.
TCCGCGTCCATGCGCGCCTTCATCTGCGCGTGCATGGCCTTGCGGTCCACGTTGCGGCCCTTGAAGAGATCCTCGAGCGACTGGCCTTCCGCCGGGGTCTCCGGATGCAGCGGGAAGTGCACCCACTCGATCTTCACGTTGTGCTCTCGCTGGAGCTTCTCAATACGCACGGTACTGAGATAGCACCAGGGTCAGACGTAGTCGGAGAAGATCTGGAGCGTGATGGACTTGGTCATGTTGCCTCCTTGACGAGCTTCTGCAGGCTTCGCAGGCCGGGCGGGTGGGGCTGTCCCTTGTAGCGATTGCCCCAGTTAGTGTACGACACCTCCCCGACGTAGATGTCGCCGCGCGAGTCGACCGCGAGGCCGTGCGGGGAGACGAACTGGCCCGGCTCGAGGCCGGCCGGGCCGGCGCCCAGCCGCGCGAGCAGCTCACCCCGGTGACTGTAGACGCTGACCCGGGGCCCGATATTGGGCACGTCGTAGTTGACGGCCAGGGCGCCGCCGATCTCGCCGATGTAGAAGCGCCCCTGGCCGCCACGCTCCATGAAGAGGCCCGAGGGGCGGTGCATGTCGTGCCACTGCGTCTCGAAGCGGCCGTTGCCGTCGAAGACCTGGACGCGGTGGTTCTCGCGGTCGGCCACGTAGACCCAGCCGTCCGCGTCGCAGCAGATATTGTGCGGGATATTGAACTGCCCTGGATCGGTGCCCGGCCCGCCCCAGGAGCGGAGCAGGGTGCCGTTCGGGGCGAACTTGTGGATGCGCGCGTTGCCGTAGCCGTCCGAGACGTAGAGATCGCCCTGCGGCGACAGCGCGGTATGGGTGCAGCGATGGAACGGCGCGCCGCTCATGTAGGGCTTGGGTGCGCCGGGGATCCCGATGGTCAGGAGGACCTTCCCGTCGAGCGTGCAGTGGCGGACGGTGTGGTCGCCGTCGTCGGTCAGCCACAAGGTGTCGTCGGGCGCCGTGTGGACGCCGTGGGCGCGATGAAAGACGCCTTCGCCCCACGAGCGCAGGAAGTTGCCCTCGCGGTCGAGCACGACCATCGGGTGCGGACCGCGATTGAACGCGTACACCCGATCCTGCCCGTCCACGCCGACCGCGGCCACGTCCGCGTTGAACTCCTGCCCCGGCGGCAGCTTGGCCCACCGGTCGTCGACCCGGTAGCGATAGGCGCCGGTACCCAGGATGGTTGCCATCACGCGGCTCCTTGCCCCCGCGCCTCGAAGATCGCGCGGGGATTGCGCACGAGCATCTGCTCGATCTGGTCCTCGCTGACCCCTGCCTTGCGGAGCGCGGGCAGGATGTCGTCGGGAATGTGATTGTAGTGCCAGAGCGGCCGGGTCCGCCGCTTGTCGTCCTCGGAGAGCATGTCGGACCAGCAATTGGCGTCGTGCGAGAGAACCATGCGCCCCGCGTAGCCCTCCGCGCACAGACGGCCGATGACCTCGACCCGCTTGGCGGTGGGCAGGAAGTGCTCGAGGCCGAAGCGGTCCATGCCGATGGTGCTGCCCCGCTCCATGAGCCCGCGGAGGTAGCCCAGGTCCTCGCTGTCGCCGCTATGGCCGATGATGACGCGGCTCAGATCGACGCCCTCCTGCGCGAAGATCGCCTGCTGGGCCTCCCCGGATCGGCCCGCGGCCCAGGTGTGGGTGGAGATCGGCACTCCGGTCGCCTTCTGGGCCCGCCCGGAGGCGCGCAGGATGTTCTCGATGACCGGGGTCACGCCGGCGGTATCGGTGGCGCACTTGATGATGGCGGCCTTGACGCCGCTCAGACCGATGCCCTGGGTGATGTCGCGGATGAACAGCTCGGCCACCGCGTCCACCCCGTGGGCGCTGAAGTACCGCTGGGGCATCCACCAGACGCCGGTGGCCACGATCACGTGGACGCGCGAGCGGCGGGCCACGTCCGTGATCAGGCCGATGTCCCGGCCCAGGTCCACGGTGGTCAGGTCGACGATCGCGCGGATGCCCCGGGCGTGGAGATCGGCCATCTTCCGCTCCGCCATCGCGAGAATGGCCGCCCGGTCCCAGAGGTGGGGCCAGTTCTCCTGCACGCCGGGGGAGCGGGTGACGATGTGCTCGTGCATCAGCGTGGCGCCGAGCTCGGACGTGGCCACCGGCCCGAGCGCTGTCTCCACCGTGGTCATGGTGATTCTCCTATCCCGCGACCGCGCGCACGAAGCGCTCGACCTCGGCTTCGTCGTTGTAGTAGTGCACGCTGGCGCGGACGAGGGCGTCGAAGCCGCGCGCGGGCAGGTCGAGCCGCGAGGAGCGGGCCTGGGTGTGGGTGACGTTGATGTGCATGGCCCGGAGGCGCTGGCGCGTGGCCTGGGGCTCCTCGCCGGCTCTCAGAAAGGTCACGATCCCGCACTGCTCGGCACCGAGGTCGTGAACGGTCACGCCGGGTTGCTTCGCGAGCTCCCGCCGCAGCCGCGACGCGAGCGCCTTGACCCGGGCCTCGATGGCTTCGATGCCCAGGGCCAGGGCGTAGCGTACGGCCACCCCGAGGCCGATCTGGCCGGCCACGAAGCGCTCCCAGTTCTCGAAGCGGCGGGCGTCGTCGCGGAGCGTGTAGGTGTCGGCGTCGATCCAGGAGGCGGCCTCGAGATCGATGAAGGGTGGCTCGAGGGTGCCGATGGTGTCGCGCCGGACGTAGAGAAAGCCGGTGCCGCGCGGGCCCCGCAGGTACTTGCGCCCGGTGGCCGAGAGCATGTGGCAGCCGATTCGGCGGACGTCCACCGCGAGCTGGCCGACCGACTGGCAGGCGTCGAGCAGGTAGAGGATGCCGTGCCGCGCGGCGATCCGGCCTACCTCCGCGGCCGGGTTCACGAGCCCGCCCTGGGTCGGGACGTGGGTGATCGCGATGAGCCGGGTCCGCGGCCGGATCGCGCGCTCGAGCGCGGCCACGTCGAGCTGGCCCGAGGCGTCGTCGCCGACCACGTCGATCTCGACGCCCACGCGCTGCTTCATCTGCAGGAACGCGAGGTAGTTCGAGGCGTACTCGGCCCGCGCGGTGACGATGCGGTCCCCGGCGCGGAAGGGGATCGAATAGAAGGCCATGTCCCAGGCCCGGGTGGCGTTCTCCACGAACGCGATCTCGTGCCGATCGGCGCCGATCAGGGCGGCGACTGCCGCGTAGACGTCGGCCATCCGGTCCGCGGCCTCGGCGGCGGCCTCGTATCCGCCGATGGCCGCCTCCCGCTGCAGATGGCCGATCACCGCCTCGACGACCGGTCGCGGCGGCAAGGCGGATCCCGCGTTGTTGAAGTGCAGGACGTTGGCGACGCCTGGCGTGTCGGCCCGAAGGCGCGGAACGTCGAGCATCACCGCGCGCAGACCTCGAGCACCGGCGCCTCCCCGCGCAGCGACGCCAGCACGACGGAGTGGATCGCCGGTTCGCGCAGGAGACGCTCGGCCGTCTCGCGCGCCGGGGCCCGATCCGGGAGACTGTCCACCTTGTTGATGAGGACGACGACCCGCGCGCCGGCCGGCGCACCCTTCCGTCCCCCCTGGGGATGGGCCAGGACCCGGGCCACGATCGCGGGCGTGATCGGCGTCCCCGGCGGAGCGCCGCTCAGCGCGCAAACGAGCTCCGGACGGTGGACGTGATCGGCGTCCAGGCTCTTGCCGAAGACGTCGGCGCCGACCACGGGAACGACCAGCGTCGTGTCCGCCGGGATCACCGGCTCGTAGTCGGCGGGGGCCTTGAAGGGGCGCATGCGAGAGCCGTCGGCCTCGTTCAGGAGGCACACCCCCGGGAACCAGGCGCGCAGGCGCCGGAAGAGATCGAGGGAGACGCCTTCGGCCTTGCCGCTGCCGGCGTCGGTCGCGCCGATGACGAGCACGTGCCGGTGGACCGCCAGCGCGGCCGAGACCCGCTCCCGCGTCGCGTCGGCGACGGGGACGTGGGCGGGCGCCAGCGCAATCTGCGCGCCGAAGATGCGGGTGGTCGTGGTGGTGATCGCGCTCCCGCCGTTGTCCACCAGCTCGCGTGCCAGTCGAAACATGGCCGTGGTCTTCCCGCCTCCTCCGACCAACGCGACGACCTCGTCAGACGTCATCTGAAGCGCTTCCGTCAGCTTCATTGACGCGCGCGGAAACGGTCCAGGACATTGCGCAGGATGCGGGAGACGTTGTTGTCGTAGCGGTTGTGCGACAGGCTGCCGCAGAAGGTGATGGAGCCCACCGCGAAGACCGCGCCCCCGCCCGGCAGCTCGGCATAGGTCATGTCGGCCCGCAGCAGCCGGGCCGGCTTCTCGCCGCTGACCGTCGCCAGGTGCGAGAGCAGCTCCTCGGGCACCACGATGAAGCTGGGGCCGTGCCCCTCGGAGCTGGCCACCACGATGGCGCCCGCGGGCGTGCCGAGCGTTGGGTCCGTGCGGTCGAGCTCGAAGCCGGCTGCGCCCCCGCCCGAGAGGCCGAAGTCGCCGATCACCGCGTCCTTGACGCCCTCGAGGATCCAGGCCGCCCGCGGGTCGTCCGCCCCGGGCTGGCGGCGATAGTACGAGCCCTCGAAGAGCCCCTGGGCCGAGAAGCCGACGCCCACGATCCGCTGCGGCGGGCGCCCGTTGCGGCGCCACAGCCCGCCGTAGGCACCGTCGAGGGCGTGGTAGTACTCGCCGACCTGGGCGTCCCAGGCCCGGATGCCGCCCTCGGCGCGCCGCACCTCGATGACGCCGGGCACCGCGGGGCTGGTGGCGATGCGCCAGTAAAAGCCGTTGCCGCCCAGGTAGACCAGCTTGCCGCCGCCCTCGAGATACCCCGCGTGGGCGTCGAGCGTGCGCGCGGTGTGGTACTCGGGGTGCGAGCCGGTGAGCACGGTCGCGTACGGGGCGAGCAGGGCCGCGCCCTCGGCGTCCACGTCCTCATCGGTGACAACGTCGTACCGGATGCCCTGCGCCTCGAGCCAGTCGAGCAGGTGGGTGTCCGCGGAGTAGTGGCGCAGGCCCGATCCGCGCGCGTCGAGGAACGTGAGGTAGCGCGGCCGGAACGTCAGCACGGGGCGAAGGCGCGAGGAGTAGCAGATGCCGCTGCCGTCGCGGTGCCGGTTGTAGGTGGACCGGCCGTAGTCCGGATGGTTGTCCGGGTTGTGGGGATAGGCGCCCCACGCGGCGACCCGCTCGCGGTACGCGGCGTCGGTGGAGCCGCGCGCGTGGTTGGCGTAGGCCTGGTAGGTGTAGGTGGAGGCGATGAAGAGGACGTCGGCGCGGGGCCGGCCGCGCGCCGGCCGCACGTAGAACGGCAGCTCGTCCGCGTGGCCCTCCGCGGCCAGGCGCATGAGGTAGGCGCCGCTCGGCAGATCGTCCGGCACCGTGAGCTCGAAGTCGGTGGCCCAGCCCGCGTCGTACACGTCGTCGTCGTGGAAGTGGATGGCCGCGTACTCGCGCGGGGCATGCCGCCAGCACATCTCGCGCCCCGTCCAGCGCGCCCCGGTCACCGCACGCGTGGGCAGGTTCACGAGCTTCCCGCCCAGCCGGTGCGGCCCCACGTCGGTGATGTCGAGCCCGTCGATCCCCTGGGAGAAGTCCCAGCCCGCGATCAGGCCGGCGGGCGGTAGCAGGGGATCGAGCACCAGCGCCTCCGGCGCGGCCGCCGCCACCGCGAGCAGCCCCGGGTCCTCGATCTTGCCGTTGTAGTGCTCGCGCGCCTCCCGTCCGAGCCGCGCGCCGATCAGCAGCGGCGCGGCCGCGTCGAGCCGGGTCGCGGGCGGCAGCGGCGCAGACGCCTCCTCGCGGCCGCCGCCGGCGAGCGCCGCGTAGCCGACACGCAGCGTGCCCGCGGCCGGATCGGCCACGAGCCAGATGCGATACCACTGCCGCAGTGGAAGGGCGCGGCCGGTGGTGATGGCGAGCGGCGCGCCGCCCGGAGCGCCGACCCGCGCGGTCATGCCGCCCGGGCTCAGCGACAGCGCCCAGCCCGCGCCGCCGGCCTCGTCCCAGCGCGAGAGCACGCACTGCTCGCGGGCGGCGGCGAGGGTCGGCCAGACCAGGGCGGTCACGGTGAGGGGCCCCGGCGTGCGCAGGGCCGCGGCGGCATCGACGCGCGCGTAGGAGCCCTGGGCGAGCGCCTGCACCTTAGAAGGTCGCTCGACCGCGAAGCGGTGGGCAAGGTCCTCGATCTTCACGCCGGGCCCGGCCGGATTCGGATCGGCGTGCACGACCCGCGCGAGGCTGGCGCGATACGGCGCCGCCGCCGCGCTCGAGACCTTGAAGGCGATGCGCTCGCCGGGCGCGGCGGAGAGCCGGTCGCTATAGCCGGTGAGCGGGATCACTTACCCGAGGAACTGCTCGCACACCTCGAGCCAGGCCTCGGTGGTGAGGGCCAGGGATTCGACGTCGATGCGCTCGTCGTTGCCGTGGAACCGGCCGGACATCGCCTCGGCGGTCAGGGCCCGCGAGAAGAGGCCGAACCCGTAAGCGACCGCGCCCTTCTCACGGAAGTAAGGCGCGTCGGTGAAGCCCACGATCATGCGCGGCAGCAGACGCGCGCCCGGATAGTGCGCGTCGACGACCCGTCCCAGGACGCTCCAGAGCGGCGTGCCGGTGGGCGACGTGGACGCGGGCTTGGAGAAGAGCTTCTCGACCTCGATCTCCTCGGCCAGGCCGCCCAGGGCCTTGTCGAGATGCCGGCGCACCTCGTCCTCGTTGTCGCCGGGGACGGTGCGGATATCGACCTCGACGTCCACCACGTCCGGGATCACGTTGGTCTTCACGCCGCCGTGACAGACATTCGGCGAGAACGTGGTGTGGGTCGCCGACCACGCGAGCTTGGCCAGGGTGGGCGCGAGCCGGTCGATGGACTCGTCCACCCGCGAGGGATCGGCCAGCGCTTCCTTCACGGCGGGATCGAGGTGGAGCGTGCCGACGAAGGCCCGCCACAGCTCGTCGACGTAGGGCGAGGGCCGGTAGTCCGCCAGGCGACTCACCACTTGGGCCGCCTTGACGAGGGCATTGTTCGCGCCGTAGGGCATCGAGCCGTGGCCGGGGGTGCCCTTGACGCGCAGGCGGCGCCAGGCCACGCCCTTCTCGCCGACGTGGACGGTGACGTTCAGCTCGTCGCCGAGGGCCCCGCGGCTCACGGTGCCGCCGTTCTCGGTCAGGCAGTAGTCGGCCCGGAGCGCGTCCCAGTGCCGCTCGACCACGTGCCCGGCGCCGAGCGTGCCGCCGGCCTCCTCGTCCGCGCAGGCCAGGTAGACCAGCGTGCCGCGCGGCCGCCACCCCCGGCCCGCCAGCGTCTTGAGCGCGACCGCCTGCGAGGCGGTGAGGTTCAGCATGTCTATCGCGCCGCGCCCCCACACCTCGCCGTTGACGAGCTCGCCGCCGAAGGGATCGCGCGTCCACGTCTTGGGGTTCACCGGTACCACGTCGGTGTGGCCCATGAGGCACAGGGTGGGCGCCTTGGGATCGGTGCCCTCGATGCGGGCCACGAGGCTCGCGCGGCCGGGGGCGTGGGCCGGCTCGTACACCTCGATGTCGAGGCCGCTGCCCTCGAGATAGCTG
>DASQAL010000006.1:0-4716 GCA_035635775.1 Candidatus Acidiferrum sp.
CGGCCTCGACTTCCCGAAGATGGTGCCGATGGGGAAGCTCCCGAGCCCGCGCCACTACGCCCGCGCGGTGGTCTTCCTGGTCTCGGACGACGCGGAGATGATCACCGGCACCGACCTGCGCGTGGACGCGGGCGCGATCGCCAAGTACTGGCCCTGGATCCCGAACGCCTGATCCCGGCCGGCGCCACGCCTTGGGTGGACCTACCGCATCACGGTCTCCGCGATGCGGGTCAGCTCGCGCACCATGTCCGGCTCCGACTTCGACGTGGCCGGTCGGATGATCACGCGCGTGGCGCCCGCATCGAGGAGGCGGCGCACCAGATCCCGGTCGGCGGGCTGGCCATGCACCGAGATGGTAATGGCCGCCGGATCGCGGCCGTTCTCCTTGGCGAGCCGGTCGAGCGTCGCGCGGCTCTCGCGAAGCTGATCCGGCGTCACGCGATTGGGGAGCCAGCCGTCGCCCCACGACGCCACGCGCTGGAGCACGTTCTTCGCGCCGCCGCCCAGGAGCACCGGCGGGTGCGGCTTCTGGGCCGGCTTGGGATAGGAGCGCACCGGCGGGAAGTCGTAGTACTTGCCGTGGAACTCGGCCTCCGTCTTCGTCCACAGCTCCTTCATGGCCAGGACCGACTCCCGCGTCTGCGTCCAGCGGTGATCGAAGTCGCCCCCCATGATCTGGGTCTCCTCGCGAAGCCAGCCCGCCCCGATGCCGAAGAGGAAGCGACCGCCGCTGAAGAGATCGAGCGTCGACACTTCCTTGGCGAGGACCAGCGGATGCCGCTCCGGCACCAGCACGATCCCGGTGGCCAGCTTGATGCGGCTGGTCGTCCCCGAGGCCCGCGCGAGGGCCACGAAGGGATCCACGAAGTGCGAGTACTCCTCCGGGATGACGCCGTCCGCCGAGCCCGGGAACCGGCTCGCGGTCTGCACCGGGATGAACGGGTGCTCGGCACACCAGAAGGACTCGAACCCGAGCTCCTCGGCCTTGCGGGCCATGACGCCGACGTCCACGAGATAGGCCGGCAGGGGTACCGAGACGCCGATGTTCATGGTGAGGTCTCCTTGGTCGAGAATCAGTCGAAGATGATGCCGCCGTCCACGTTGAAGGACTGGCCGGTGATGTTCCGCGCGCCCGGGGAGGCCAGGAACACCGCGAGGGCGGCCAGGTCCTCCGGCTCGTTCGGCCGGCCGAGCGGGATGACCGCGTTGCGCCGCCGCGTCATGTCCTCGAGCGACAGGCCCTCGTCGCGGGCGCGGACCGCCACGTTGGCCTCGGACAGTGCGGTGACCGTGATGCCGGGGCAGATCGCGTTGACGTTGATGTCGTGGCGGGCGAGCTGGAGCGCGGCGGTGCGGGTCAGCGAGATCACGCTCCCCTTGCTGGCCGCGTAGATCGCGTTCGAGGTGCCCGCGTAGCCCTTGCCCGCGATCGACGCGATGTTGATGATCGTGCCGCTCCGCCGGGGGATCATCTCGCGCGCCACCCGCTGCAGGCAGAAGAAGACGCCCTTGGCGTTGACTCGCATGATGCGGTCCCAGTCCTGCTCGGTGAGATCCATGATGTAGGCGCGCCGCGTGACCCCGGCATTGTTCACCAGGACGTCGATCCGCCCGAACGTCTCCATCACCCGCTGGGCCATCCGGTCGATGGCGGCCAGATCGCCCACGTCGGTGTCGAGGGCCAGGCTCCGGGGGCCCAGCGCCGCGGCGGCGTCCGCGGTCACCTTGGCCGCGCTCCCGTCCACGTCCACCGCGGCGACGTGCGCGCCGGCCCGCGCCAGGGCCAGCGCGGTGGCCTTCCCGATGCCGTTGCCGGCCCCGGTGACGATCGCGACGCGGTCGGCGAGGCTCATGCCCGGTCGAGCCAGGCGGCAACGAGCCGGCTGCCGTAGTCGTAGCCCAGGTTTGGTCCGTAGTTCTTGAGCGCCCCGTCCCACACCGCGATGTAGGTTCCCGCCGGCGTGTGGACGTAGTACTGCTGCTTGGCGAGGTGGCGCTGGATGTCGTTGATGACCTCGCGGCGGGCCTTCACGTCCATGGCGCGCCGCTGCCGCACGAGCAGGTCGTCGAGTGCTAAGTCCTTGACGTGGCTCCGGTTGCGCGGCTCGCCGGTGAAGTACTGGCCGAACAGGAAGTTGTCGGGCTCGAGGAAGGGGGTCAGCGGCCCGAACCCCATGGAGTCGAACTTCCCGAGCCGGCAGGTCGCCTGATAAGCGCCGTACTCTTTCTGATCGAGCCGGGTGTCGATGCCCACCGCCTTCAGGTGCTTGAGCACGAGCTGCATGGTGTCCACCAGGACGGTGGAGCCGTAGGAGTTGAAGCACACGCTGGCGGGAAAGCCGTTCGGGTAGCCGGCCGCCGCGAGCAGCCGCTTGGCCTCCGCGGGGTCGTGCCGGTAGTTGCGGGCGCCCTCGCCGAGCTGGTCGATCGGCAGGGCCCAGTCGGTCAGCGCGGCCGCGAGCGGGCCGTTGACGACGCCCACGCCCTCGAGCGTGGACTCGATGATCTCGCGCCGATCGAGGGCCAGCGAGACCGCCTGGCGCACCCGCACGTCGCTCCACGGCTTCTGGTCGGTCCGCATGGAGAGGTCGTTCACCACATTCGCCGCGAACTCGGCGGTCCGGAGCGAGGGCCGTGTCTGGCGGAGCCGGTCCTTGATCTGCACCCAGTCCGTCCGGTTGATCGTCCCGGGGAACTCCCACCCGAGGTCGTAGCGCCCCGAGAGGAACGCGGCCATGCGCGAGGCATTGTCCTCGTCGACCAGGAGCTCCACCCGGTCGATGTTGGGCAGCCCCGGCACGAAGTACCCGGGATGGCGGACCATGGTGAGCGACACGTTCGGCTTGTAGCTCTCGAGCATCCAGGGGCCGGTGCCGATCACCGCCTCCGGCTTCTTGAGGTCGCCGAACTTCTCGACGCATTCGCGGGCCACGATACCGCCCGCCATCGGGCTCGCCACCATGTCGAGGAACCACGCGAACGGCTCCGAGAGCGTGAACCGGACCGTGTAGCGGTCCACCGCCTCGACCTTGGCGATCGAGCGGTACATCGAGGCATTGCTCCCGGGCTGGGTGAGCATCCGCTCGAAGGTGTACCGGACGTCCTCCGCGGTGACCTCGCGGCCGTCCACCGGGGGCTTCGGGTGGAAGCGCACGCCTCGGCGCAGCTTGAAGACGTACGTGGTGTCGCTCGGCTGCGTCCAGGACTCGGCCAGATCGCCTTCGATGACCAGCGAGCCGGGCCGCACGTTGGGGCCCGCCCGGTGCCGCAGGAGCCGGCTGTGGGTGAAGGAGATCGCCACGTGCGTCTTGTAGGCGTGCACCAGGCTGTGGTCGAAGTGGGGCGGATCCCAGGCGCGCACCGCCAGGGTGCCGCCGCGCTTGGGGGTCTGGGCCATGGCGCCCGAGGGGGTGCCGGCGAAAGCCGCGGCGGCAGTGGTGGCGGCCAGGAACTCCCGGCGAGTGAGCATTGGGTGGCAGCCTCCTGGGCGCGTCGTTGCGCGCGGCACCCGATGCTCCACCGGACCGGGCGGCCTCGTCAAGCGCGATCGGCCGAGCGGCCCGGAGCGCGCCGCCGATCCCCGACGAGATCGCGCGGCCCCAGGAGCACGAAGGCCACCTGCCCCAGCAGCGCGATCACCGCGACGTGGAGGAAAGCGAGGCCCCAGCCCATGGGCGACATGCCGCCGCTCAGATCGAGGATCCACCCGATCACGATCGGCCCGACGGACCCGCCCGCGTAGCCCGCCATCGAGTGCAGGGCCAACGTGGCGCCGCGCCGCTCGGGATCCGCGCTGCCGGCGGCACCCGCGGTGAGCGAGGAGGAGTCGAGCCAGATCAGCAATCCGTAGAGGAGCACGAGGGCGGCGGCCACGGTATAGGACCGGGCGCCGAGGAAGCCGATGCCGGCCGCGCAGACCACGCAGGCGGTCATGGCCAGGCGGACGAGCCGCGCCCGGCCCATGCGGATGGCGGCCTCGTTCCCGGCCACGCTCGCCCACGTGCCGACGAGCCCCATGGTCATCGCCACCGCGGTGGGCCCGATCCACGGGCTCCCGTCACCCGTCGCGGCCGCCACATAGGCCAGGAAGGCGACCGCCCAGCCGCGCAGGGCGTTCATCTCCCAGGTATGCGCGCAGTAGGCGACGGCGTAGGCCAGGGCCGAGCGATTGCGGAGCACCGGCCGGAAATCGAAGAGCGCGCCGGAGGCCGCCGCGGCCGGGCGGCGCTCCCGCGCGGGCGCCCAGCGGAACACGACCAGCCAGCCGATCATCGCGGCGATCGCGGCCGCCGCGAAGGCCCCGCGCCACCCGAACCACCGGCCAATCGTGCCCGCGAACACGAACGAGATCGCGCCCGCGATGCCGATGCTCGCGGCGTGCCCGGCCACCGCGCGGGACATGAGCGCCGGCTCCACTCGGTCGGCCAGCAGCTTGAGGCCGGTCATGTAGGTGCCGGCCCAGCCCACGCCGGCGAGCGCGCGCGCCGCGGCGGCGCCCCACGGCCCGTCGACGAAGGCGGCGAAGCCCAGATGGCTCACCACCGTGAGGGCCACGCCGCTCAGGTAGACGGCGCGCGCGTCCACGCGATCGGTGAGCGTGACGAGGACGGGCACCGCCACCGTGTAGGCGGCGTAGAAGATCCCGGTGATCCAGCCCGCCTCCCGGTTGGTGAGCTGCCACTCGGCGAGGAAGCCGGGCAGCAGCGCCGGCCACGT
>DASQAL010000007.1:0-3267 GCA_035635775.1 Candidatus Acidiferrum sp.
GCGATCCATGGCCTGTCTCGCGTGCGTGAAGGTGGACAGCGCCCCGCCCGCCGAGCGCACCCGCGCGGTCTCCGCGGCCAAGATCAAGGTGGCGGACGCCTGCCGGCACGTCAGCCAGGAGGCGGTCCAGCTCCACGGCGGCATGGGGATGACCGAGGAGCTGAAGATCAGCCACACGTTCCGGCGGCTCACCATGATCGGCCAGCTCTTCGGCGACGCCGAGCATCACCTGGAGCGCTTCGCGGCCATCCACGGCGGGGGTGCCTGACCCTCGAAAAGTTGACTCGCCGCGCCGGTTCCGCCCATAGTCGGGGCGTATGGTGGACGGGCAGGATCCCGCGGGCCGGCCGTCGTTCTTCCGCAAGCCCGCGCCCGCCGGGAGCCCCGCTCCCCGCAGGCCGATCGTGCCGCCGTCCCCCACGCCGCCGGCCGTGCCGCCCCCGCCGGGTCCGCCTGTTCCGCCGTGGCCGCCCGAGAACCTGCCCACGCCGCCGGCCGGGCCGCCCCCGGGGACCTCCGGCTCGGGCCCGCTGCGCCGCCCGCTCTTCCACGGCACGGGCGGCACGCTCTTCGGCATCCACGTCGTCAACACCCTGCTGACCCTGGTGACCCTCGGCTTCTACTACTTCTGGGCCAAGACGCGCCTGCGCCGGTACCTCTTCAGCCAGACCGAGATCGAGGGCGATCGCTTCGCCTATCACGGCACGGGCCGGGAGCTGCTCCTGGGCACGCTCAAGGCGGTTCTCGTCTTCGGCGTGCCGATCTTCCTGCTCAACCTCATCCGCGACGTGCTGGACGTGCCGGTGCTCGTCAAGGTCGGGGCCGGGCTGCTCTCGGCCAGCCTGCTCTTCGTGCTCTTCCCGGTCGCGATGGTGGGGGCGCGGCGCTACCGGCTCGGCCGGACCTCGTGGCGTGGCATCCGCTTCTCATTCCGGGGGCGTGTGTGGGAGCTGGTCAAGATCGTCATCGTGGGCAGCTTCTTCACCGGACTCACGTTCGGGCTCTACTACCCGTACTTCCTGGTGGCGCGGCAGGCGTTCATGGTCTCGCACTCCTACTTCGGGAGCGAGCGGTTCGACTTCGCCGGCCGCGGACGGGATCTCCTCTGGCCTTACGTGCTGGCGATCCTGCTCACGCTGCCGACGCTCGGCCTGAGCTGGGTGTGGTACATCGCGCGCAAGCGACGTTACTTCTGGGACCGCACCACCTTCGGCACCGCGCGCTTCTCCTGCACGGTGACCGGCGCCGCCCTGCTGGGTCTCTGGGTGGTGAACGTGCTCCTGCTCGTGTGCACGCTTGGGCTCGCGTGGCCGTGGGTGCGGGTGCGGAACATCCACTTCGCCTTCCGCAACCTGGCCCTGGTGGGCCCGCTCGACCTGGCGCGCATCCAGCAGGAAGCGCAGCGCGTCTCGGCCATCGGCGAGGGGCTCTCCGGCTTCTTCGACTCCGGCTTCGATCTCGCCTGACCCGCGTGCCGCGTCCGTCCTGATGCGCACCGACTGGCAGGGCAGCTATCTGGACGGGCGGACCGCGGCGCGACAGCCGGTCACCATCCGGCTCATGCGGGAGGGCCTCGAGATCACCACCGAGGTCGGCGGGACGCGCTTGTGGCCCTACCGCGAGCTGCGCCAGACCCAGGGCTCCTACGTGGGCGA
This sequence comes from Candidatus Acidiferrum sp., assembly GCA_035635775.1. Lineage (GTDB taxonomy): Bacteria > Methylomirabilota > Methylomirabilia > Rokubacteriales > CSP1-6 > CAMLFJ01. Next base: position 1,656 of record DASQAL010000007.1, read on the forward strand.
AGAGGTGCGGCTCGAGCGCGGCGGGGAGCTGCCCGAGACGCTGCTGATTCCGGACGCCGCGTTCCTCCAGAGCCTGCACGAGGCCGCGCCCCACGTGGGCCTCCGCTTCCACGACCCGCGGCGGCGCTCCGCGCGCCTGCGGTGGACCATCGTGGCGGCGGGCGGCGTGCTCGCGGCCACCGCCGCGATCTATCTGTGGGGCATTCCCCTGCTGGCCGCGCTCGTCACGCCGCACGTGCCGGTGGCCTGGGAGGAGACCCTGGGCCGGTCCGCGGTGCCATACCTGGCGCCGCCCGAGCGGCGCTGCGGCGACCCGGCGCTGGGCGCGGCGATGGACGCGATCGTGGCGCGGCTCCTGGCCGCGGGCCCGCCGTCACCCTACACGATGCGGGTCTACGTGGTGAACCGGCCGGTGGTGAACGCGCTGGCCGTGCCCGGCGGCCACGTGGTGATCTTCCACGGCCTGCTCGAGCGGACGGCCACGCCGGAGGAGCTGGCGGGCGTGATGGCCCACGAGCTCCAGCACATCCTGCGGCGCCACACGACGCGCGCGGTGATCCAGGACGTGGGCACCGGCCTCCTGCTCATGGCGCTGACCGGGGACGTGACGGGCCCGCTGGCGTATGGGCTGCAGGCCGCCCGCGCGCTGGGCGAGCTGAGCTACTCGCGGCGCGCCGAGGAGGAGGCCGACCTCGAAGGCATGAAGATGCTGCTCGCCGCCCGCGTCGACCCTGCCGGCATGATCGCCTTCTTCGCGAAGATCCAGAAGGAGGAGGGCACCCAGCCCAAGGCCCTCGCGTATCTCTCCTCGCACCCGATGCCCGCCGAGCGCATCGCCCGCCTCAAGGCCATGGCCGCCGCCCGGACCGGCCCGCCCGAGCCCGTCCTGCCCAATGCCGACTGGCCGGCCCTCATCAAGCGCTGCTAGGCTGGGGTCAGGTCTTGAATTACGACATTTCGCGTGGCGCTGCCATCTGCGCGCGCGGTGAAATGTCGTAATTCAAGACCTGACCCCAATCTAGGTTTTCGGGGTCCAGGTTTTGAAGCGCTCGCGGAGGACTTTTTTGTCGAACTTGCCGACGCTGGTCTTGGGGACCGCGTCGATGAAGATGACCTCGTCGGGGAGCCACCACTTGGCCACCCGCGGCTTGAGATAGTCCATGATCTCGGCGGCGGTCAGCGCGTCCTTGAACTCGGGCTTGGGCACGATGCAGGCCAGCGGCCGCTCCACCCAGCGCTCGTGCGGCACCGCGATGACCGCGGCCTCCAGCACCTTGGGGTGGCCCATGATGGTGGTCTCCATGTCCACGCTCGAGATCCACTCGCCCCCCGACTTGATGAGGTCCTTGGTGCGGTCGGTGATCTGGATGTAGCCGTCGGGATCGAGCGAGGCCACGTCGCCGGTGCGGAACCAGCCGTCCTCGGTGAACTGGGCGGCGCCTTCGGGGTTGTTGTAGTAGCCGCTGGTCACCCACGGCCCACGCACCTGGATCTCGCCCGCGCTATGCCCGTCCCACGGCAGCACGGTGCCGCTATCGTCGACGATCCTCATGTCCACGCCCGCGACCGGCGCGCCCTGCTTGGCCCGCACCGCGTAGCGCTCGTCCTCGGG
>DASQAL010000008.1:0-65018 GCA_035635775.1 Candidatus Acidiferrum sp.
CCCATCCCCATGCCCATGCCCATCCCCATGCCCATGCCCATCCCCATGCCCATGGCGGTCCCTCCGGTTGGTTCGGTGATCTCTGGTTAAACGCGCGGCTGGCCTTACTGCGGTAACCCTACTGTGGAAGCCCGGCCGCGAGCAGTTCGCGCCGCAGCTTCTCCTTTCGGGCCGGATCGCTGATGGGATAGCGCGAGATGAACGGATCCACGCGGAACTGAGGCGCGATCGCCAGCATCTGGTTCGAGATCTCGCGCGCCTGGTCGATCTGCCCCACCGCCACCAGGCTGGCGATCAGCGGTCGCATGTTGGCCGTGAGGCGGGGACTCATGGCCAGCGTGCGGCGACCCCAACGGATCGCCTCCTCGTAAGTGGCGTTGATGTAGTGCGCGAGGGTGAGGGCCGTCTGGTAGAACGACGCGTGCGGGTCCAGGGGCGACAGCCGCAGGCCATGCTCTGCGCGCTTGATGGCCGTGGGGCCGTCGCCTAGGTACGAATAGGTGGGGCTCGACAGACTCCATGCGATCGCGGAGTTGGGGCACCCTGTAGTGGCGCGGTCGAAGGCCTCGATCGCCCGCTGGAAATTTCCGAAGAGGAAGGACTGCACGTGCCCGAAGATGGCGAGAGCCACCGGGTTGGTCCCGCTGCGGTCCAGCGCGAGCGACGCGTAGCGCGCCGCCTCGGCGCTGTCCTTCGCCAAGTCCTCGTCGGCCGAGTAGCCCTGGCCGATGCGCACGATGTACCACTTGGCGAGCAGGGCCCAGGGCAGCGCATACTGAGGATCACGCTCCGTCGCCTGCAGGAGTAGCGCGCGGGCGGCATCCATGTCCTTCGTATCGTAGCGATACAGGAGGTGCATCGCCTGCAGCACCAGCTCGTAGGCGTCTCGGCTGTCGGGCGGCTTGCGCAGGGCGCGTTGCAGGGCGGAGCTGTGTAGCTGCGGGAGGAGAGAACGGGCGATCTTGGAGGCAACGGTGTCGTGCAGGACGAAGAGCTCACTGTTTGCCACATCGTAGCGGTCCGTCCACAGAACACGGCGCGACTCGACCTCACTCAGCTCGGCTGTCACGCGCACGCGGTTCGCGGCGCGCGTAAAACTGCCGGTCACGAGGTACCGGACGCCGAGCTGCCGGCCGAACACCGCGGCGTCGCGCTTCCCCTCGGCAAACCCGACCGTCGAGCTGCTGGCGATCACGAACAGGTCCTCAAGACCGGCAAGCGACGCCACCACGTCGTGCACCATACCTTCGGCGAGGTAGCGGTCGGCGTCCTTCCTGGTCAACATGCGGAACGGGAGCACGGCGATGGACGGCTGGTGGGGCGTGGAGGGCAGGGAGGCGGCCGCTTCCTCCAAGAAGGAGTCTGTCGAGGGCGGGTGCCCCACGCGCTCGAAAACAACGCGGTACACGCGCACGGGCCGGGCGATATTCTTGACGACCTGCTCGCCGAGCGGCTCGTACTCGAGGGGAAGCTTGTTCTCGATCTGATCGTAGGCCGCACCGGACACGCAGATCCCACCGGGCTCGGCCAGGCCCTCCATCCGGGCCGCGATATTCACCCCGTCCCCGTAGAGTCGATCACCCTCGACGATCACGTCGCCGAGGCTGATCCCGACCCGGAATTCCATCCGGCGCGCCTCCGGCAGCTTGGCGTTCCGGGCCCAGAGATCCTGCTGGATTTCGACCGCGGACTGAACGGCGTCCACGACGCTGCCGAACTCGGCGAGCAGATTGTCGCCGGACGCATCTACGACGCGACCGTGGTGCCGTTGAACGAGATCGCCAATGACTCCGCGGTAACGCGTTAGGGTCCGAACCGTGGCGGCCTCATCCTCGCCCATCAGCCGCGAGTAACCCTTGACATCGGCGCTCATGAGCGCGGCTAGCCGACGGCTTGCGGGACCTGATGACGTCAAGCGGGGCCTCGCTGCTGTCCGGTCGCCTTAGGACTGTGGCCCTGCGGAACTGGCATGCGCTCGCCGGCCAGCGCGGGCGCGGGGCGGGAACAGCCTTCTCATCGAACTGCTCCTCTGGTAGATCCGGTCCAGGACCATCTCCCAGCCACTGAGAACCGCCGGGCAATGCGTCACCGGAAATCTCAGCAGGGAGGATAGCACAGGGCACTGTACATGTGCCTCTCCGGGCAGGCCGCGGCGCCCAACACAACGCTTCGGAGCGGCGAACCTGTTTCGGTCGGCCCACCCATCGCTTGGCAGGGCTGCGTGTCTTAGTCGCAACGTGTCCCTGCGGCCGAGTGGTCCTCAACGTCCCGAGTACCATGGGAAGAGTGGAAGTCGGCGTCCACGCCGAACTCGGCCGCGAGATCGAACACGATGTCGATGTGCCGGTGCGCGTCGGTGTCGTTATACGGCACGCTGGGATCCACCTCCGCGTGGCTCCGCATCGCGGTGGTGCCCTGGCGCACTACCAGGTCCAGCACGCGGCGCGCCCGCGCCTGGATGTCCTCGCGGGTGAACCCGCGCTTGGCCTCGCCGGTCACGCGGAGGCCTCGGCCAGCGAGCCTTCCCGGCCCGGTGCGCGCTCGCTCAGCAGCGCCTTGTCGAGATGGATGTGGGCGTCCACGAGCCCGGGTGTCACCGCCCGGCCCTCGCAGCGGATCTCGCGCGCGGCCGCGCGCCCCGCGAGCGCGCCGATCTCGTCGATACGGCCGGCGCGGCAGTCGACATCGGCTACGCGCCCGTCCGGGAGCCGGCACTCCCGAAGCAGCAGGTCGAGCGCCACGGTCATCGCGCGGCCCCGAGGGCGGAGCAATCGACCGCGGTCGTCTCCTCCCGCGACAGGACGAGGGACGTCGCGTGGAATCGACGACCATCGCCCCGTCCGGCCCGAGCGCGCGGAGCCTCGAGACGTTGTCGCCGGTCGCGGCGACCGGGGCGAGGAGAAGGCCAGGCCGTGGACACTCGTCTACTGCGACTACTTCGGGGCGGAGGTCGTCTGCGAGGCGGTGGGCAAGCCGGAGCTGGTCGGGGAGGCCTTCGCCCTGGTGAAGCCTACCGGCGTGCTGCAGCTGGTCGGGGTCAACCCCAAGGGCAGTCGCATGCCGATGGATCTCTTCGACATCCACTTCCGCGAGATCCGCATCCACGGCGCCTACGGCCGCGGGACCGCCTTCCGCCGGGCCCTCGCGCTGCTGCCGAAGCTCGGCGTGAAGCGCCTGATCGGCGCGCGATTCCCCCTCGCGCGCATCGAGGAAGCCTTCGCGCACGCCGCGGCCGGGCGCGGCGCGAAGACCGTCATCACGCCCGCGTAGCCCGCACCTCGCGCACCGCCAGGTTGTTGTCGAAGGGCACGAGGTCCATCCAGTCCACCTGGGTGCCGGCGGGCAGGTCCTGGGTCACCGCCCGGTCCTCCGCGCTCTCGACCACCACCAGGATCGCCTGCTTCCCGGCCGTGGTCGGCGTCCACGGGAAGGGGCCGACGATGACCCCCGCGGCCGGCGCGGCCGCGATCGTAGTCGGCATGGCGCCGGGTGGAGCGGGCAGCTCCGCCCAGTCCGCCGCCCACCCGCGCGGGCTGCCCGGCGCGCTGCTGAACGCCTTCACCGTGACCGGCCCGGAAGCGATCGCGCCGCGGTTCCGGACCCGCGCGAAGACGAATGCGGGCGTGCTCACGGTGACCTGCCCCTCGTGGTCGGCGGGCGTGCCGGGAGCGGCCACCGTTCTCACCCACACGTCGGGAGCGTCGCCGTGGCGCTCCTTCCAGAGGGTCTCACCGAACACGTCCTGACCGCTCACCGACCCGTAGCCGCCAGCGCGGCCGTCGTCCACGTAGACATCCACCGGGGGCCGCGCGTAGCCCGGGACCGACCGCCGGCTGAACGTGTCGTCGATCACCTTCTGGTGCAGCAGGTCCGGATAGCGCCAGCCGCCGAGACTTGCGTCGGCCTCTCCGATCGCCACGGCCATCTGGGTGACGGAGGTGTTCTCCTTCGGGACGCCTCCGTTGGCGACGAGGTGGAGGCGGATGGTGAGATCGCGGGCCGCCGTGCGGCGGGCCACGCGGCTCGAATCGCCGCCGAGCTTCCGGTAGAGCTCGAACATCGTCGAGCACCAGACCTCGCCTTTCTGGTAGCCGCCGAGAAGCTCGAAGGCCGGGCCGGACAGCGCCAGCGGGCTGTCGTAGCGGCGGCCCGCCCAGAACGCGTCATTGGCATTGCCGTCCCACGAGAACATGTGCCCCCGGGTCGCCGCCGGGTTCGCGTGCTTGTCGTCGTAGTAGACGGCGGCCAGGAAGTCGCAGAAGCCCTCCGAGACGCCGCTGGAGAAGTTCCCGTTCGCGGAGCCCGATTTCGCGGCGTCCTGCAGGAAGTGGCCGTACTCGTGGAGGACGATCATCGCGTCCGAGGCGTCGTCGACGCCGCCCTCACCGAAGGAGAGGCCGTTCGCGCCGCCGGTGGAGCCGTCGGCGCCGTTCTCGCCCTGCGGGTCCGCCCGCACGGACGAGCTACCCATGTCGGGGAGGCCGAGCTCGGTCTGGACGTACTGCTGGAACCGGTCGATGTGGAAGTACGCCATGACGTCGAGAAAGCTCCGGCTCTTGGCGCTGAAGACGAAGTGGCCGGTCGGGCTGGTCGGCTCGACGAGCTTCGGTTTCACGAAGTCTTCCATGTGCACCCAGGCGCCGTCGAGGCGGAGGCGGCCGTCGGCGGGCGCGGGATCGAGCCGCTCCAGCTCCACGCGGACCCGGTGGGCGTTGAGCGTGGCCGCCGGGGCCGTCGAGGAGAGGGTCAGGTCGCCGCTGCTCACGATCGGATTCGGATCGAAGACCGATCCCTTGCCCCGCGCGTAGGCCACGAGGTCCCGGACCTCGATCAGCCGCCCGGTCGTCGCGTCGATCAGCACTCGCCAGCGGCCCCTCGGCTGCTCGGTGCTGAGCCGGACGTCCCAGGCCAGGACGTGCTCGCCCGGCCGGGGCCGGCGTCCGCGGCCCCGGGCCAGCGCGTCGCGGACCCGCCGGAGGAACCGCGCGCGCGCTCCCGCGGGGCGCCGGCTGGGCTTCGGCGGCTTCTTCTCCACCGGCTCGTAACGGTGCACGATCAGCACCGGACGGCCGATGTCTCGGTGACGGTACGGCGTGGCGAGTCGGGCGACCTGCTCCCGGGCTTGCGCGGGCCCGATCCGGGCCTGGGCCGGATCGAGGGTGTCCGGGATATCGTAGTGGTACTGGTTGTACCCGGACAGCGCCCGCCCGTCCGCGGTGACGTTCACGATGATCTCGCTCACGTCGACCAGCAGGCCCTTGAACTCCTGGGTCAGGCGCACCGACCAGCCGTGGGGCCGCTCGACGAGCGCGGCATCGCGCAGATCGGGGAGCGTCGAGGGCCACCGGAAGACCTCGGCGCTCTGCCGCAGGAGCTGGCGGGCCACCTCCCGGGGAGCGAACGGCGGGCGCACCACCGGCGCAGCGGTCGGGTCGAACCAGCTCCGCGGGGCGCCGTTGGCCGGGTCGACGAGGACCCGCCCGAGGCGCCCGATCGGGCGCTTCGGGTCTACCGCTTCCGTCGCGCCGCGCCCTTCGACTTCTTGGACTTTGCCGGCTTCTTCTTCTTGGCTGTCTTCTTCGCCGGCGCCGCCGCGCCGCCTCCGCCCCCGAGGTTGAGCTGGATGCCCGCGTTGTTCTTCCCGGGGAGCAGGCTGATGCCGAACACGTAGTTGTCGGTGGCGAACGTGTGGTTCGCGTGGGTGAACGCCACCGTGACGAGCTGGAAGCCGTTGGGATGCGCCGCGAACGGACTGAGGCGGAGCTTCGTCTTGAACTTGGCCCCGAACTGCGGATCGTAGTCGGCCAGGAAGGTCGCCCACCGCTCGTCCGATGCCTTGCCGAGCGTCGCGGTCAGATCCTGCGCGATGGGGTCGTCGGCGGGCTGGACGTGGAGCGGCAGCAGCCCGTTGGGCCCGGGCTTGAAGCGCACCTCGAACAGCTCGACGGTCTGGGTCTGCTTGACGCGCAGACCCAGCTTGAGCTGGATCGCCTGAGCCGGCAGCGGGGTCTGGGCGTCGACGTCGCTCTCCTTCTCGATCTTGACGTTGCCCGGATTGCTGGGATCGGCGGGGTACTGCAGGCTCTTCTTCTTGATGACGAGCTTGTGCTGGCCGCCTGGCCTGTTCCCTGACATGGCGTGCGCCCTCCTTCGGTTCGAAGTGGTCGCGAATCTACCCGGGGGACGCTAGCACGCGGGACGACGGCACCGCAAGACGGCTCGGCTCAGCCCCCGGCGAGGTCCGGGGCCAGCACCGATTCCGCGCGAGTCCGCCAGTACTCCATGCCGATCGCGCGGAACAGGTCCCGCGCGGTCTGGATCTCGGCCTGCGCCTCGCGGTGGTGCCCGAGCCGCTGCGCGAGGGTCCCGAGTCCGAGGTGACACCGGGCCTGGAGCGGGCGCATCTCCAGCTCGAGCCCCCGGGCGAGGGCCTGGCGGTAGCTGGCCTGCGCTTCCTCGGCGAGCGGGGCGGGCTGGCTCGCCTCCGCCTCGCCCAGGAGCCGCAACGCCCAGGCTTCCGATCCGCGGCTCTTGATGTAGCGGGTCAGCTCGACGGCCCGCCGGGCCAGCGGCAGCGCGTCCTCCACCCGTCCGGCGGCCAGGTGGATCTCGGCGAGCACGCCCGTCCGCAGCCAGTGGCCGAGGGGATCACCCATGGCCACCGCCACGTCCACCGCCTCGTCGACCAGCTTCCGCGCGTCGGCGATCCGGCCGGACTGGGCGTAGGCCGAGCAGAGCGGCGTGACCACGTTCAGGAGCGGCGCGCGGATGTCCGCGCTCCGGCAGAGCGAGAGCGCGCTCTCGAGCTCGGCCACCGCGCGCGAGAGATCGCCCTGGCGCAGGTGGAGCGCGCCCAGGCCGAATCGGCTGAAGACGATGCTGTAGGGATGCTCGGCCGCCTCCGCCATCCGGGCGTTCTCCTGCCCGATCGCGAGGCCGTCGTCGAACTCGCCCAGCTCGGCCAGGCTCCACACGAGCACGGTGCGGGAATAGACCGCGGGCAGGACCGCCATGCCGTAGCGCTCCCGGACGAGGTCGCCGCGCAGGAGGGTCACGTTGCGCCGCGCCAGCTCCACCGCCGCGCGGTAGTCGCCCTGCCCGTAGCGCGCGAGGCCGAGGAACGTATGGGCCAGGACCTGCACCTCGACGTCGCTCACGTCGCCCGCGATGGCGACGGCGCGCTGTCCGTACTCGATGGCCCGCCGGAGCTCGAGCATCACGGTGTAGAAGTTCGTCAGGAAGGCGGCCACCAGTCCCTGCCGGCGCCGGTCGCCCGCGGCCTCCGCGAGCCGCTCGGCTTCCTGCAGGTGGTCCTGCATCCGGGCGAACTCGGCTAGCGGGCTCAGCGAGGAGCGGAGGTCGAGGCGCAGGTCGATCGCCGCCCCCACCGAGTGCGGCGTCTCCGGGAGGTGCGTGAGCGCGGCGAGCGCGCGCTCGAACCACTCCACCGCCGCGCGATGGGCCGAGCGCGCGAAGGCGCGCGCGCCCGCCTGGCGGCAATAGGTCAGCGCCTTGTCCCAGACTTCGCCGCGGAGGGCGTGGTGCGCGAGGCGCTCGACCTGATCCGCGCGGGGCTCGGCGCCGAGCGCCTCCAGCGTCTCCACGATGCGCGCGTCGAGGGCGCGGCGCCGCTCCCGCAGCAGGCTGGCCGCGGCCACCTCGAAGGTCAGGGTGTGCTTGAAGGTGTACTCGGGCGCGGGGAACCGCGGCACCTCGTAGAGCAGCTCGGCGGACTGGAGCCGGCGCAGGGTGAGCCGCAGCTGGTCCTCGCTCAGGTCGCTGACCGCGGCGAGCAGGAGCAGGGGCACGTCCTTGCCGATGACCGCCGCGGCCTGCAGGAGCCGCTTCTCCCGCGCGGGGAGGCGGTCGATGCGGGCGGCCAGGACCGCGTGGATGGTGGCGGGCACCTGCGCGTCGCGGACGGGCCGTGCTGGCCGGTAGGCGCCGCGCTCCCCGGCGAGCGCGCCCGTCTCCACGAGATGCCAGACGCTCTCCTCGAGGAAGAACGGGTTCCCCTCCGTCCGCTCGATGAGCTGGGCTCGGAGCGCGTCGAGGGCGGGGTCGCCGCCGAGCAGGGTGTCCAGCAGCGCCTGGGCGAGCCCGGGGGCCAGCGGCTCCAGCGAGATCTGGGTGTAGTAGCTCTTGCTGGTCCAGTCGTGCTCGAACTCGGGCCGCGAGCTGACCAGGCACAGGATCCGCGCGGTGGGCAAGCTCTCGATCAACCGGTCCAGCAGGGACTGCGACTCCGAATCGATCCAGTGCAGGTCCTCCAGCACGAGGCAGAGGGGCTGGGCCTGGCTCTCCCGCAGGAAGAGGCGCCTCAGGAACTCGAGGGTGCGTCGCCGCCGCTGGGTCGGATCGAGCGCGTCCCAGGCGTCGTCGGCGACCGGGGCGTCCAGGAGCGAGAGCACCACTGGGAGACCGGAGGCCAGCGCGTCGTCGAGCCCGCGGATCCGGGAGCCGACCTTGTCGAGCACCTTGACGTCGTCGTCACCTTCCTCGATCTGGAAGTAGTCCCGCAGGAGGGCGACGATCGGGAGGTAGGGCGTCGCCCGTCCGTAGGACACGGTCGCCGCCTCGATCACCCGCCACGGGGGCGGCAGGTGAGTGTGGATGAACTCGTGGACCAGGCGCGACTTCCCGACCCCGGGCTCGCCGATGACGCAGACGATCTGCCCGTGACCGGCGCCGGCGCGCTCCGTCGTGCGGCGGAGCATGGCGAGCTCGGTCCCGCGCCCGACGAAGCGGGTGAGCCCGCGCATCGCGGCGGCCTGGAGCCGGGAGCGGGCCTGGCCGGGCCCGATCAGCTCGAAGGCCTCGAGCGGGTCGGCGAGGCCCTTGACCAACAGGGGCCCCGTCGGCTGCACGATGACGTGGCCCTGCACGAGCTGCAGCGTCTCGCGGGTGAGCAGGGTGCCGCCCGGCTGCGCGAGCTGCTCCATCCGCGCGGCCAGGTGCGTGGTCTGGCCGACCGCGGAGTAGTCCATGTGCAGATCGCCGCCGATGGCACGCACCACGACCTCGCCCGAGTTGATCCCGACCCGGATCCGCACCGGTACCGCCAGGCCCGCGACCCCGGCCACGTAGCGCCGCACGGAGTCCTGCATGCGCAGCGCCGCGTAGCAGGCGCGGAGCGCGTGATCCTCGTGGGCCAGCGGCGCCCCGAAGAGAGCCATGATCCCGTCGCCGAGCACCTGGTTGACGGTGCCCTCGTAGTGGTGGACCGCCTCCATCAGGGACTCGAGGATCGGGTCGAGAATCTGCCGCGCTTCCTCCGGATCCCGGTCGGCCAGGAGCTCCAGCGAGCTCTTCATATCCGCGAAGAGCACGGTGACCTGCTTGCGCTCGCCCTCGAGCGACTCGCGCATGCTCAGCATGCGGTCGGCCAAGTGCCGGGGCGTGTAGGCGTGCGGCGAGGCGAAGCGGGAGCCCTCGGTCGGCCGCGCCCCGGTGGGCTCCGCGCACTCCGGACAGAAGCGGGCGGTCGGCGGCAGCGGACTGGCGCACCGGCGGCACGAGGGCGCCATCGACGCGCCGCATTCCGCGCAGAACTTCGCGTGAGGCTGGTTGTCCGCGTGACACTGGAGACACTGCATGTCGTGAGCCCTCGTCCCGGCGCCGCCGGGGACTAGGGCACCGTAGTATTTCCCGCGGCGGGGGTCAAGGATCGCGCCAGGGCTCCGCCACCGACCTGGCGTGCTCGATGGTCACCCGCCCGGCCTTGACCACCAGACGGCACGGGGCGAGGGCCGCCACCACGTCCTCGGCGCGCTCGGCCTCCCAGATCACCAGATCCGCCCGGCCGCCCACCGTCAGGCCGTGGTCGGGCAGGCGGAGGACGCGCGCCGGGTGCGCGGTGAGCGTGTCGAGCACCAGGCGCAGCTCCGGGTCCGCGCCCATGTGCGCGGCGACGCCCAGCAGGTAGCCCATCAGCGGCAGCCCCGCGGTCCCGAGCGGGGTGAAGGCGTTGCGCACGTTGTTGGTCGCCGCGGCCACCGTCACGCCCGCCGCGAGCAGCCGCTTGACGGGCGCGAGCCCCCGCCGGACGGTGCGCACGTCCTTGCGCCCCATCAGATAGAGATCGGTCGCGGGCAGCACGATGACCGCGACGCCCGCCTGCGCCAATACGCGGGCCAGCCGCTCCTGCTCGTCGGGCGGCAGCGCGGCCATCTCGCTCACGTGGCCCAGCGCCACCCGGCCCTGCCAGCCGCGCCGGACCGTCTCCTGCGCGATGTGCAGCGCGTGGAGATGCTGGGGCTCGTCGAAGAAGTCGGCGTGGAAGTCGACGTCCACCCCGAACTCGGCGGCCAGGTCGAACACGATGGCGATGTGCCGGTGCGCGTCGGTGTCGTTGTAGGGGACGCCGCCGACCAGATCCGCCCCCAGGCGGAGGGCCTCGCGCAGGAGCGCCTCGGTGCCGGGCATCTGGAGGATGCCCTCCTGGGCGAACGCGCAGAGCTGCAGGTCGATCGCGGGAGCGTACTCGCGCCGGAGCGGCAGGATCGCCTCGAAGCCCATGAGGCCGACGATCGGATCCACCTCCACGTGGCTCCGCATGGCGGTGGTGCCCTGGCGCACCGCCATGTCGAGCACGCGCCGGGCCCGGTCCCCGATGTCAGCTAGGGTGAAGCCGCGCTTGGCCGCGCCGGTGACCCGGATGGCCTCGGCCACCGTGCCCTCGCGGCTCGGGGCCCGCGCGCCGAGCAGGGCCTTGTCGAGGTGAATGTGGGCATCCACGAGTCCCGGCGTCACCGCCCGCCCCTCGCAGGCGATCTCGCGGCCCGCCGCCCGCCCGGCCAGCGCGCCGATCTCGGCGATGCGCCCCGCCCGACACCCGATATCGGCCACCCGCCCATCCGGCAGCCGACACTTGCGCAGCAGGAGATCGAACGGCGCGCTACTTCGGGGCGGAGATCCCGTAAGCCTTCAGCTTCCGGTAGAGATGGCTGCGCTCGATGCCGAGGCGCTCGGCGGTGCGGGTCATGTTCCACTCGTTGGACCGCAGCTCGCTCAGGATGAAGGCGCGCTCGAAGGCCTCGCGCGCCTCCTTGAGGGTACGCTCGCGCTGGCCGTCGTCGGCCGCCGGCTCCGCGTCCCGCGGGCGGAGCGGGGGCGGGAGGCTCTCGGGGCCGATCACGTCACGCGGGCTCATGATGACGAGCCGCTCGACCATGTTGCGCAGCTCGCGCACGTTGCCGGGCCAGTCGTACGACAGGAAGTAGGCGAGGGCCTCGACCGAGATGGTCTTGGGCCGCTTGCCGTTCTCCGCCGAGAAGACCGTGATGAAGTGGGCCACCAGCAGGGGCAGGTCCTCCTTGCGCTGGCGCAGCGGCGGCACCTCGATCGGGATGACATTCAAGCGGTAATAGAGGTCTTCCCGGAACGCGCCCGCGGTGATGCGCTCGGGCAGGTTCTGGTTGGAGGCGGCCAGCACCCGCACGTCCACCCGGAGCGTGTCCTTGCCGCCCACCCGCTCGAAGGCCTGCTCCTCCAGCACCCGCAGTACCTTGGCCTGGGTCTTGAGGCTCATGTCGCCGATCTCGTCGAGGAAGAGGGTGCCCTGGTCCGCGAGCTCGAACTTGCCGCGCCGCCGCGCCACCGCGCCGGTGAACGCGCCGCGCTCGTGACCGAACAGCTCGGACTCGATCAGCTCCTCGGGGATGGCCGCGCAGTTGACCTCGACGAAGGGGCCTTCGCGCCGCGCGGACAGCGCGTGCACCGCGCGGGCCACCAGCTCCTTGCCCGAGCCGTTCTCGCCCTGGATGAGCACCCGGCCGCTCGAGGGCGCCGCGACCGCGATCTGCTGACGCAGGTGCTCGATGAGCGGGCTCTTGCCGACGATCTCCTGGCCCCGCTCGAGCTGGGCGCGCAGGTTGCGGTTCTCGCGCTCGAGCCGGGTGTGCTCGAGGGCCCGGGTGGCGATCAGCAGCGTCTTCTCGAGCGAGAGCGGCTTCTCGATGAAGTCGTAGGCGCCGAGCTTGGTGGCCTTGACCGCGGTCTCGATGGTGCCGTGGCCGGAGATCATCACCACCGCGAGCTCCGGCCGCAGCCGCTTCATCTCGGCCAGGGTGTCGAGGCCATCGATGCCCGGCATCCAGATGTCGAGGAAGATGATGTCGGGCGTGTCGTCTTGCAGACGCGCCAGGGCCTGCTCGCCCGAGCCCACCGCGGTGACCCGATAGCCCTCGTCCTCCAGGACGCCCTTCAGCGTCGTCTGGATCGCCCGCTCGTCGTCCACGATCAGGATGTGCTCGCCGGGCATGGGTCGGCTCAGGCCTGCACGGGCGCGGCCACCGGCCGGCCCGCGGGCAGCTCGATCACGAAGCGGCTGCCGTGCGGTGCGTTGTCTTCCACCCGGATCGTCCCGCCATGGTCGGACACGATCTGGTGGACGATCGGCAGCCCGAGCCCCATGCCGGTGGCCTTGGTGGAGAAGTAGGGCATGAAGAGGCGCTCGCGGTCCTCGCCCGTGATGCCCGGCCCGTCGTCGGTGACTACGATGCGGGCCCGGTGCGACTCGGGCAGCCACGCGGTCTGGACGCAGACCTCGCCGGCGCCGCCCACCGCCTCCACCGCGTTGTCCACCAGGTTGAGGACCGCGCGCTTGATCTGGTCCGGGTCGACCTCGATCGAGGGCAGGTCCGGCGAGAAGGCGGAGCGGATGGCCAGGCTCGGGTGCGACTCGCGGTAGAGCACCACCACGCCCTCGAGCAGCCGGGCCAGGTCGGTGGGCTTGGGAGTGAGCGCGGGCATCCGGGCGAAGCGCGAGAACTCGTCCACGAGCTGCCGGAGGCCTTCCACCTCCTGGATGATGGTGGCGGTGGCTTCCTCGAGCAGCCGCTTCTCGTCGGGGCTCCGGTCGGTGTTGAGCCGGCGCCGGAGGCGCTGGGCCGAGAGCTGGATGGGAGTCAGTGGGTTCTTGATCTCGTGCGCGATGCGCTGGGCGACCTCGCGCCAGGCGGCCAGGCGCTGCGCCTTCAGCAGCTCGGTGAGATCATCGAAGGCCAGCACCATGCCCAGGTAGGCGCCGTCGGGCCCGCGCAGCGCGGTGGCGGAGGCGAGCAGGGCCACCGCCTGGCCGCCACGGCGGAGATGCACCTCGCGGTCCAGCGAGCCCTCGCGCCCGCGGCCCATGCGCTGGATCAGCGCGTCGATCTCCGCGTACTCCGGCGAGCGGAACACCCGCGCGACGGGCAGGCCCTGGATCTGGGCGGCGGTGAGGCCGAGCAGGCGCTCGGCGGCGCCGTTGATGGTGGTGACGCGCCCCTCCTCATCGAGCGACACCACGCCGGTGGCCACCGCCTCCAGCACGGTCTCGGTGTAGCGGCGGCGATCCTCCACCTCCCCGTGCTTGGCCTGCAGGTCCTTGTAGGTCTCCTCCAGCTTCGACTGCGACGCGGCGAGGTCGCCGGTCATCCGGTTGAAGGAGTCCACCAGGATGCCGATCTCGTCGTCGGCCCGGACCGTCACCTTGTAGTTGAGGTTGCCCGCCGCCACCTCCCGGGTGCCCTCGGCCAGCATCTGGATCGGCTCGGTGATGCCCCGGGCCAGGTAGAGGCCGAACCAGGTGGCGGAGAAGACGATGATCAGGGTCATCAGCAGGAAGAGCAGGATGTAGATGCCCTTGATCGGGTTCTTGAGCAGGCGGAGCTGCTTGTACTCCTGGAAGGCCTGGCTGATATTGCGCAGCCGCGCCTCGAGGCGCTGGGGCACGTGGATAGCCACCACGATCGCGGCGGGCACCGCCTGGTCGCCCTCGCGCACCGGCACCATCGCCTGGATCATGTCACCGTTGTCCAGCTCGTGGACGGTGGTGATCTCCTGGCCCGCGAGCGCCTGCCGCACGTGCTCGTTGTTGGCTTCGCGGGTGGGCACCGCGGCGAGCACCGGGTTCTTGACGTGCACCAGCTCCTGCCCGTCGCGGTTGAAGATGGTGATGGCGGCGACGCCGAGCCGCTCCTGCTGCTCGGTCAGGTAGCCGGCCAGCGCCTCGCGCTTGCTCTCGGCGAGGAGCCCGTCGCGCTCGATCACGCGGCCCATGTAACGCCCGTGGCGCAGCGCGGTGGTCTCGAGGCTCTGGTAGTAGGTCTGTGCCACCTCCATGGCCTGGTCGAGCGGCTTCTCGACCTGCGGCTTGAACCAGCCCTCGATGGAGGTGGTGATGAAGTTGGAGGCGATGAGGAAGATCAGGATGCCCGGCACCAGCGACAGGGCCAGGAAGGCGAGGACGAGCTTGGCCTTGAACTTGGAGCCGATGATCTTCTGCCGCCGCTCGAAGGAGAGCTTGACGAGGTTGCGGAAGAGCAGCACCAGCAGCAGCAGGAAGACGATCAGGTTGAGGTTGAAGAGGAAGAAGACGATGAGGTTGGAGGCGAACGGGATCTGGGGCGCGCGGATGCCCACCTCGAAGACGGTCGCCACCACGAGGAGGACGAGGATCCCCGTGATGATGAGCAGGTTCCGCTTGCGCTTCTCCTGCTCGTCCACCGGCGAAGGCCGGGGCGCGCGCGGCATCACTGGCTCCGCACCGGGGTGAGGAGGCTCGACTGCACCCACGGGGTCTCCTCGGCCTCGCCGGTCATCCGCGCGAACCAGGAGTTGACCCCGCCCAGCGAGACGTCGGAGCGCACCCGTACGTAGTAGAGCTCCTGCTTGTCCAGCGCGGCCACCGGTGCCAACTGGCCCACCCGCAGGTCGGAGATCACGCGCTGGGCCTCGCGCAGGTCCTTGGTGAGCAGCGGCTCCCGCTGCTCGCCCTTGATCGGCGCGACCTTGTACTCCTTCGTGAGCACGTTGTAGGTGAGCTGGCGCTCCACCATGCGCGCCTGCAGGCGCCGGTCCACGCCCATGCGGGTGTGCTGCCAGAGCTCGACGTAGTACCGCACGTGGGCCGCGATGCCGGTGTGGATGCTCTCATGCAGGGCGCTCGGCACCGCCCCGAACAGGACCACCGTGACGGTGACGTCGTAGTCGTTGAGGAAGACCGCCAGGTTGCTGATGCGGACCTCGGCCTCCGCGTCCGGCGCGCCCAGCAGGACGGCGGCGAGTAGACTCGCGGCGAGGGCGACCTTCCGGATCGAACGGCGGCGGCGAGTCCTCATAGAGCAGCCGGACCATTATAGCGTCGGGCCCTACGGGCAGGGTGGTTCAGCCGTGGGCGCGCCGGGCGGGCGGGAAGAGGGAGAGCGGGATGGGTGGCGGCCTACAAGGCCGCGACACCCGGGAGGAACCCGTCGCCGGTGGCGGCCACCGGGGCGGGGACGGGGCGGGCGGCCCGCGCGGCGACACGCCGGCGGTCGGCCACCAGGGCCTTCTGGATCGCGGCCACCACCTGGTAGTTCAGGGCGTGGCCCGCATTGCGGCCCACCACGTGCGCCCGGAGCGGCCGACCCAGAAGGAACAGGTCGCCGACCAGGTCGAGGATCTTGTGGCGGACGAACTCGTCGGGGAAGCGCAGGCTATCGTTGAGCACCGAGCGCTTGCCGACCACGATCGCGTTCTCGAGGGAGCCCCCACGGGCCAGCCCGTTCTGTCTCATGGCCGGGACGTCCCGGAGAAAACCATACGTACGGGCGGCGGCCAACTCCTCGCAGAAGACCTCTTCGTTGATCCCGAAGGTACCCGCCTGCAACCCGATGATGGGATGGCTATTGTCGAGGGTGTAGCTGATGCGGAGCGAGTCGGCCGGCAGCACCTCGATCCAGCGGCTCTCGGTGCCCACGCGGATCGGCTGGGCGATGGTGATCGGACGGCGAGGGGCCGCGAGGCTCACCCGTCCGGCCGAGTGCAGCAGGTCCACGAAGGGTTTGGCGCTGCCGTCCGCCGCCGGCACTTCGGGCCCGTCGATGTCCACCATCAGGTTGTCGATGCCGAGCGCCGCCGCCGCCGCCATGAGGTGCTCGATGGTGCGGACTCGCACGCCGAAGGCGCCGACCGTGGTCGCGGAATTGCTGTCCACGACGTGATCGGTATTGGCGGGGATCAGCGTGCCGTCAGCGGCCCGGAACAGGATCCCGGTATCCGCCGCGGCGGGCGAGACCGTCATCGTGACCGTCTCGCCCGAATGCAGGCCGATCCCGTCGAGGCTGGCCGGGCGTCTGACGGTCTGCTGGGAGTCCATGACCACGGCCATAGGAGGCAAGCCAGGTGCCAGTGAGGCACCTGTACAGGAACATACTGTTTATATTGGTATTTGACCCAATCAGGCAAGCCATTAGCTATGTAGGAGGTTGCACGAATGACACACCCCCGGGGGATGCTTGTGTCCAATACGCAACATCAGAGCTCCAGGGTAGCCCGCACCCGGAAGCCTCCCGGGAGCGCCTCCACGGTGAGCCCATCGCTCCCGATTCCCCGGATCAGACCTTGAACATGATGCCGTGCGGGTTCCACCGGTTCCCCCCGTAGGAAGGCGTGGAGCCGGAGCGGCTCGCCGCCGCGGGTGGGCGCGGCGTCGAAGACGGCGAACTCGATCGACCGGCAGGCAAAGCCTTCCACCTCGTGGACGTAGAGGCATTCCTCGAGCCAGCGGCGCAGGAGCGCGGGGACGCCGGCACCGTGCGCCCGCACCTCCCGCACCTCCGCCTCGTCGACCGACGCGGGATCCACCGCGGCGGCGAAGAGTGAGAGCGCGATCCGCGCGAAGGCGTCCGGCAGGGTGCGGGCCTCGACGGCGAGCTCCACCTCAGGCGGTGCCCAGATCGCCGTAGCGCGACTGGAGCAGCGCCACCGCCACTGCCCCCGCGGTCTCGGTCCGGAGCAGACGCGGTCCGAGGCCGGCCACGATGGCACCCGCGTCGGCGAGCCCGCGTACCTCGTCAGCGGTCAGCCCGCCCTCCGGGCCCACGACCACCGTCACGCGGGGGCAGGGCCCGGCCGGCAGGCGCTTGTCGAGCCCGTCACACTCCTCCTCCCACAGGCAGATCAGCAGCCCGGTCGCGCCGGCCTCACGAGCCCAGGAGGAGACCTCGCGAGGCACCGCGATCTCCGGCACGGCCGCGCGCCCGCTCTGCTGGGCCGCTTCCTTCGCGATGCGCTGCCACCGGCCGAGGCGCGAGCTCCAGCGCGTGGGCTCGAGCCGCACCACCGTCCGTGCGGTCAGCAGCGGGACCACGCGCGTGACGCCGAGCTCGGTGGCCATCCGGATGATGCCGTCCATCTTGTCGCCCTTCGGGACGCCCTGGGCCAGGGTCAGGTCGAGCGGCGACTCCGTCGCGAGGGGCCCGCGGCTCACGATCAGCCCCTCGGCGCGGCGGGCCGCGATGGCGGTGAGCCGCACCGACAGCAGCGCGCCTCCGGGGTCCACGGCCTGCACCACGTCCCCCACGGTCGCCCGCAGCACGCGGCCCAGGTGATGGGCGGCGGCGGCCTCGAAGGCCACCCGGTCGCCGTGGACCGCGTCCGGTCCCAAGTGGAGGAAGCGGGTCACGAGGGCGGCGCCTCGAGGCGCAGCGAGGCCCAGCCTTCCAGCGCCAGGCGTGACCGGGTCGTGAAGCCGGCCGCGGCCAGGGTCTCACTGACGCGCCCGTCCTCGTCCTCGAGCATCCCGCCCAGCACCAGTGATCCGCCCGGCGCCACCAGGCGCGCGTACTGCGGGGCCAGCGCCAGGTGCGTGTGCGTCAGCAGATTGGCCAGGACGAGCGGGAAGCGGTCAGCGACCTCCTGCGGCTCGGCCAGCCGGACGGTCAGGCCGGTGCAGCCATTCCGGCCCGCGTTGACCTGGCTGGCCCCGACGGCGTCGGGATCGACGTCGATCGCGAGCACGGTGGGCGCGCCGAGCTTGAGCGCCGCGATGGCCAGGATCCCGGTGCCGGTCCCGATGTCGAGCGCGGCCGTGCCCGGCGTGGCCGCGAGCGCTTCCTCGATGAGCACGAGACAGCCTTCCGTGGTGCCGTGGTGGCCGGTGCCGAAGGCGCGCCCCGGCTCGATGATCACGGTCAGGCGGTCCGCCCCGTCCGCGCGCGAGGGCGCCTCGATCCACGGCGGCAGCACGAGGAGGCGCCGGCCGACCTCGCGGGCCCGGAAGGAATGCTGCCAGGCGCTGGCCCAGGCCTCGTCCAGCAGCGGCGTGATCTCGGTGCCGTGCGACTCGACCGCGAAGCCGAGGGACCGGAGCGACGCCTGGTAGCCCCGAACCGCCGCGAGCAGCCGGGTCGACGACATGCTCTCGGCGAAGAAGGCGCGCAGCCGGGGCGCGACGCCGGGGGCCTCTTCCTCGACCACGCCCAGGGCCCCCTGCTCCCAGAGGAAGTTGGTGAGCGCGTCTTCGCTGTCGGCGGAGGCGGGGAGGGTGAGCTGCCAGAACGCCATCAACTGCCGAACAGCTGCTTCATCCGCTCGACGAACTTGGAGGCACGGGGACTCGAGTCGCCGTCGTGGGAGCGGCGAAACTCCTCCAGTAGCTCGCGCTGGCGCGCGGTGAGCTGCGTCGGCACCTCGACGACGACCTCGTAGACCGCGTCGCCCCGGCCCCGCCCGCGCAGGTGGGGCATGCCCTTGCCCTTGAGGACGAGGCGCTGGCCCGGCTGCGTCCCCGCCGGGATCTTCAGCTTCGCGGCGCCGTCGAGCACCGGCACCTCGACCTCGTCGCCGAGCGCCACCTGGGGGAAGGTGAGGGGCAGCTCGCAGATCAGGTGGGCACCGTCGCGCACGAAGATCTCGTGGGGCCGGAGGTGGAGCACCACGTAGAGATCCCCGGCCGGCCCGCCCTGGAACCCGCTCTCTCCCTCCCCGTTGAGCCGGAGCTGGTTGCCGTTCTCGACGCCGGCCGGGATGGTGACCTTCAGCAGCCGCTCGCGGGACACGCGCCCCTGGCCGCGGCAGCCCGGGCACGGGTGCTTGATGATGCGCCCTTCGCCGCGGCAGTTCGGACAGGGGCGCGCCACCGTGAGGAAGCCCTGGGTGAAGCGCACCTGGCCCTGGCCCCGGCACGTGCCGCAGGTCTCGGGCTGGCTGCCCGCCTCCACGCCGGCGCCCCGGCAGATCTCGCAGGTCTCGAGCCGGGGGACCTGCAGCTTGGTTTCCATGCCCTGGGCGGCTTCCTCGAGCGAGATCTCCAGGTCGTAGCGGAGGTCGTCCCCGCGCCGCGCCCGCGTGCGGGATCGGCTGCCGCCCCCGCCGCCGAAAAAGCCCTCGAAGAGATCCTCGAAGATCGTGCCGAAGCCCACGTCGCCCGCGCCGCCGCCGCCCACCGCCCCGAAGCGGTCGTACTGGGCGCGCTTCTCGGCGTCCGACAGGACGGAGTAGGCCTCGCTGATCTCCTTGAAGCGCTCTTCGGCCTTCTTGTCGCCGGGGTTGC
Source organism: Candidatus Acidiferrum sp. (assembly GCA_035635775.1). Lineage (GTDB taxonomy): Bacteria > Methylomirabilota > Methylomirabilia > Rokubacteriales > CSP1-6 > CAMLFJ01. The sequence goes on from DASQAL010000008.1 coordinate 19,298, forward strand.
GGTCGGGGTGGTAGGCGCGGGCGAGGTTGCGATAGGCTTTCTTCAGCGCCGCGTCGTCGGCATCCCGGGGGACGCCGAGGATGCCGTAGAAGTCCTTGGCGACCACGCTAGGCGTCGGCGGCGGAGGGGCCCGAGTCGTCCGGGGCCACCGCCACGGTGACCATCGCGGGCCGGAGCACACGTCCGTGCAGGAGGTAGCCCCGCGCGGTCTCGCCGGCCACCGACATGTCGGGCAGGTCCGGTCTCTGCACCCGCGCGATGGCCTCGTGCCGCTCCGGATCGAAGGGCTGGCCCACCGAGTCGAACGGCGCCACGCCGTACTTCTCGAGGATCCGCAGCAGCTCCCGCTGGATCAGCTCGACGCCGGTGGTGAGGGAGGTCGCCGGCTCGGAGCGCGCCGCCTGCATGGCCCGGTCGAGGTTGTCCAGCACGGGCAGGATGTCGCGCAGCAGGGACTCGTTGGCGTAGCGGGTGTACTCCTCCCGCTCCCGGGCGGCGCGCTTGCGCACGTTGTCGAACTCGGCGACGGCGCGGAGATAGCGGTCCTGCTGGGCCTCCACCTCACGGGTCTTGACCTCGAGGGCCTCGCGGAGCCGCTGAATCTCCTCCGCCCCCTCGTCGGCCACCGGCCCATCGAAGAACGAATCACTCATGGCGAAATCCAATTATAGCAGACGGTTGCCCACCGACTGGGGGAGTGCGGGGGCCATTTCTGGGCCCCCGCAGCTGAAGAGAAGCTTCCGGTGTTCGGGCGCTACGGCAGGTACAGGTGCTGGCGCACCCGCGACAGCGCGCTCGATACGACGCGCGCGGTCTCGTCGACGACCGACATGACCTCCGAGTACGGCATGCGCCGGGGGCCCAGCACCCCGAGCACGCCCAGGACCTGGTCCCGGTAGGTGTAGGTGGACGTGATGAGGCTGCAGCCCCGCATGTCCTCCATCGGGTTCTCGCTGCCGATCATGACCTGGAGGCCGCGCTCCTCGGCCATGCGGGAGAGCAGGTCGATGAGGCGCGCCTTGTCCTCGAACGCGCGCAGCACCGAGCGCAGCGTCGCGGTGTCCGACAGGTCCGGATGATCCAGCATGTTGGTGGCGCCGCTCAGGTAGAGTGTCCGGTCGCGCAGCAGGGCGACCACCTCGTCGATCACGCCCCGGCTGCGCGTCCAGAGGGGATCCAGCGGGTCGGCGGGCGCGGTCAGGTCGTCGAGGATCTCCTGGAAGGTCTTGCCGCGGAAGCGGCGGGTGAGGGCCCGGCCGGTCTCGCGGAGCTCCTCGCTCCCGCCCCGCAGCGTGGTGGTGAGCGGCCGGGCGGTGACCCAGCCGGTGTCGGTCACCAGCACCGCCAGGGCCCGGTCCTCATCCAGCGCCACCAGCTCGATCCGGTCCAGCGCGGTGTGCTTGAGCGGCGGCGCGAGCAGCACGCCCATCATGTGCGTGCCCGAGGACAGCAGGGAGGGCGTCTCCGCCATCAGGCGTTCGGCCGCGTCGGCCTGCGGCACTCCGGACGGCTGGCCCACCGCGGGCGCCTTGCCCGCCACCCACGGCACGCGCTGGAGGTGATCCACGTAGAAGCGGTAGGCGGCGTCCGTGGGGACCCGGCCCGCCGAGGTGTGGGGCTGCACCAGGTATCCCATCTCCTCGAGGTCGGCCATCGCGTTGCGGATGGTGGCCGGGGAGAGGCCGCGGATGTGCCGCCGCGCCACCGCGCGCGAGCCGACGGGCTCGCCGGTCTCGACGTACTCCGCGATGACGGCCAGGAGGACCTGGCGGCTCCGTTGATCGAGGGGCGGGGTGGTCATGCGCGATCTTACCGCTACAGCAGCTCGGTGAACAGGGCGTCGGAGAGGAGGAAGCCGGCTTCGGTGAGGCGGACACGGCCGTCCCGCTCCGCGAGCAGGCCGCGCTCGCGCCAGGCGTCGAGCACGTCGGGGAGGCGCCCGCGCTCGAGCGCGCAGCGCTCCGCGAGCCGCTCGGCCGGGACGCCGTCGCTCGTGCGGAGTGCCAGGATCAGTTGCTCCGCGAGGGCCTGGCGCGGGGTCAGGACCTCGTGGCTCTGCAGGGGCAGGCTCCCGCCCTCCACGAGAGTGCAGTAGCGCTCCACCGGCTTCACGTTGCCGTACCGCACGTGCCCGAGGAAGCCGCAGGCCCCCGGCCCCAGGGCCAGGTACTCCTCCCACCGCCAGTAGCGCTGGTTGTGGCGCGAGCGGCGATCCGGCCGCGCGTAGTTGGAGACTTCATAGTGCTCGAAGCCGGCCTCGCCGGCCAGGCGCGCGAGCGCCCAGTACTGCGCGGTGACCGTCTCCTCCTCGGGCAGCCCGGAAACCCCCGCCGCGTGCCAGAGACTGCCCTCGTCGAGGGTGAGGGCGTAGGCGGAGAGATGGTCCGGGCGCCACGCCAGCACGTCCCGCACCGTGCGCGTCCACGTGTCCAGGTCGAGCGCGGGCAGGCCGTAGATGAGATCCACGCTGATATTGTCGAAGCCGGCCGCGCGCGCGGCCCCGAACGCGGCGCGAGCCTGGGCGGCCGAGTGCCGCCGGTCGAGCCGTGGCAGGATGCCGTCGTCCAGGCTCTGCACGCCGAGGCTGATGCGGGTCACCCCCGCGCGCCGGTAGCCGGCGAGGCGGGCCACCGTCACGTCGTCGGGATTGCACTCGACGGTCACCTCCGCCCCGGGCTCGAGCCGGAAGCGGGCGCCGATGCGGTCGAGCACGGCGGCCATCTGCTCCGCGTCGAGCAGCGACGGGGTGCCGCCGCCGAGGAAGAGCGTGTCGAGCGTGACGCGGCCCGCCCACGGCACCGCGGCGGCCAGGTCGCACTCGCGCAGCAGCGCGGTCAGGAAGCGGTCGAGCCCGCCCGGGGTGTAGGGCGCGGTGTTGAAGGAGCAGTACCCACACCGCTCCGCGCAGAAGGGCAGGTGCACGTAGACCCCGAGCCGGGTGGCACGGGGCGTGAGCGACCCTACGGCAGGTACTTGCCCAGCCGTTGCCAGCGCAGCCAATGGCCTTCCCCGTTCCACGACCAGTAGATCAAGAAGGCCTTCCCGCGGATCTTGTCCCGGCGGACGAAGCCCCAGTAGCGGCTGTCCTGGGAGTTGTCCCGGTTGTCGCCCATCACGAAGTAGGCGCCCGCGGGCACCTTGAGCGGGTCGCACCCGTAGGCGTAGCTGCACTGGGCCGACGGAGGGCCGGTGAAGGACCCGGGCCGCACGTACGGCTCGTCGATGGTGTGGCCGTTCAGCAGCACGCGGTTGTCGCGCACCTGGATGGTGTCGCCGCCCACCGCGATGATCCGCTTGATGAAATCGCGCGTCTCGTCGTTCGGATACTTGAACACCACGATGTCCCCGTGCCGCGGATCGCGCAGCCCGGGAAGGTGCCGCTCGGTCACCGGGATCTCGGCGCCGAAGAGGAACTTGTTCACCAGGATGTAGTCGCCGATCAGCAGCGTGTCCATCATGGAGCCGGAGGGAATCGTGAAGGCCTGCACCGCGAACTGGCGGATGAAGAGGGCCAGGAGCACCGCGATGATGATGGCTTCCGAGTACTCCCGGAAGAGGGATTTGCGACGGGGCCGGGCCACCGGGGGCGCGGCGCCGGTGTCGCGGTCGGGACGGACCTGGAGATCGTTCATGCGGGGCCGCTCAGCTCTTGAGCACCGACAGGAACGCTTCCTGCGGCACCTCGACCTTGCCGACCTGTTTCATCCGCTTCTTGCCTTCCTTCTGCTTCTCGAGCAGCTTACGCTTGCGGGTGATGTCGCCGCCGTAACACTTGGCGGTGACGTTCTTGCCCATGGCCTTGACCGTCTCGCGGGCGATGACCCGGCTGCCGATCGCGGCCTGGATCGCGACCTCGTAGAGCTGGCGGGGGATCACCGCCCGCAGCTTCTCGGTGAGGGTCTTGCCCTTCTCGTAGGCCTTCTCGCGGTGGACGATGATGGAGAGGGCGTCCACCGGGTCCCCGTTGAGCAGGATGTCGAGCTTGACCATGTCGGAGGTGCGGAACTCCAGGAAGTCGTAGTCGAAGGAGGCGTAACCCTTGGAGATGGACTTGAGCCGGTCGTAGAAGTCCACCACGATCTCGCTCAGCGGGAAGTCGAGCTGGATGTGGACCCGCTTGCCCATGTACTCGAGCGACTTGTGCTCGCCCCGTTTCTCCTGGGCGAGCTTGTAGATCTCGCTCATGAACTCGGTGGGCACGAAGATCGAGCCGCGCACGTAGGGCTCCTCGACGCGCTCGATCTTGTCGGGCGGGGGCAGCTTGGACGGGTTCTCCACGTCGATGACCTCGCCCTGCATGGTCACCACCCTGAAGCGGACGCTGGGCGCGGTGACGATGAGGGAGAGATTGAACTCGCGCTCGAGCCGCTCCTGCACGATCTCGAGGTGGAGCATGCCGAGGAAGCCGCAGCGGAACCCGTAGCCGAGCGCGAGCGAGGTCTCCGGCTCGAAGTTGAACGCCGAATCGTTCAGGCGCAGCTTCTCCAGCGCGTCGCGGAGACCCTCGTAGTCGGTGTCCTCGATCGGGTACAGCCCCGCGAAGACCATGGGCTTGGCGTCGCGGTACCCGGGGCAGGGTAGGGCGGTCGGGTGGAGCACGTCGGTGATCGTCTCGCCGATCTTGGCGTCGGCCACGCGCTTGATCGAGGCGGTAAGGTAGCCGACCTGCCCGGCGCTCAGCTCCTCCACCGGCCGCATGTCGGGGGAGAAGACGCCCACCTGCTGGACCTCGTGGGTCTTGCCGTTGGACATGAACAGCACGCGCGAGCCGGCGCGGACGCGCCCGTCGATCAAGCGGATGTACACCACGACGCCCTGGTACGAGTCGTAGAAGGAGTCGAAGACCAGGGCCTTGAGCGGGCCGTCCACGTCGCCCTTGGGCGGCGGCACGCGCGCCACGATCGCCTCGAGCACCTCCGGCACCCCGGTGCCGTGCTTGGCCGAGATCGTGAGGGCCTCGTCGCCGTCGAGGGTGAGGATCTCGGTGATCTGGTTTCTCGTGGCCTCGATGTCGGCGGCGGGCAGGTCGATCTTGTTGATGACCGGGATGATCTCGAGGCCGCCGTCCAGCGCGAGGTAGAAGTTGGCCAGGGTCTGCGCCTCGACGCCCTGGGCGGCGTCGACGATCAAGATCGCCCCTTCACAGGCGGCGAGGGAGCGGGAGACCTCGTAGGAGAAGTCCACGTGGCCCGGGGTGTCGATGAGGTTGAGGGTGTACTCGCGCCCGTCGTTCGCCTTGTAGAGCAGGCGCACCGTGTGGGCCTTGATGGTGATCCCGCGCTCCTTCTCGAGGTCCATCGAGTCCAGGACCTGGTCCACCGCCTTCTTCGCGTCCATGGTCCCGGTGAGGGACAGGAGCCGGTCGGCCAGGGTGGACTTGCCGTGGTCGATGTGGGCGACGATGGAGAAATTGCGGATCAGATCGATGGCCATCCGGCTAAGAATACCACGGCCTTGCGGGCGCCGTCGGGTGCCGGTCCCCTTCAAAATCCCCAACATACGCGCGTGAGGCGCGCGGGTGGCGGGCGGGGCGGCCCTGCCGGACGGACTTCGTCACCCGCTCGCCGGATTCGCCGCTCTTCGAGCGGCGGGCCGGACTCGGGGGGCCCACTCCGCTCGTCCGGCAGGGCCGCCCCGCCGCCAGGCCCCGCGCGGTCGCCCGCCGTGAGGACGTGCAGCGCGATGCCAATCTCGCTGGCGCGGCCGGCCTCCGGTCGCGTCAGGAGCTCTACATCTCGCTCTACATGCGGGTGTTGGGGGGGATTGTGGTGTTGTTCTCTAGGACGGCGGTGAAGCCGAGGTGGGCGTTGGGGCCTATGGTGACGTTGGAGCCGATGATGCAGTCGCGCAGGACCGCGCCTGGACCTACCACGACGTTGTCCCAGAGGATCGCGCCCTCGATCTGGGCGCCGCCGCCGATGGTGCAGTTCGCGCCGAGTACCGTGTTCGGGCCCACCTGCGCGCCCGGCTCGACGCGAGTGCCGGCGCCGATCACGCACGGGGGCGTGACCGTCGCGTCCGGGGCGACGTGGGCGCCCGGCGCGATGGCGCGGCCGTCGGGGCCCGCTCCCGCGGGCGTGAGCGGCGTGCTGACCCGCCCGGCCAGGAGGTCGAGCTGGCCCTGGCGGTACTTGGCGGGGCTGCCGATGTCGAGCCAGTAGTTGCCGGCCACCCAGCCGAAGAACGGCACGCGGTCCCGGAGCAGCCCGGGGAACGTCTCGCGCTCGATCGACACGGCGCGGCCGGTGGGAATGGCGGCGACCACCGCGCGATCCAGCGCGTAGACGCCCGCGTTGACCGTGTCGACGGTCACCTGGCCGGGCGCGGGCTTCTCCACGAAGCTCCGGATGCGCCCGTCCGTCTCGAGCTCCACGAGCCCGTACTGGGTGGGGTCGGCGACGCGGGTGAGGTAGAGGGTCGCGCGCGAACGGCGCTCGGCGTGGAAGCGCAGCATGGCGGACAGATCGAGATCGGCCAGAATGTCGCCGTTCAGGACGACCACGAGGCCGCGCACGAGGTCCACCGCGTTGCGCACGCCGCCCGCGGTGCCGAGCGGCTCCGTCTCCACCGCGAAGCGGAGCCGCACCCCGTGGGCCGCGCCGTCCCCCATGAGCCGCCGGACCTCGTCCACCATGTAGGAGCAGGACAGCACCACGTCGGTGATGCCGTGCCGGCGAAGGAGGGCGAGCTGGTAGGCGATGAACGGGATGTTGAGGAGCGGAACGACCGGCTTGGGCGTGACCAGCGTCAGCGGCCGAAGCCGGGTGCCCTGACCTCCCGCGAGGATGACCGCGGTTATTTCGTCGGCACCCAGGGCTCCGCCTCGCTGATCAACATCACGGGAATGCCGTCGCGCACCGGATAGGCCTTGCGGCAGGCGCGGCAGATGATGCGCGTCTCCTCGAAGGTCAGCTCGACGCCCTTGCAGGCCGGGCAGGCCAGGATCGCCCGCAGCTCTTCGTCGATCATGACGCGGTCTCCTTTTGGAAGAATCCGAACGTGCGGCGGAGGCCTTCCCCGAGGGACACGGTGGGCTTCCAGCCGAGCGCGCGCGCGGCCAGCTCGGGGCTCAGGCAGCTCCGGCGCTGCTCGCCCGGCCGGGCGGGCGCGTGCTGCGCCTGCACCGGGGAGCCCGCCGTCTCGATCAGGGCCTGGTAGAGGTCGTTGACCGACGTCTCGAGCCCGGTGCAGATGTTGACCCCACCGGTGACCTCGGGATGCTCGAGGGCCTTGAGATTGGCGGCCGCCACGTCCTCCACGTAGGTGTAGTCGCGGGTCTGGCCGCCGTCACCGTTGATGATGGGGATCTGGCCGGTCAGCAACCGGTGGCAGAAGATGGCGATCACGCCCGCCTCGCCCTGAGGGTTCTGCCGCGGCCCGTAGATATTGGCGTAGCGGAGCGAGATGCCGCTGATGCCGTACATGCCGCTCCACGCGCTGACGTACTGCTCCACCGCGACCTTGGTGATGCCGTAGGGGGAGATCGGCAGGCTCGGGTGGCTCTCCGGCGTGGGGATGACGTCGGTGTCCCCATAGCCCGCGCCGCCACTGGACGAATAGATCACCCGGCGCACCCCGTAGCGCCGGCAGCACTCGAGCAGCCCGACGCCGCCCCCGATGTTAACGCTGGCGTCGAACCCGGGATCCGTCACCGAGCGCCCCACCGACGCCTGCGCGGCCAGGTGGGCCACCACCTCCGGCCGCTCCGCCTCGAAGACCCGAGCCAGCCGCGCGCTGCGGAGGTCCACCTCGTGGAAGCGGGCGCGCGTGTGGATCCAGCGGGTGTCGCCGGTGGTGAGATTGTCCACCACCGCCACGTCATGGCCCGCGGCCAGGAAGGCGTCCACCACGTGAGAGCCGATGAAGCCGGCGCCGCCCGTGACGAGGATCTTCACGGGTGGGCCACGAGCTTGCGGCACCAGTCGATGGTGCGGGTGAGGCCCTCCTCCACGTCCACCTTGGGCTCCCACTTGAGCAGGTGCCGGGCCTTGGCGATGTCGGGCTGCCGCACCTTGGGGTCGTCGGTGGGGAGCGGGCGGAACACGATCTCGCTGCGGGAGCCGCTCAGGCGCGAGATCTGCTGGGCGAGCTGGAGCAGCGTCATCTCCTTCGGGTTGCCGATGTTCACCGGCTCGTTCACCGGCTCCTGCATGAGGGCCCAGATGCCCTCGACCAGGTCGGTGACGTAGGTGAAGGAGCGCGTCTGGGAGCCGTCGCCAAAGACGGTGAGGGGCTCGTTCCGGAGCGCCTGGCGCACGAAGGTGGGGATCGCGCGGCCGTCGGTGAGCCGCATGCGCGGGCCGTAGGTGTTGAAGATGCGCACGATGCGGGCGTCGAGCCCGTGCACGCGGTGGTAGGCCATGGTCATGGCCTCCGCGAATCGCTTGGCCTCGTCGTAGACGCCGCGCGGGCCCACCGGGTTGACGTTGCCCCAGTAGTCCTCGCGCTGCGGGTGCACGAGCGGATCGCCGTACACCTCGGAGGTGGAGGCGAGCAGGAACTTGGCCCGCCGGTCCTTGGCCAGCCCGAGCGCCTTGTGGGTGCCGAGCGCGCCCACCTTCAGGGTCTGGATGGGCAGCTCGAGATAGTCGATCGGGGAGGCGGGGCTCGCGAAGTGCAGCACGTAGTCGAGCGGCCCGCCCACCACGATGTAGTTGGTGACGTCGTGCTTGACGAAGAGGAAGCGCGGATCGCTGACGTGGGCGACGTTGTCGGTGGAGCCGGTGAGGAGGTTGTCCATGCAGACGACCTCGCATCCGCGGGCGAGCAGGAAATCGCAGAGGTGGGAACCGATGAAGCCGGCCCCGCCCGTCACGAGGACCCGCACCGGCCCGACCCTCAGCCCGCCAGCACGGGCTTGCGCCCGATCGAGTAGTACTCGAAGCCGAGCCGCCGCATGCGCTCGGGCTCGTAGAGGTTGCGGGCGTCGAAGATCAGACGGTGTCGCAGCAGCCCGCGCAGCCGGTCGAGGTTCAGGTACTTGAACTCGTTCCACTCGGTGAGCAGCGCCACCCCGTCCGCGCCCGCCGCCGCCTCGTAGGCCGACTCGGAGAAGACCACGCCCTCCGGCATGAGGGCCTTCGCGTTGGCCATCGCGACCGGGTCGTAGGCGCGCACCTGGGCCCCCGCCGCGTGGAGCAGCCGGACCACCTCGATGCTCTTGGCCTCGCGCATGTCGTCGGTGTTGGGCTTGAAGGCGAGGCCGAGGACCGCGATGGTCTTGTCCTCGATCCCGCCCATCGCCTTGCGCATCATGTCCACCAGGTGGGACGCCCGCTCCTTGTTGATCTCCACCACCGAGCGCAGCAGCTTGAAGTCGTAGCCGAAGCGGGACGCGGTGTGGATGAGGGAATCCACGTCCTTGGGGAAGCAGGAGCCGCCGTAGCCGAGGCCGGCCTGGAGGAACTGCATCCCGATGCGCGAGTCGAGGCCCATGCCCTTCATCACCTGGCTCACGTCGGCGCCCGCGTTCTCGCAGATGTTGGCGATGGCGTTGATGAAGGAGATCTTCGCGGCCAGGAAGCCGTTGGAGGCGTATTTGATCACCTCCGCCGACGGCAGGTCGGTGATGATCATGGGCCGCTCGAGCGGGGCGTAGAGCTCCACCAGGGTCATCGCGACCTGCTGGTTGGGCGCGCCGATCACGATCCGATCGGGTCGGAGCGTGTCCTCGATCGCGGAGCCCTCGCGCAGGAACTCGGGATTGGAGACCACGTCGAAGTCGATGGGGCGCGGCTGGTGCCGGGTGATCACTTCTCGAACGAATTCGCCGGTCCCCACCGGGACGGTGGACTTGTTGACGACCACCTTGTAGCGGTCCATCGAGCGGCCGATCTGGGTGGCGACCGCCTCCACGTGCGAGAGATCGGTCTCGCCGGTGTCCTTCGAGGGCGTGCCCACCGCGATGAAGATCACGTCGGACTGGCGGACCGCGCCGGGCAGGTCGGTGGTGAAGCTGAGCCGGGCGTCGTCCTTGTTCCGGACCACCATCTCCTCGAGGCCCGGCTCGTAGATCGGCATCTGGCCGGCTCGGAGAGCCTCGATCTTCTTCTGGTCGTTGTCCACGCAGACCACGTCGTTGCCGAGATCGGCGAAGACCGCGCCGGTCACCAGCCCCACGTAGCCCGTTCCCACCACGCAGATGTTCATTCGGTCAGGCCTCCAGACGGGGATCTCACAATAACAGACAGGGCACCCGCCGTGCCACCGACCGCCGCCGATCCGCTAGGACAGGGTATGACGGATCAGCCGCTCCCCCACCATCACCAGGAACAGCAGAAGGAGGAAGAAGTTGGAGAAGAGGAATAAGGAGAGCCACCCGCGCTGGTCGTCCGGCCGCCGCGCGAACTTCGCGGCCAGCCAGATCAGCCGCCCGCCCAGCGCCGCGGCCGCGACGAGGGCGGCCGGGCCGCCCACCCCGAAGGTGGGCGCGGCCAGCGCCCAGCCGGTGAGGCCGAGCGCGTAGAGCTGGATGAGCCGGGCGGTGCCCTCCACGCCGACCCGCTCCGAGACCATCGGGAAGCCGCCCGCCGCGTAGTCCGCCCGGTAGCGGAGGGCGAGGGCCCAGAAGTGGGGCATCTGCCACAGGAACAGGATCCCGAAGAGGATCACCGCGCCCGCGTCGGTGAGGTGGCCGCCGCCCGCCACCCAGCCGATCACCGGCGGGATGGCGCCCGGTATCGCCCCCGGCACCGCCGCGAACGGGGAGTTCGGCTTGAGCCACGGGGTGTAGACGCCGTTGTAGAAGCCGCTCGCGATCAGGCCCAGCATGCCCGCCATGGGCCCGACCCCGAGCCACAGCACGGCCGCGCCCGCCGTGATGCCCACGATCGAGAAGGCGAGCCCCTGCCCGTGGGAGAGCCGGCCCGAGGGCAGCGGCCGCCCCGCGGTGCGGGCCATCAGGCCATCGCGGTCGCGCTCCTGGACCTGGTTCAGGGCGGAGGCGCCGCAGGACAGCAGCATCACACCGGCCAGCACCAGCAGGCCCTGCGGCCACGGGAACTCGGGCCCGAGCGGGGCCCGCATCATGAAGCCGGCGCCTGCGGAGACGAGCACCAGGAGCACGATGCCGAACTTCGAGAGCTCGGCGTAGGCGCCGATCCGCTCGGTCAGGCGGAGCGTCCCGATGCTGCGCGAGGCTGCCGTCGCGGCCCTAGGCGGCATGCACGGCCTCCCGGGCCGCACTCGAGCGGGCGGGCGCGGCGAAGCTCCCCCGCCAGCATCCCGCCTCGACGCTCACCCAGACGAGCACCGCCCAGAGCGAGTAGCCGACGGCGGCGTGCGCCGCCCGCACCACCGGGGTGAGCTGGAGCAGCACCGCGGCGATGCCGAGGGCGACCTGCAGCACCGCAAGCGCGCCGACCAGGCGGGTGGCCGCGGTCCGGCCGGCCACCGCCACGTGAATGAACAGGCCCAGCAGGAGCACGCCGAGCCAGCGGTGCACCCAGTGCACGCCGGCCAGCCACTGCGTGGGCAGGAGGTCGCCGCTGCAGAGCGGGAAGTCGGGGCAGGCGAGGCCGGCCCCCGAGTGGCGCACGTAGCCGCCCAGCGCGAGCTGGACGAGGAGCACGATCAGCCCCACGCGGGCCAGGCGTCGCAGCCGGTCGTCGCCTCCTCCCGCGCGCGCGGGGGCCGAGGGCCGGAGCCCGCGGGCCAGCACGATGAGGCCGGCCAGGATCAGGAGCGCATTGACCAGGTGGGCGGTACTGATCAGGTGGGGCAGCTTGAGCAGCACCGTGACGCCGCCGAGCGCGATCTGTGCTGCGAGCAGGGCGGGCAGCAGCCAGGCGAGGCGCCTGAGCCCCGGCGCGCGCGTCCCGCGCAGCGTCAGCACGGTGGTGGCCACGATCAGCACGGTGGCGGCCAGCGCGGCGAGGCGATGGCTGTACTCGATCAGCACGTCGGCCCGGAGCGGCGGGATGATCGAGCCGTGGCAGAGGGGCCAGTCCGGGCACGCGAGCCCGGAGCCGGTGGCGCTCACGACGTTGCCGAGCGTCATCAAGGAAAAGACCGCGACCACCGCGGCCCAGGCGAGCCTAGCGGCCATGGCGCGCACCGGCCAAGGGCACCGCCAGATCGTCGCCGCCCGCGCTCTGCCAGCGGAAGAAGACGACAGAGAGCGCGACGAGGAAGACCATGCCCCCGGGGATCCACATGATGAGCCCGCCCAGGTGCTGGTCGGCGCGCGGGGTGAGCTGCGGCCAGATCCGCGGCGCGGCCGCGTAGTACGGGTAGAGCAGGCTGTCGGCCATCGAGATGAAGATGGCCACCATCACCATCGGCAGGCCCACCACGAAGAGGTAGAGCATCTGGATCGGGTAGGGCGCGCGGGGCAGCTCGTCGAGCGGGGAGAGCACCGGCCACCACAGGATGACGGAGCCGGCCATCATCAGGAGGTGCCCCAGGATGTGGAAGGGGTGCTGGTCCATGGCCAGGTTGTAGAGCGGGGGCAGGTGCCAGGCGATCAGGATCACGTTGAAGGTCGCGAAGGCGCCCACCGGCCGGGTCAGCGCGCGACCGAGCCGCCGGAGCTTGGCGTCCCGCACCAGCGGGCGCAGCATGAAGCCCGGCGTGCCATAGAGCAGGAGCGGCGGCATCGCGAAGACCAGGAGCATGTGCTGGATCATATGCGCGCTGAAGAGGTAGTAGTCCGAGAGATCGTGGATGGGCCCGGTGAGCGCCCCGAAGAGCACGAGCAAGGCGCCGCCGAACGAGACCACCTTGAGCGGCTCCACGCGCGCCTCGGGGGCGAGGCGGCGCCGCCACAGGGTGGCCGCGGTGTAGGCGGCGCCGAGGACGACGAGGCCCGCGACGACGCCGGGATCGGCCTGCCAGGAGGTCCAGTCGAAGCCCTCGGGCCCGAGGGGGGGCGGCCCCGCGAGCCCGGGTCCTACGTGCGCCATGGGCTAGTGCGGACGGGGGAGGAGCAGGAAGGCGCCGAAGAGCGCCATGACGGCCAGGATGATGACGACCGCGATGAGCAGCGGCCCCACGAAGAGCGCCCGCATGACCGGGTGGTCGTACTTCAGGTGCATGAAGAAGCCGACGACCAGGTAGAACTTGACCGCGGACATCAGGAGCAGGCTGATCACCAGAACCGGGTTCGGGATGCCCGGGATGTAGAGGGTGGTCACCTCGACGCCGGTGATGATGGCCAGCGCGATGGCCACCTGGACGTACGTCCTGACGGTGGCGTGCCCGCCCCCTCCTCCGTGCGTCGCGGCGGTGCTGCCCTGATCGGCCATGTCGCGGCTCCTAGGGGATGAGGTAGATGATGGTGAAGATCGCGATCCACACGATGTCCACGAAGTGCCAGTAGAGACCCGCGATCTCGACCTTGGTGTAGTCGCGCCGGTCGAGCTGACCCCGCCACGCGAGCGAGACCAGCAGGAGGAGCCAGATGACTCCGCCGGTGACGTGGGCGCCGTGGAAGCCGGTGAGCACGAAGAAGGTCGAGCCGAAGAGGCTCGTCGAGAGCGTCAGGTCGTGGTGGTGGACGAAGGTCCAGAACTCGTAGACCTGGTTCAGCACGAAGTGCAGCCCCATCGCGGCGGTGGCCAGGAGCCAGCCCGCCGCCACCTTCACCCGGTTGTCCTGCAGGGCGGCCAGGGCCAGCACCATGGTCAGCGACGAGGCGAGCAGCAGGGCCGCGCTGTAGGAGGTGAGCGGGATGTCGAACACGTCGTGCGGCGTCGGCCCCGAGATGGACTTGCCCTTGTAGGCCAGGTAGGTCCCGATCAGCGACCCGAAGAACATGCAGTCGGAGCCGAGGAAGGCCCACATGCCCATCTTGCGATGGTCGAGCCCGGTGTTGCCGATGTTCGGATCGTGGACCGCGTGGGTGGCGGCGTGGGTGGCGGCGTGGTCGGCCACGGCGGCTCTCCTAGTGTCCGTGCCCGTCGGCGGGGCGATGGTATTCCATGGCGAACTTGTACATGAAGAGCAGGGTGAGCAGCCCGCCCACGATGACCTGGTACATGCTGATGAGGAGGCCCGAGATCATCATCGCCATCGCGAGGCCGAGCAGGATCGGCCAGAACGAGCTGGGCGGCATATGGATGGCCGCGATCTCGGCGGCGGTCACCGGGGCCGGTTTGGGCGGCGGGGCGCCCCCGTGCCCGTCGCCGTGCTTCTGCAGCCACAGCTCGTCGCGGTCGTGCACCTGGGGCACCCGCGCGAAGTTGTAGACCGGGGGCGGTGACGGGATCGACCACTCGAGCGTGCGCCCGTCCCACGGATCGGGGCTCGCCACCTTGCCGGCGCGCGCGGTCTTGATCACGTTCCCGATGAACACGAGGAACGAGAGCGCGATCGTGAAGGCCCCGATGGTGGAGACCAGGTTCCAGAAGTTCCAGCCGAGGTCCCCCGCGTAGGTGTAGATGCGCCGGGGCATGCCGATCAGCCCGAGGTAGTGCTGGGGGAAGAAGGTCACGTTGAAGCCGAGCAGCATCAGCCAGAAGTGCACCTTGCCGAGCCGCTCGTCGAGGATCTTCCCGGTGATCTTCGGCCACCAGTAGTAGGCGCCCGAGAAGAGCCCGAAGATCGAGCCCCCGAAGAGCACGTAGTGGAAGTGGGCCACCACGAAGTAGGTGTCGGTCTGCTGCAGGTCTACCGGGGGCGAGGCGTGCATGACGCCGGAGAGGCCGCCCATCGTGAACATGGCGATGAAGCCGAGCGAGAAGTAGAGCGGGGTCTGGAAGCGGATGGAGCCGCCCCACAGGGTGCAGAGCCAGTTGAGGATCTTCACGCCGGTGGGCACCGCGATCAGCATGGTGGTGATGGAGAAGGCGGCGTCGGCCACCGGGCCCATCCCGACCGAGAACATGTGGTGGCTCCACACCCCGAACCCGAAGAAGCCGATGGTGATGCCCGAGTAGATGATGACCGGCGCGCCGAAGAGCGGCTTGCGCGCGAAGGTGGGCAGCACCTCCGAGACGATGCCCATCGCGGGGAGGATCAGGATGTAGACCTCCGGGTGGCCGAAGATCCAGAAGAGGTGCTGCCAGAGCAGGGGATCGCCGCCCGCGGCGGGGGAGTAGAAGAGCGTGCCGAAGAAGCGGTCGAACATGAGGAGGATGAGCGCCACCGTGATGGCCGGGAAGGCGAGCACGATGAGGAACTGGGTCACGAAGCTCATCCAGATGAACACGGGCATCCGCATCAGGGTCATGCCGGGGGCCCGCATGTTGATGATCGTCACCAGGAAGTTGAAGCCCGCGAGCATGGACGAGATGCCGAGGATCTGCACGCCGAGCATCCAGAAGTCGATGGAGTGGCTCGGGGAGAACTGGGCGGAGGTCAGGTTGGCGTAACCGAACCAGCCGCCGTCCGGCACCGCCTTGGCCAGGAAGCTCACGTGCAGGAAGAGCCCGCCGGAGATGAAGATCCAGTAGGAGAGCGCGTTCAGGCGCGGGAAGGCCACGTCGCGCGCCCCGATCATGAGCGGGATCATGAAATTGAAGAAGGCCGCGCTCATCGGCATGATCGCGAGGAATATCATGGTGGTGCCGTGCATCGTGAACAGCTCGTTGAAGGTCTGCGCGCTCACGAGGTTGTTGTCGGGCCGGGCGAGCTGCAGGCGCATGATCAGCGCCTCGATGCCCGCGATCAGGAAGAAGATGAACGCGCTCGAGCCGTACAGGATGCCGATCCGTTTGTGATCGACGGTGGTGAGCCAGGACGCGATGACCGCCCAGACCGTGGGGGCCTCCACCTTCGCGCCCGGCATGAATGCCGTGTGAGTCGCCATGGGCGTCTCCCTATTTCAGGCTGAGGAGGTAGGCGGCCAGAGACTTCGACTGCTCCCCCGTCATCCCCAGGTTCGGCATCAGCGCGCCGGGCTTCATGTGCTCGGGATTCTCGATCCACTTGGTCAGGTTGTCCGGGGTGGTGGTCATGAGCGACCCCGCGAAGGTCTTGCGGCTGGCGAAGTGGGTGAGATCGGGCCCGATGTGACCGGCGGAGATCCCGGTGATGGTGTGGCAGCCCACGCACGTCGACTGGGTGAACAGCGTCTTGCCCTCTTGGGCGAGCGCGTCGGGGGACTCCACCGGGGGCGCCTGCTGGGCCTTGACCCACTTCTCGAACTCGGCGGGCTCGTGCACGATGACCCGGAAGCGCATGTTGGCGTGCGACATCCCGCAGTACTCCGCGCACTGGCCCGGGTACTCGCCGGGCGCGTCCGGGGTGAGCGTGATGTGGTTCACCCGGTGGGGGACCACGTCCCGCTTGCCGCCGAGCTGCGGGATCCAGAAGGAGTGGATGACGTCGGGCGCGTTCAGGAAGAACGCCACCGTCTGCCCGACGGGCAGGTGCAGCTCGTTGGCGGTCGTGATCTTGTGCTGCGGGTACCGGAATTCCCACCACCACTGCTTGCCGGAGACGTCGACCCGCAGCGCGGTGGCGGCGGGCGCCTCCTGCGTCTTGAAGATCACCCGGATGGTCGGGATCGCGATGATCAGGAGAATCACCGCGAAGGCGATGGTCCAGGAGATCTCGAGCGCGGTGTGGCCGTGCACCTGCTTGGGGAGGGGGGCCCCCGGCCGCTCGCGGAAGCGCCAGCACGCGTAGACCAGGGCCACCTCCACCACGATGAAGATGCCGAGCGTCCACCACGAGATCAGCATGAAGATGTCGTGGGTGACCTTCCCGAAGTCCGACTTCGGGATCACCGTGCTCATCGGAGTGTCCCAGTTCCAGCCCACCGCGCTGCAGGCGCAGGCCAGCAGGAGCACGGCCCCCAGCAGGCCGAGCCGCGTCCAGTCCAGGCGCTTCACGATGCGGGCGACCGTCGAGGGGCGCTGAGTCATGGCGTCGTGTGGGTTCCTCTCGCGGCCGGGGCCGCCACCGACTGCGACGGCGTGCCGGTCGCGGCCACGGCGGGCCGGTGGACGTCGACGACGGCCACCCAGCTACGGGCGGCCAGGAAGAGCACGAGGAGCACCGGGATGCAGGTCCAGAGGAGGTCGGTGCGGCGGCGCGCCCCCTGCGCCGACACGGCCCGGCGCGACCGGAGCACGAAGGCGAGGGCGCTGGCTTGGGCGGCCAGGAAAACCGTCAGGACCAGGGCCAGCAGCAGGTGCACTATCGTGGGCACAACATCCTCATGGGCGTTATGGCGCTGGATTCACGCGGAAGTGTACTTGATGCCGCCGCCGCTTGCCAAGTGGAAACTTTCACATGCGGCCTAGCCGGCCAGCTTCAGCAGCGTGAGGAGCAGCGCCTTGGTGCCCCGCTCGATCGCCTTCCAGTCGCTCATCTCGTCGGGCCGGTGGCTGCGCCCGCCCCGCGAGGGGATGAAGAGCATCCCGGAGTCGGTCACCCCGGCCAGGTTCTGGGCATCGTGGCCCGCGCCCGACGGCATGCGCTTGTAGCGGAGCTTGAGCCGCTCGCAGGCCGCCTGCACCGCGTCCATGACCCGCGGGGCGCAGCGCGCGGGCTCGGTGCGGGACATGGTCTCGACGATCACCCGAAGATTGCGCCGGCGCGCGACGGTGCGGGCCAGCGCCGCGCACTCCCGGTCGAGCCGCGCCAGGATCTTCGGGTCCAGCTCGCGCATCTCCTGCATCAGCACCGCCTGGGCGGGCACGATGTTGGAGACGCCCGGGGCCAGCTCGATGCGCCCGAAGTTCGTCACGCTCCGGCCGCTGCCCTTCCGGACGATGTGCTCGCGCGCCTTCAGCGCGTACTCGCAGGCGGCCAGGAAGGCGTCCTTGCGCCAGGCCATGGGCGTGGTGCCCGCGTGGTCCGGCTCGCCGATGAAGGTGAGGCGGTTCCGCCGGATGCCCACGATGCCCTCCACGAGCCCGATGGGCAGGCGCGCGGCCTCGAGGTGCGGCCCCTGCTCGATGTGCAGCTCGACGTAGGCGTGGAGCGTCCGGGGATCGCAGCGCGCCTCCGCCACCCGGCCGGCGTCGTACCCGGCCCGGGCCATCGCGTCCACGAGCCGGATCCCGTCCACCGCCTGCAGGGTCGGGACCTGGGCCAGGTCGAGCTTGCCGGTGAAGGCGCGCGAGCCGAAGAGGCTGCCGTAGCGGCCCTCCTCGTCGCTCCAGGCCACCACCGCCATCGGCCGGCGCGTCTTGAGCCCGGCCGCCTTGATGGTCTGCAGGCACTCGAGCCCAGCCAGCACGCCCAGGGCGCCGTCGAGCGGGCCGCCCTCCGGCACCGTGTCGATGTGGGAGCCGGTCAGCACCGCCGCCCCCTCGCCGCGGAGGGAGCCGAACGTGTTGCCCGCCGCGTCCACGCGCGTCTCGAGCCCGGCCTCGGTCATCCGCCCGAGTAGCCACGCCCGCGCTTCCTCGTGGGGCGGGCTCCAGCATGACCGGGTGATGCCCCGGCCGCCCGGGTTCCGCCCGTAGGTGGACAAGGTCTCGATGTGGCTTTTCAATCGGGGCAAGGAGATGCCGATGGTTGCCATGGCCGCCGCGAGTATACCCCACCCCCTTGACACTTTCTCGGGCAGGCTCGTATCATCGTACTGAACCTTCGTTCAGCCTCACCCCGGTTAACCTAACTAGCGACCCACGAATGTGGGAGGGTGTATGGACTTCACGCTGACTCCTGAACAAACCTCCTTCCGCGACGAAGTGCGCGGGTGGCTGTCGAAGAACATGCAAAAGGACTGGGTGGCGCGCCTCAGCCAGGGCTCGGACATCCCGCGTCCCGAAGCCTACGAGATGCTCCGGCGGTGGCAGCGGCAGATGTACGAGGCCGGCTTCGTCGGCCTCACCTGGCCCAAGGAAGCGGGCGGCCGCGGCCTCACGTTCATGGAGGAGATGATCCTCCAGCAGGAGATGGCGCTCTCCAAGGCCCCGCCGGTGCTCAACATCCTGGCCGTCGGCATGGCCGGGCCCACCATCATCGCCTACGGCACCGACGAGCAGAAGAAGCGCTACCCGCCCAAGATGCTCTCGTGCGAGGAGATCTGGTGCCAGGGCTATTCCGAGCCCAACGCGGGCTCCGACCTGGCGTCGCTGCAGACCCGCGCGGAGAAGGACGGCGACCACTACGTCATCAACGGCCAGAAGGTGTGGACGTCGCTCGCCCACATCGCGGACTGGATGATGCTGCTGGCCCGCACCGATCCGAGCGCGCCCAAGCACAAGGGCATCACCTACTTCCTCCTCGACATGAAGAGCCCCGGCGTCACCGTGAAGCCGCTCAAGCAGCTGACGGGCGACGCGGAGTTCAACGAGGTCTACTTCGACAACGTCCGCGTCCACGAGTCGCAGATCCTGGGCGGGCTCAATAACGGCTGGGCGGTCGGGCTCACCACCCTGATGTACGAGCGCCTCGCCCTCGGCTTCGGCCTGCAGGTGCGTCTGCGCATCGCGCTCGACAGCCTCGTCGACCTCGCGCGCAGCACCAAGAAGAACGGGGTGCCGGTGACCCAGGACCCGGTGATGCGCCAAAAGCTGGCCCAGATGTGGATCGACACCGAGGTGTTCAAGTACACCGGGGCGCGCGCGATCACCAAGCTCCTGAAGGGCGAGATACCCGGCCCCGAGGCCTCCGCGGGCAAGATGATGTGGGTGGAAGGCCACCAGCGCGTGCAGGAGCTGGCCATGGAGATCCAGGGCCCGTTCGGCCAGCTCACCGACGGCAGCGAGTGGGCGGTGGCGAACGGCCTCTGGCAGCACACCTTCCTGCGCTCGCGGGCCAACTCCATCGAAGGCGGCACCACCGAGATCCAGCGCAATATCATCGGCGAGCGCGTGCTCGGCCTCCCGAAAGGCTAAGCCATGAACTTCGGCTTCAACGAAGAGCAGGAGCTGCTGCGGAACACCGCGCGGAAGTTCTTCGAGAACGAGTGCGGCTCCGAGACGGTGCGGCGCCTGATGGAGACGCCGGAGGGCATCAGCGCCGAGCTCTGGAAGAAGCTCGCCGAGCAGGGCTGGCTCGGCCTGATCTATCCCGAGCAGTACGACGGCACCGGGCTCGGGCTGGTGGACCTGGTCGTGCTCATGGAGGAGATGGGCCGCGCGGTGGCGCCGGGCCCGTACTTCTCCACCGTGCTCCTGGGCGGGCTCGCCATCCTCGAGGCGGGCGGCGACGCCCAGAAGAAGGAGTGGCTGCCGAGGATCGCGGCGGGCGACAAGCGCGTCGCGCTCGCCTGGATGGAGCCGAGCGCGCAGCTCGGCCCCGCCGGGGTGACGCTGACCGCGGTGAAGCGCGGTGAAACATTCACCCTCTCGGGCACCAAGCTCTTCGTGCACGACGCCCACACCGCGGACGCCCTCGTGGTGGCCGCGCGGACGCGGCCGGGGGCGGGCGCCGACGGCGTCTCGCTCTTCCTCCTGCCGAAGGGCACCAAGGGGCTCGAGGTGACCTTGCTGCCCACCATGGACCAGACCCGCAAGCTCTGCGAGGTCGCGTGCTCCGACGTCACGGTGGGCGCCGACGCGCTGCTCGGCGCGGCCGGGGCGGGCTGGGCGCCGCTCTCCCGCGTGCTCGACCGCGCCACCGTGGCCCTCTGCGCGGAGATGTGCGGGGGGGCCCAGAAGGTGCTCGACATGACGGTCGAGTACGCGAAGATCCGCCAGGCCTTCGGCCGGCCGATCGGTTCCTACCAGGGCGTCAAGCACCGCGCCGCCGACATGCTGGTGGACGTCGAGAACAGCAAGTCCATCACCTATTACGCGGCGTGGGCGCTCGACGAGAACTCGCCGGAGGCGCCGCTGGCGGTGAGCATGGCCAAGGCCTACGTCTCCGACGCCTACCGCCGCGTCGCGGCGGGGGGCATCCAGCTCCACGGCGGCATCGGCTTCACCTGGGAGCACGATCTGCACCTCTACTTCAAGCGCGCGAAGGGCTCGGAGTTCACCTTCGGCGACGCCACCCATCATCGCGAGCGGGTGGCGCAGCTCGTGAATCTCTAGCCGATGCCGAAACCCCTGCAGGCCGCTCAAAAAGGTCCAGATGCGAGGCGGCGCCCGAGAGCCGCCCGCGAGGCGTACTCTCTGTACGTTGACCGGGCGGCCGAGGGCGCCAACGAAGCAGCCGGGCCTTTTTCAGCGGCCTGACGCCCATGATCAAGCGGGTCCGGCAGCACGTGGGCCGGTGGATGCGGCGCGATCCGCGCGAGGCGGTGGCCGACGCGCTGCTCTTCGCCGACCACGAAGAGATCCAGGACATCGCGCGCCAGATCCGCCGCACCAAGGTGGAGATGGACCGCTCGGTGCTCTCCATGCGGAGCTGGGCGCGCGACCTCGGCCGGCGTCTCGCGGAGGCTCCCCGCGGGCTCTCCCGCAACGAGGACCTGCGCGCGCTCGGGGAGACGGTGGGCGGCCTCGCGCACAACTTCAACAACTCGCTGGCCGCCATCCTGGCCTACACCGAGCTGATGCTGCGCGAGAGCGAGTCGGAGGCGGCGCGCCGGCGGCTCGTGGTGATCCGTGACGTGGCGCTCGAGGCGTCCGCGACGGTCCGTAAACTGCAGGAGTTTGTCTCGCGCCAGCCCCAGACCGCCTACGGGCCGGTGGGCCTGCCCGCGGTCATCGCGGAGGCCCTCGAGCTGACCACGCCGCGCTGGCGCGACGAGGCGGACCGCAAGGGCACCGTCATCGCGGTGACCCAGGACATGGAGGCCCTGCCGCCCGTCGAGGGCAATGCCTTCGAGCTGCGCGACGCCCTCGTGCGCCTGATCCACAACGCGGTGGACGCCATGCCCCGGGGCGGGTCCCTGGCCATCCGGGCGGCCGCGGAGGCCTCGGGCTGGGTGGTCGTGGAGGTGAAGGACACCGGCGTGGGCATGTCGGTGGAGCAGCGCCGGCGCCTGGCCGAGCACGCGCGGAGCCTCCACCCGGGCCAGGGGCCGGGGCAGGGGCTGGCCGAGGTGTACGACATCGTCGAGCGGCACGGCGGCAGCGTGACGATCGACAGCGCGATCGGCAAGGGCACCACGGTGCGGCTGCGGCTGCACGCCAGCCGCTTCCAGATCATCCCCGCCTCCGAAGGGTTGGCCGAGCGGCAGGTCCTGCCGGAGCACGCCGCGCGTGTGCTCCTGGTGGACGACGACCCGCGGCTGCTCACCGTGCTCTCCGACGTGCTGCGCAGCGAGGGCCACGCCATCACCACCGCCGCCAACGGCGACGAGGCGCTGGCCGTGTTCGATCCGGGCGCGCACGACGTGGTCATCACCGACCTCGGCATGCCCAGGATGAACGGCTGGGAAGTGGCCGAGCGCATCAAGACGCGCTCGCCCGCGACCGCGGTCTTCATCCTCACCGGCTGGGGCGAGGGGGTCTCGGCGCACGAGTCCATGCAGTTCGTGGACCGCGTCATCGCCAAGCCGGTGTCCGCGGAGGCCCTGCTCGGTCAGCTCGCCGGTCTCACGCGGTCCCGCGTCCCGCCCGCGTGACGGCCCCTCCGGCTTCCCCGGTCGCCCCCCGTCCCGCCGCCTCCGTGCTGCTCGTGCGCCCGGGCACGGCCTGCCCGGTCGAGGTCTACATGATCCGGCGGGAGAAGAGCATGCGCTTCCTGGGCGGCTTCTACGCCTTCCCCGGCGGCAAGGTCGAGCCCACCGACGGCTCCGCGGAGGCGCTCGCCCGCTGCCGCGGCATCTCCTCGGCCGCCGCGCTCGCCGCCTTCCCGGCCGCGGACGGGATCCCGCCGCTCGCCTTCTGGGTCACCGCCGCGCGCGAGCTGGTGGAGGAGACGGGGCTGCTCGTGAGCTGCGACGCCGACGGCCGGGCGGTGAACACGCGGGATCCCGCGGTGCGCCACCGCGTGGAGCGGCTCCGCCACGCGCTCGTCGGTGAGGAGGCGCCCTTCCACGTGCTGCTCGCCCGCGAGGGCTGGCACCTCGACCTCGCGCCCTTCCGCTACCTCTCGCACTTCATCACACCACCCTCGAACCCGATCCGCTTCACCGCGCGCTTCTTCCTGGCCCCCGTGCCCGCCGGGCAGGAGCCGCGCCTGCTCGGCGGGGAGGCCTCCGAGGGCTTCTGGATCGATCCCGCCGAGGGCCACCGCCGCTTCCTCGCGGGCCTGATGCCGATGGCCGAGCCGGCCGACTGCGGGCTCGGGTACATCGCCGGCTTCGATACGCTGGACGACGTGTGGGCCGCGCACACCGACGGGCGCCACAAGTTCCACGGCATCCTCGACCGCATCGAAGCGGCTGGCTTCACCATTCCCCGAAGCAAGCGGATCGGCCCGAGCTGAGGGCCGGCGCGCGATGGACAATGCGGCGGCCCTCTTCGTTGACGCGCCCGTCGAGGAAGGCCACGGCGCGCGCGCGGCGCTCCTCACCCCGTCCGGTCCCGTCACCTACGCCCAGCTCCAGGGCGTGACCGATCGGGCCGCCCACGGGCTGCGCGCGCGGGACGTCGAGCCCGAGCAGCGGGTGGCCATGCTCCTGCCCGACGGCCCCGCCTGGGCTGCGACCTTCTTCGCCGCGCTGAAGCTGGGCGCGGTGGCGGTACCGCTGAACACGCGACTCGGCGCCGCCGACCTCCGGACCGTGCTGGCCGACTGCCGGCCGAAGGCGCTGGTGGCCGATCGCGCGCTGCTAGCTGCGGCGGGCGTCGATGCGGAGACGCTCGGCCCCCGCGTGCTGGATTTCGACGCGCTCGTGGCCGGCGCGCCCGCCGCGGCGCTGCCGCCCGAGCCGGTGAGTGGCGACGCGATGGCCTTCTGGCTCTACACGTCCGGCACGACCGGCTCCCCGAAGGCGGCCGTGCACTGCCACCGAACGCTGCCCGCCTGCCGCCATTACCTGGAGGTCCTGGGCGTGACCGCCGCCGACCGGATCTTCGCCACCTCGAAGCTCTTCTTCGCCTATGCCCTCGGCAACGCGCTCCTGATCCCCCTCCACGCCCGCGCGCCGACGTACCTGCACCCGGGCTGGCCGGATCCCGCCGCGGTCGCCGCCGTGATGCGCGAGATTCGGCCCACGCTCTTCTTCTCGGTGCCGACGGTCTACGCCCGGCTGCTCCACGCCGACCTGCCCGCCGAGACCTTCAGCTCGGCGCGCCTCTGCGTCTCGGCCGGCGAACGGCTGCCCGCCTCCCTCTACACCGCCTGGCGGCAGCGGTTCGGCGTCGAGATCCTCGACGGCATCGGCGCCACCGAGACCATCTTCATGGTGCTCTCCAACCGGCCCGGCCAGAGCCGTCCCGGGTCGTCGGGCGGGCCGGTGCCGGGCACGGAGGCCAGGATCCTGGACGCGGAGGGCCGGCCGGTGCCCGATGGCCAGGAAGGCGTGCTCTGGGTCCGTACGCCCTCGCAGGCCGCGGGCTACTGGCAGCGGCTCGCCCACTCGCGCCGGACCTTCGTGGGGGACTGGTTCCGGACCGGTGACGTCTACCGGCGGGAGGCGGACGGCGGCCACATCCACTGCGGCCGCGAGGACGACTTCTTCAAGGTGGCTGGGCAGTGGGTGGCCCCGGCCGAGATAGAATCGGTCCTGCTGCGGCACCCGGGCGTCCTCGACAGCGGGGTCGTCGGGGCCGAGGAGGCCGGCGGGCTCATCAAGCCCTTCGTGTTCGTCGTGCCCCGCGATCCGGCCGCGGAGCCGGAGGCGCTGCGGGCGGACGTGCGGCGGTTCCTGGAGGGCGCGCTCCCGCCCCACCAGCGGCCGCGGGAGATCAGGATCGTGAGCGAGCTGCCGCGCACCGCGACCGGCAAGCTCCAGCGCTTCCGGCTGCGCGACCTGGCCCGAGCGAGCGCGTGAGGCGGGTACGCGTGAGGCGCGTAGATGGTGAGTAACGCGCTCACGGTGAAGGTGCGCTGGAGCGAGGCCGATCCGGCGGGCATCGTGTTCTACCCGCGCTTCTTCGAGTGGTTCGATCTCGGCACCGAGGCCCTGTTCGAGTCGCTCGGACTGCGGTGGGCCGAGATGTTCCCGGCTTCGCAGATCGTGGGCGTGCCCATCGTGGAGTCCGGCGCGCGCTTCGCCTCTCCGGTACGCTACGGCGACGAGGTGCGCATCGAGACCACGGTGAGCGAGGTGCGCGAGAAGACGTTCCGGGTCGAGCACGAGGTGTCCGTTGGCCCTCGGCGCTGCGCCACCGGCTTCGAGGTGCGGGCCTGGGTGGCGCGGCCCGAGCACCCCGGCGGCGCGCTGGCGGCCCGGCCCATCCCGCCGCGGGTCGTCGCTCGCCTCAAGGGAGAGCCTTCACCGTGAAACCAGAGCTCGTGTTCGAGACGAGTGTCCGCGAACTGGGGGAGTGCGGGGGCCATTTCTGGGCCCCCGCAGCTGAAGAGCATGAAGAACTAGACGGTTGCCCGCAGAGGCCACGAACATGAGCCCACTAGCCGGAGCATTTCTCACGGTCCACACGCCCCGCTACTGCACGCTGGAGGCCGCGATCGAGGGCAAGCTGGCCTCCGAAGTCTTCCGCCCGGTGCGTGACGGCCTCGTGGCGCAGGGCGACGTCGTCGGGCAGGCGAAGCTCGACGTGACCGTGATCAACTCCTGCCACCTGATCACCACGTTCCCCACCGTGGTGGACGGCACCCCGCGGCACCACGGCGTGCTCACCGCCCAGGAGGCGCCCGAGATCATCCACGGCGTGGCCTACGACTACCCGGGCGACTACGACCTGGCCGCGCGCCTCATCGCCCGCGGCAAGGCGGCGGGGCTGCAGTGCGTGCTGGCCAACGACGTCCACTATCCGCTCGACTACGGCACGCTGATGCCGATGGTATGTTATCTCGATCGGGCGCAGCAAACCCCGATCGTCCCGGTGTCGGTCTGCCTGTCCGCGGATCTGAACGAGGCCCACGCGTGGGGCCGCCACGTGGCCCGGGCGGCGGGCGAGAGCGGCAAGCGGGTGGGCTTCGTGGCCAGCGGCAGCGTCTCCCACAAGCTGGTGCGGGGGCCCGAGAAGGCGCCCCTGCCGGCCGACCAGGAGCTCGACCACCGCTTCGCCCGGCTCCTGGCCGACGGCGAGCTCGAGAAGCTCTGGGCCTGGCTCCCCGAGTTCACCCGCACCACCGAGACCGAGATGGGCGGCCGCCACCTGGCCATGCTGCTGGGGGCGGTCATGGAGTCGGGGCACCGCTTCGTGCCCACCGTGCACGCCTACGGCCCCTCCTCGGGCAGCGGCAACTACGTGATCTCCCTGCTGGCGGCCTGAAACTCCTTACACCCGCAACCGGTTTGTAATCTACCGCTCGCACTCTCCCAAGGAGGGGACAGGAATGGACAAGGTCACACGGCGGAAGTTCCTCGGCGGAGCAACGCTCGCGGCGGCCGGCACCGCGATGGGGCCGTGGGTGCTGCGCGCCGGCGCGCAGTCGGGCCCGATCAAGATCGGCGTCGTGCTGCCGTACACGGGCGTCTACGCGGTGCTCGGCGAGTCCATCACGCAGGGCATGGAGCTGGTCTTCGCCCGCGAGAACTGGACGGTGGCGGGACGCAAGATCGAGATGATCAAGGAAGACGACGAGATGCAGCCGCCGGTGGGCGTCCGCAAGACGGAGAAGCTCATCGACTCCGACAAGGTGGACATCCTCACCGGGCCGGTGCACAGCGGCATCCTGATGGGCATGCGCGACAAGGTGCACAACAGCAAGACCATCCTGATCGTCTCCAACGCGGGCGCGGACGCCATCAGCCGCGGGCGCTGCTCGAAGTGGATCTTCCGCACCTCGTTCTCGAACTGGCAGCCCTGCCAGCCCATGGGCGGCTGGGTCGCGAAGAACGTCTCGAAGGACGTGTTCCTGACCGCGCCCAACTACCAGGCCGGCAAGGACATGATGAACGCCTTCAAGGAGACCTTCGTCCCGGCCGGCGGCAAGGTGGTGGACGAAGACTACCCGAAGCTGGGCGAGACCGACTACGCGCCGTATCTCACCAAGATCCGGCAGTCCGGCGCCAAGGCGGTGTTCGCCTTCTTCTCGGGCACGGACGCGGTGAACTTCGTGAAGCAGTTCGATCAGTTCGGGCTCAAGCAGAACATCAAGCTCACCGGCGCGGGCTTCCTCACCGAGCCCGACGTGCTGCCCGCCCAGGGCAAGTCGGCCCTCGGCGTGATCACCGGCCACTTCTACACGCCGGTGCTCGACAACCCGACCAACCAGCGCTTCGTGAAGGAGTTCCGCGAGAAGTACGCGGGCAAGATGCCGGACGGCTTCGCGTGCCAGGGCTACGACACCGCGGAAGTCATCGTGCGCGCGCTCAAGGCGGTGAACGGCAATACCCAGGACAAGATGAAGCTGGTGGAGGTCATCGAGAAGAGCGAGTTCGACAGCCCGCGGGGGCGCTTCCGCTTCGACCCCAAGAGCCACAACGTGATCCAGCCCTTCATCTACGTCCGCGAGGTGAAGGAAGTGGCGGGCGGGCTCAACAACGTGCCGATCGACAAGGTCGCCAACGTGACGGATCCCGGCACCGGCTGCACGCTCCCGGCCTAGTCGGGGGGACGCGGCACCCCGCATGCCGGCTGATCTGTTCGCGCAGGCACTGAACGGGCTGGCCTACGGGGTGCTGCTGTTCTTGCTGTCCGTCGGGCTCACGCTGATCTTCGGAATGCTCGACGTGGTCAACCTCGCCCATGGCTCCTTCTACATGCTGGGCGCCTACGCGGGATTGAGCCTCATCGCGGGCACCGATAATTTCTGGCTGGCCCTGCTGCTGGCCCCGCTCGCGGTGGGCCTCATCGGGGCGGTGGTGGAGGTGACCTGTCTCCGCCCGCTCTACCGGCGGCCGCCGCTCGACCAGGTCCTGCTCACCTTCGGCTTCGTCTACCTCTTCGAGGACCTGGTGAAGTGGATCTGGGGCGGCCGCATCCGCTCGATCTCGCCCCCCGATCTCTTCTCGGGCTCGGTGTCGGTGTGGGGCGCGATCATCCCGTCGTACCGGCTCTTCGTCATCGTGTTCGGGCTCGTGATGGCCGTGCTGCTCTGGCTCCTGATCGAGCGCACGCGTCTGGGGGCGATCATCCGCGCGGGCGTCTTCGACGCCGAGATGACGGGCGGGCTCGGCATCAATATCCGTCGGGTGTTCACCGCGGTGTTCGCCTTCGGCGCGGCGCTCGGCGGGCTGTCCGGCGTCATCGCGGGGCCGATCCAGTCCGCGCACCCGTCGATGGGCGTGACCATCCTGATCCCGGCGCTGATCGTGGTGGTGGTGGGCGGCCTCGGCAGCCTCAAGGGCTCGCTGGCCGGCAGCCTCCTCATCGGCCAGGCCGAGACCTTCGGGAAGGCGTGGCTGCCCGACTCCTCCATGCTGATCATCTACGTGGTGATGGCCACGATCATGCTGGTCCGGCCGCAGGGGCTCTTCGGCCGCCCGCTCAAGTGACGATCCGGCTGCTCGCCTTCGCGGTGGTGGTGGTGGCGCTGGCGCTGTTCCCGCTTACCGCCGGCAACTATCCGGTGAAGCTGCTCCAGGAGATCCTGATCTGGGGCATCTTCGCGATGAGCCTCGATCTGCTGATGGGCTATGCGGGCATGGTCTCCTTCGGTCACTCCGCCTACTTCGGCATCGGCGGCTACGTGGCCGCGCTCGCGCTCACGCAGAGTCCGGGGCTGGTCTCGGCCCTCGTGCTGCCCGCGCTGGCCGCCGGCCTCGCCGCCCTCGTCATCGGCTTCTTCTCGATCCGCGTGAGCGGCGTGTACTTCATCATGCTCACGCTCGCCTTCTCGCAGATGTTCCACGCCTACACCTTCCAGGTGTCCTGGCTCGGGGCCGAGGACGGCCTCGTCGGGATCCCGCGCCCGGTGGTGCCGGGCTGGGACGTCTCGAGCCTGCGCGGCTTCCACGGCTACCTGCTCACGCTGGTGGCGCTGAGCGCGCTCGTGCTCTGGCGCATCGTCCGCTCGCCCTTCGGCCACGTGCTGCGCGGCATCCACGAGAACGAGGCGCGCATGGAGGCGGTGGGCTACGCGGTGGATCGCTACAAGCTCGTGGCCTTCGTCATCGCGGGCGTCTTCGCGGGCCTCGCGGGCTCGCTCTACGCCCAGTTCAACGGCTCGATCACGCCGGACGCCTTCTTCTGGAAGACCTCCGGCGAGGCGCTCCTCATGGTCATCATCGGCGGCACCGGGACCCTGGGCGGCCCGGTCCTGGGCGCGGCCGCGTTCATCCTGCTCCAGAGCCTGGTCAGCACCTATACCGAGCGCTGGATGCTGATCCTGGGCGTGACGTTCATCCTCTTCGTTCTCTTCGCGCCCGGCGGCATCGTGGGCGCGCTCCGCGGGCGGGTGGGCCTGCGCGCATGATCGCGCCGCTCCTGGCCACGGAGACGCTGAGTCGCGCCTTCGGCGCGCTGACTGCGCTCAGCCGCGTCTCGCTCGAGGTCGCCCCGCGCGAGCGCCGGGCCATCATCGGCCCCAACGGCGCGGGCAAGACCACGCTCTTCAACGTCATCACCGGCCAGCTCGCCCCCACGTCGGGCCGCATCCTCCTCGACGGCGCGCCGATCGGCGGGCTGGCCCCGCACGCGGTGGCCCGGCGCGGCATCTCGCGCTCGTTCCAGCGCAACAACCTCTTCCCGAAGCTCGCGGTCGAGGAGAACCTGCGGCTGGCCGCCGCGGTGGCCGCGCCCGGCACCTGGGATCTCCTGGGTAGCGTCACGCGCCGCCGTGGGCCGCTCGACCGGGCGCGCGAGGTGGCCGAGGTGGTCGGCCTGACCGACCGCCTGGGCGAGCCGGCCGGGCGCCTGTCCTACGGCGAGCAGCGCCAGCTCGAGATCGGGGTGGCGCTCGCCACCTCCCCGCGGCTCCTCCTTCTGGACGAGCCCACCGCCGGCATGTCGCCCGAGGAGACGCTGCGCATGACGCGCATGCTCGAGGCGCTGCCGCGCGACGTCACGCTCCTGATCATCGAACACGACATGGACGTGGTGGGCTCGCTCGCCGACCGCGTCACGGTGCTGCACTACGGCGAGGTGCTCACGGAGGGCACCTTCGCCCAGGTGAAGGCCGATCCGCGCGTCTACGAAGTCTACCTGGGGAGCGCCTGAGCCGTGCTCGAGGTCGACTCCATCCACACCTACTACGGGGAGAGCCACGTGCTCCACGGCGTCTCGCTGCGCGTGGCGCCGGGGGAGGCGGTGGCGCTGCTCGGCCGGAACGGCGCGGGCAAGACCACCGCGATCCGCAGCATCGTGGGCTTCACGCCGCCCCGCGCCGGCCGCGTGGTCTTCGAGGGGCAGGCGATCGAGCGCTGGCCCGCCTACCGCATCGCGCGCCGGGGCCTGGCCCTGGTGCCGCAGGGCCGGCGCATCTTCGCGCCGCTCTCGGTGCGCGAGAACCTGCTGCTGGGCGCGCGCTCCGAGGGCTGGACGCTCGAGCGCGTGTTCGAGCTGTTCCCGCGCCTGCGCGAGCGCCAGGCCCAGCTCGGGGGCACGCTCTCGGGCGGCGAGCAGCAGATGCTGGCCATCGCCCGCGCGCTGCTCACCAACGGCCGCCTGCTCCTGCTGGACGAGCCGTCGGAGGGCCTGGCCCCGCTGATCGTCCGCGAGATCGGCACCACGTTGCAGGCGCTCAAGGCGCAGCGCCTCGCGCTGCTGCTGGTGGAGCAGAACTACCACCTGGCCCTGCGGGTGGCCGACCGGGTCTACGTGATGAACAAGGGGCAGATCGTCTACCAGGGCACGCCGGCCGGGCTCGAGGCCGACGAGGAGGTCAAGCGGCGCTACCTCGGCGTGGCGTGAGCACCCCTCACCCCCTGGCCCCTCACCCTGCCGTCTCCCCTCTGGGGAGAGGGTGTGTCGTCAGAGCAGCTTGAAGAGGCGGGGTAGGATCAGCGTGATCTGCGGCACCAGGATGATGATGACGAGTCCGACCAGCAGCACGGCCACGAAGGGCAGCATCGCGCGCGTGGCCCGGTCCACCGAGACCTCCGCGATCCCGCAGGCGATGAAGAGGCCCACCCCGATCGGCGGCAGGAAGAGCCCGATGCCCACCGCGGCCACGACGACGATGGCGTAGTGGATGGGGTCGATGCCGAGCCCGTTCGCCACCGGCAGGAGGCTCGGCAGGAGGATGACCACCGCGGGGAGCCCTTCGATCACCGCGCCGAAGAAGATGAAGATGGCGGCGGTGAGGAAGAGGAAGATCAGGCTGCTGCCCGGCACCACCGTCATGATCCGGATCAATGCGGCGGGCATCTGCTGGACGGTGAGAAACCACGAGACGACCCCCGCGGTGCCGAGCAGCAGCCCCACCGCCCCGGTGATCATCGCCGAATTCATGATGATGGCGGGCAGGGCGCTCCACTTGATCTCGCGATAGATGAAGAGGCCCACCACCGCGGCGTAGAGCACGGCCAGCACCGAGGCCTCGGTGGGCGTCATGATGCCGCCCAGGATGCCGCCGAAGATGATCGCGGGCATGCCGAGCGGGATGAGCGCCTGGCGGAAGGCCACGCCCAGCTCGCCCAGGGTGGGCTTGGCCTCGGCCGCGATGCCCAGGCGGCCCGCGGTGCGCCAGATATAGGCCATCAGCACCAGCGCCATCACC
Source organism: Candidatus Acidiferrum sp. (assembly GCA_035635775.1). GTDB lineage: Bacteria > Methylomirabilota > Methylomirabilia > Rokubacteriales > CSP1-6 > CAMLFJ01. The sequence continues at coordinate 50,714 of DASQAL010000008.1, forward strand.
ACCGCGGGCAGGAAGCCGGCGGTGAAGAGCGCGGCCACCGAGAGGCTCGCCACCGAGCCGATCACGATCATGAGGATGCAGGGCGGCACCAGGATGCCCATCGCGGAGGCCGCCGACACGACCGCGACCGCCAGCTCCTTGCTGTAGCCGGCGCGCACCATGCCCGGGATGGTGGTGGACGCCACCGCGGAGACGTCGGCTACCGTCGAGCCCGAGATGCCCGAGAAGATGTACTCGGCCGCCACCACCGCCATGCCGAGCCCGCCCCGCACCCAGCCGACTAGGGCCACCGCCAACCGGACGAGCCGGCGCGCGATGCCGCCCGTCTCCATGAGCGCGCCGGCCAGGATGAAGAGCGGCAGGGAGAGCAGGACGAACGAATCCACCTGGTGCAGGATGGTCTGCACCGTCACCGCGAGCGGCACCGGCGCGGCGAGGATGGCGCCGACGTAGCCGGCCAGCCCCACCGTCACCGCCACCGGCACGCCGATGGCCAGCAGCACCAGGAAGACGAGGCAGACGAGGATCATCGGCCGCGGGCCAGGCGCCAGAGCTGGGGGACCGAGAAGAGGATCATGAGCGCGCCCCCGATTGGGAGCGCGGCGTAGAACCACACCATGGACAGCTCGAGGGAATCGGAGACCTGCCGGCGCGCCACCGGCCACATGGCCAGGCCGCCCGCCACCAGCACCCCGCCGAAGGCCACCACGAGCAGACCGACCACCAGATCGGTCGCGCGCCGCAGGCGGGGGCCGAAGCGGTCGATCAGCAGGTGGAGGCGAAAGTGGGCGCCGCGCCGGACGGCGGACGCGGCGCCCAGGAACACCATCCACACGAAGCAGAGCCGCGCGACCTCGTCGTACCACTGGAAGGTCGCCTGCAGCACGTAGCGGCTCCACACGCCGAGGAAGACGTCCACCACCAGGACCAGCATCAGTCCCAGGCAGACCCAGTCGACGAGCACGCTACTTCGCGGTGGCCCGCGCCTCCGCGATCACCCGATCCACGAGCTCCTTGCCCGCCTTCTGCTCGAGGAACTTCCAGACCGGCTGAGCGCGCTCCTGGAAGAGGCGGATGTCCTTCACGTCGTTGACCTGCATGCCCTTGGCCTTCATCAGGGCCAGGCCTTCGACCTCGGCCTTCACCTCGTCCTGGCGGTGCTGGGCGCAGGAGGCGGCCATCGTCTCGTCCACGACCTTCTTCAAATCGGCGGGCAGGCCGTCGTACTTCGGCTTGGCCATCATCCACACCGCGGCCGGATACGAGTGCAGGGTCTTCGAGTAGTACTTGGTGATCTCGTGGAACTTGTCGGAGACCGCGGTGGTCACCGGCAGCTCGAGCCCGTCCACCGTGCCCTGGCGCACCGCCATGTACACCTCGCCCCAGATCATCGGCACCGGGTTGGCCCCGAACTGCTTGAAGACCTCGACCAGGGTGGGGATGGGCGGGACGCGGATGGTCTGGCCCTTCAGATCGTCGGGCACGAACACCGGCCGCTTGTTGGAGAGCACGCCGCGGAACCCCCAGCCGCCGCCGTAGCAGAAGGGCTTGGCCCCGAGCGGCTCGAAGCGGTTCATCAGCTCCTGCCCGACCGGCCCGTCCATCACCCGCCACGCGTGCTCGCGGTTCTGGTAGAGGAACGGCACGTCGGAGGCGAGCATCTTCGGGTCGAACTTGCCGCCCGCCGAGGGCAGGGACACCGCGGCCACGTCCACCGTGCCGAGCTGCATGCCCTCGATCTGGACGATCTCGTTCTTGGTGAGCTGTCCGGCCGGGTAGACCTCCACCTTGATGCGGCCGCCGCTCTTCGCCTCGGCGATCTCCTTGAACTTGTACGCGGAGGTGGTGAAGGGGTTGTCGTTGCCGACGATGGTGGCGAGCTTGAGGGTGACCACCTGGGCGGGCGCGGGTGAGGCGAGCCCGAACACGATGAGCATGACGAGCGCTGCGCGTAGGACCATGACGAGCCTCCAGCGGCGTTGGGGGTGGGCGGCGTCTGGGCTCGCTTATATCCCAGGCTCCCCCTGGGTCGCAAGCGCCGCGACTTTGCTACACTCGGCCCCATGAGCTGGATCGACCCGAATTTTCCAAACTGCGCGACGCCCACGGACCTGGTCGGCCGCGTGCTCGGGCTCAATCCCGGGATGATGACGGGGCCCGGCACCAACACCTACCTGGTCGGCCGCACCTATCCGATCCTGATCGACACCGGCGCCGGCGAGGCCGACTATCCCGCGCTGTTCGAGCGGTACCTGCGGGAGCGCGGCTGGCGGCGGCCGGAGCGCATCATCCTGACCCATCGCCATCGCGATCACCTGGGCGGGGTGGGCCAGCTCCGCGAGCTGTTCCCGGGCGTGCCCGTGTCCAAGCTGATCTTCAGGGATTCCGGGCTGCCCGAGGACGTGGACATGCTGCGGGACGGCGAGCTGGTGGAGGGCGACGGTGTCACCCTCGTGCCGATCCACACCCCCGGCCACGCCTCCGACCATCTCTGTTTCTTCCTGAAAGAAGAGCGCGCGCTCTTCAGCGGCGACCTGATCCTGAACGGCTCCACCACCGTGATCCCCGACGAGGACGGCGACCTCGGCCAGTACCTCGACTCGCTCCGCCGCGTGCAGGCCCTCGGCGTGCGGCACATCTATCCGGCCCACGGCCCGGTGATCGAGGACGGCCCCGGCAAGATCCAGGAGTTCATCGATCACCGGATGCTGCGCGAGCGCCAGATCCTGGAAGTGCTGGGCGACGGCTCGCGCACGGTGCCCGAGATCGTCAAGGTGATCTACGCCGACGTGATGCCCGCGCTCCACCGCATGGCCGGCATGTCGGTGCACTCGCATCTGCGCAAGCTCAAGAGCGAGGCGCGGGTGAGCGAGGAGACGGTGGCCGGCAGTCCCTCCCGCTGGACCCTGCTCTAGCGGCTCCGCGCCGCGCCGATCCCATGCTGCTGACCAACGGCCGTATCCACACGATGGACGCCGCCGGCTCCGTGGTGGATTCCCTCGTCATCCGCGCCGGCCGCGTGGCCTTCGCGGGCCGGCGCGGCGACATCAACCCGGCTCCGCGCGAGCCCACGCTCGACCTGGGCGGCCGCGCGGTGCTGCCGGGACTGGTGGATGGGCACGGGCACCTGATGCTGCTGGCCCGCGCGCGGCTCGAGCTGAACCTGGCCACCGCGGGCTCGGAGGACGAGATCGCGCAGATGGTGGCGGCGGCCGCGGCGCGGTTGCGACCGGGGCAGTGGATCAGCGGGCGCGGCTGGGATCAGACGCGCTGGCCCGGGCAGGCCTACCCTGGGCGCGCCTCGCTCGATCGCGCGGCGCCCGGGCATCCGGTCGCGCTCATCCGCGTGGACGGCCACGCGACCTGGGCCAGCGGCGAGGCGCTCACCCGCGCCGGCATCACGCGCCACTCCAGCGACCCGCCGGGCGGCCTCATCACGAAGGACGCAAACGGCGAGCCCACCGGGATCCTGATCGACCTGGCCCAGGACATCATCCGCTCGCTGGTCCCGGCGCCGGCGGAGGAGCGCTTCGACCAGGCGGTGCGCGAGACCATGGCCGAGTGCCTCGCCAAGGGGCTCACCGGCGCGCACGAGCCGGGGCTCGACCTGTCGGCCGTCGCGTCGTACACGCGGCTGATCGAGCGCGGCCAGTTCCCGTTCCGCGTCTTCGCGGCGCTCTCCGGCAAGAAGGCCTGGGCCCGCTACCGCGACGGCGCGCCCGAGACGGTGGGCGACGGCCGGCTCGTGGTGGGCGCGGTGAAGCTCTGGCTCGACGGGGCGCTCGGCTCGCGCGGGGCCGCGCTGCACTCGCCCTACTGCGACGATCCCGCGAACACCGGGCTCGTGCGGGTGCCGCCCGAAGACGTCGAGCGGCTCACCCGCGAGGTGAGCGCCCGCGGCTTCCACGTGTGGGTGCACGCCATCGGTGATCGCGCCAATACCATGGTGCTCGACGTCTTCGAGCGCGTGCGGGCCGTGGGCGGCCCGCAATCACGGTTGCGCGTGGAGCACGCCCAGATCCTCACCCCCGCGGACATGCCGCGCTTCGCGCGCCTCGGCGTGGTTCCGAGCATGCAGCCGACGCACTGCACCTCCGACATGCGGTGGGCGGGGGAGCGCCTCGGCCCCGAGCGGCTCGCGGGCGCCTACGCCTGGCGGTCGGTACTGGACGCGGGCGCCTATATCGCGGGCGGCTCCGACTTCCCGGTGGAGGACGCCAACCCGTTCCACGGCCTGCACGCCGCGGTGACCCGCCGGCCCCGCGAGGGTGACGACCCGGGCTGGCAGCCCGCCCAGCGCATGACTCGCGAGGAAGCGGTGCGCTCGTTCACGATCTGGAACGCGCGCTCCATCGGCCTGGAGGCCGACCAGGGCTCGCTGGAGGCGGGCAAGCGCGCCGACCTCATCGCGCTCTCCGACGACGTGTTCACCTGCGCGGAGGAGAAGATCGCCGGCCTCGCCCCGGTGCTCACCATGGTGGGCGGGGCCGTCGCGTACGCCGTGGATCAGGACTTCGGCGCGAGCCGCTCCGCGAGCCGTGCGAGCTCCGCCGGATCGACGTCGGACACGAGCGCGTAACCCAGCTCCCCGTCGCGCCACAGCACCGAGTTGAACCCCCGAGAGGTCGTGACGTGGGCCTGACCTCCGCCCACACGCACGAGCCCCCGCGTCGGCCACGGCAGCCCGTCGGCGCGAAAGACGAAGAGCGAGATCGTGTGCAGGCGCCGGTTGAAGACGAACACGGCGGCCTTGCGGTCGAGGTAGTAGCCGACCGCGCCGCCCCGCAGCGGGAAGTCCTGGTCGCCGTCGAAGCGCACGACCGGCGCGAAGTCGAGGCGCCCCTCGAACCACGGCTTGACCTGGTGGATGCCGCCGCTCTCGATGTCGAGCGGATGCTGACTCGACAGGATCCGCAGATGATCGTTGACCGCCTCGGCGACCATCCGGGTGGCGGCGCGCTCGCTCACCCGCTGGTAGGCGAGCGGCCCCACGATCAGGAGCACCGCGGCCGCCGCCGCGACCGGGACGAGGTACCGCGCCCGGCGCCGCCAGAGGCCCGGCGTGGCCGCCGGCGCGCCCGGCCACTCCGCGGCCAGCCGGCGCTTCAGGGACACCGGCGCTCGGTGCTGGGGGAGCCGGCTCTCGAGCGCCTCGCTCAGGAGCGCCTCCGCCGCCGCCTCGTGCGCGCACGCGGCGCACGTCTGCAGGTGCGCCTGCAGCGCCGCGTGCGTCTCCGGGGCGAGCCGGCCGCGCTGGGCGTCCAGGAGCCGGTCCCGGGCTTCCTCGCAGGTCATCGCGCGTAGTCCTTGAGCAGCGCGCGCAGCGCCGCGCGCGCCCGCGACAGCCGGGACTTCACGGTCCCGATCGGGCAGCCCACGACCAGGGCGACCTCGACCTCGGTCAACCCCTCGAGGTCCAGCAGGATCACGGTGCGCGCCTCCTCGCTGAGAGTCATGAGCGCGCGCTCGATCTCCTCGCCGACCACCTTCCGCAGCCGGTCCAGCTCGAGATCGCCCCGGAGCCACTGCACCGGCTCCACGCCCTGCGCGGTGGGCGCCACCGTGTCGAGCCCGCCCACCGTGGGGTTGTGCCGCTCGTGGCGGTACTGGCTGAGGAACGTGTTGCGCAGGATGCGGAAGAGCCAGGCCTTGAGATTGGTCCCCGGCGTGTACTGGTGCGCCGAGGTGAGGGCGCGCGCGTAGGTCTCCTGCACGAGGTCTTCCGCATCGGTCGGGCTGCGGGTGAGGTACCGGGCAAGGTTGTAGAGCGTGTCCGCGTAGGCCAGGGCCTCGCGCCCGAGCCCGCCCGCGTCGGCCCGCCCCCATCTCGCCATGCCGTGATCATAGGCCTCGCTCACGCCACTCCGCCATCGACCATCGCAACGCGGGGCCGGCCGGATCGTTCCAGCCCGGATTGTTTTCGAGCCATGGAACGACGAGGGCGGGGCAGCGTTGGCACGGACGGAGGAGTCGAGCATGAGACCACGAGATGACGGATGGAGATGCCGGATCCTGGTGGGGGTGGCGGTCGCGGGGCTGCTGCTGGCCCCATCGGGCCCGGCGCGGGCGCAGCCGCAGACGGGGCCGCACATCGAGATCAAGGCGCACGGCTACGGGATCCCCGAGCTGGCGGTCCAGCCGGGCACCACCGTCACCTGGATCAATCACGACGACGATCCCCACACCGTGACCTCGACCGAGAACGTCTTCCGGTCGCCGGGGATCGATACCGACGAGACCTACTCTTACACGTTCACCAAGCCGGGTACCTACGAGTACTTCTGCACCTTGCACCCGCTGATGACGGGCAAGGTCGTGGTGAGGAGCGGATCATGAGCGACCAGGGCGGCGTCGACCGGCGGGGGTTTCTCCAGTGCATGGCGTGGACGGGGACGGGCCTGCTCTGGTCCGTCGCGGGCGGAGTGCTCTCGTCCCGGGCGATCGGCGTGGGCGCGGCAGAGGCCCAGTCCGCGCCGGCCACCTTCAGCTTCGCCCAGATCAGCGACACCCACATCGGCTTCAAGGGCGCCGCGAACCTGGACGCGATGGGCACCTTCGAGGCGGCGGTCGCCCGCATCAGGGCGCTCGACCCCAAGCCGGCCTTCCTGATCCACACCGGCGACATCACCCACGCGCAGAAGGCGGGCGCGTTCGACGTGGCCAGCGAGGCGCTCAAGGGCACCGGCATCGAGCGCACGTTCTACGTGCCGGGCGAGCACGACGTGTTTGTCGACGGCGGCACCGAGTATCTGAATCGCTTCGCGGCGGGCCGGCCAGGCCGCGGCTGGCAGAGCTTCGACTTCGGCGGCGTGCACTTCGTCGGTCTCGTCAATGTGCTCAGCTACAAGGCGGGCGGGCTCGGCAGCCTCGGGCCCGCGCAGCTCGAGTGGCTGGAGCGCGACGTCGTGGGCCTCGCGAGCAGCACGCCCGTCGTGGTCTTCGCGCACGTGCCGCTCTGGACGGTGTACCCGCAGTGGGGCTGGGTGACCGACGACGGCGCGCAGGCCCTCGCCTATCTCAAGCGCTTCGGCTCCGTCACCGTGCTGAACGGCCACATCCACCAGATCATGCAGAAGGTGGAGGGCAACATCACCTTCCACACCGCGCGCTCCACCGCCTTCCCGCAGCCCGCCCCCGGCGCCGCGCCTGCGCCGGGTCCCATGAAGGTGCCGGTCGAGGAGCTGCGGGGCATGCTGGGAGTCCGCGAGGTCACCTACGCGCCGGGCAAGGACCGCCTGGCGGTGGTGGACCCCTCGCTCGCGTAGAGCGGAGCAGCTAGAAGCGCAGCAGCAGCAGGAAGCTCGTGGTGGCCAGCAGGTTGCTGGCCGCGTGGGCCAGCATGCCGGGCAGCAGGCTGCGCGTGCGCTCGTAGCCCAGGGCCCAGATCATCCCGCTCCAGGTGACCGCCGCGAAGCCCTGCAGCCCGTAGCCGTGGGCCACGCCGAAGAGCGCCGCGCTCAGCAGGGCGGCGGGCCAGGGCGGGAGGCGGAGGCGCAGGGTGGGGTAGAGCAGGCCGCGGAAGGCCAGCTCCTCGAAGATGGGGGCCCAGACCACGCCGTCTATCGTGCTGGCCGCCACCGTGGCCGGCGAGCCCCACAGGAACTCCTCGAGGAAGCCGTCCGCCCAGTGCGACGTCACGCCGAGGGCGGTGAGGCCCATCGAGAGCAGGCTCTCTCCCGCCATCGAGATGCCGAGCAGCACGATGGCCCAGCCGACGACGCGGAGGGTCTGGCCTTGCGGCACGCGCAGGCCGAAGGCCTCGCGGACCGATGCGCCGCGGGCGTGCAGATAGCGGCGGACCCACCAGAGCATGGGCACACCGCCCAGCAGCCCCATGGCGACGGTGGTGACGGGGGTGCGCGGCAGCAGCACGACCAGGGCCGCGGGCATGAGCAGGTAGGCGAAGGCGGCGCGGAAGAAGAGGCCGAGCCCGTCGGCGCCGCGCCAGACCGGCGGCAGCGGTGCCTCCGCCACGCGCGCGCCGCGCGGGGCGCGGAGCAGGCGCCGGAGGAGCACGAGGGCCAGCAGGAACAGCCCCACGCCCGTGGCGGTGAGCCCCCGCACCCGCCGGAGCAGCGCGCGCCCGCGGGCCTCGATGCTCGCCTCGGCGTCGGCCTGGAGCGTCGGGTCGTCCACCCGGGTGGCGATGCGGCGCACCAGGGTGTCGGTGAACCAGTCGCGCGGTAGCTCCCGGCGGATCTCCTCGGCCATCGCGGTGGCGTCCTGCGGCGACGGCGCCTCGAGATAGGCGGCGTCGAGCCAGCGCCCGTACTGGGCGGCCGCGGTGTCCGTGCTCTCCAGGGCTTCGATGATGGAGGCGGCGCGCTCGAGCTGGCCGCTCTCGGCCAGCAGCACCACCAGGTCGAGATCGGTGCGGGCGGAGCGCTGGTCCTCGTCCAGCTCGTCGAAGCGGGCGATGGCGTCCTCGAACGTCTCCGGATCCGAGCCGGTGAGCTCGTAGAGCTTCATCTCCCACCTGGGGATCTCGTCCATCACGTCGTGGAGATCCATCTCGCGGGAGACCAGGCGCTCGAGCGATTCCTCCGGCTTCTCCAGGTTGGCGACCGGCGAGCCCCAGCTCCAGTAGAAGAAGCCGACCAGCAGGGCGGTGAGCACAGCGTAGAGCGCCGTGGCCCAGGGAGAGAAGTAGCGGGTGGCGGGCCCGTCTCCGGGCGGGGTCAGGATTTGCGTGCCGCGGCCACGAGCGCGGAGAAGAGGCGCCGGGCCGGCTCCGAATGGCCCACTAGCTCCTCCGGATGCCACTGCACGCCGAGCACGAAGCGCGCGGGATCGTCGATCTCCGCGCCCTCGACGAGCTGATCGGGCCCCCACGCCACCGCGGTGAGCCCGCGGCCGAGGCGGTGGATCGCCTGGTGATGCATGCTGTTGACCTCGAGTTCGTCGGCGCCCAGGATTTCGGCCAGCCGGCTGCCCGGCGTGACTTTCACCTTGTGGGTGGGCTGATCCCGCGGCTCCTTCTGGCTGTGCGGGATCTGGGTGCCGGGCTCGGTGGCCACGTCCTGGTAGAGGGTGCCGCCGAGCGCCACGTTCAGCACCTGGATGCCGCGGCACACCGCGAGCACGGGCACGCCGCGCCCGAGCGCCAGGTTCAGCACCGACGTCTCCAGCGTGTCGCGCGACGGGGCGACGTCGTACAACGTGGCATGCGGCGCCTGGCCGAAGAGGGCCGGATCCACGTCGCCGCCGCCGGTGAGCAGGAGCCCGTGGAGCTCCGCGCCGAGCCGCTGGAGCGACGCCGCGGAGAGCTGCGGCGGCAACGGCACCGGGACACCGCCGGCCTGTTGCACCGCGTGCAGGTAGGCGGAATTCACGTAGGCGCGCTCGGGACTTGCGCCGACGGTGATGGAGGTGCTGACGCCGATCAGGGGCGCGCGCCGACTCATGGCGCCATGCTACCATACCGGCCATGACACTCGACTCCGCGCAGTACCAGCGTAGCGCTGCGCCCGCGGGCTCGGGCCCGATGACGCAGGTGATGGGGCGAAAGTGGATGGTGGCGGCCGGGCATCCGCTCGCGGCGCAGGCGGCCGCGCGCGTGCTGGCCGAGGGCGGCAACGCGATCGACGCCGGAGTAGCCGCCGGCTTCATGTTGGGTGTCGTCCATCCCGACATGGTGAGCTTCGCGGGCGTGGCGCCGATCCTGGTGCACCTGGCCTCGACCGGCGAGACCTTCGAGGTCTCCGGCGTCGGGCCCTATCCGCGCCGTGTGAGCGCCGACCTCTTCCGCACCAAGCACGGCGGCGAGATCCCGATCGGCTTGCTGCGCACGGTGGTGCCCGCCTCGCCCGACGCCTGGTGCGTCGCGCTCGAGCGCTGGGGCACGCGGTCGTTCACCGACTCGGTGTCGGCGGCGCTGGAGTGCGCGGAGCACGGCTTCCCGACCTCGGCCTTCTCGGCCTCGATCATGGCCAACAACGCCGAGCGCTACACGCGCTTCCCCACCTCCGCCAAGATCTTCCTGCCGGGCGGCAAGCCACACGCGGCCGGCCAGCTCTTCGTGCAGTCGGAGCTGGCCGCGACGATCAAGGAGATGGTCGCCGCCGAGATCCGCTCGCGCAGCCGCGGCCGCGCCGGTGCCATCCGCGCGGCGCGCGACGCTTTCTACAAAGGCGATATCGCCAAGCGCATCGTGGACTACCACGCGCGTGAGGGCGGGCTCATGGCGCTGGAGGACCTGGCCGAGTTCCAGGCCGAGGTCGCGCCCGCGCTCAAGACCACCTTCCATGACTATGAGGTCGCGGCCTGCGGCTTCTGGTGCCAGGGGCCGGTGTTCTTGCAGATGCTGAACCTGATCGAGCCCTACGACTGGCCCGCGCTCGGCCACAACACGCCGCGCGCGCTGCACCTCCTGGTGGAGGCCATGAAGCTCGCCTTCGCCGACCGCGAGGCCTACTACGGCGATCCGCGCTTCGTGAAGGTGCCGGCCGAGGCGCTGCTCTCGAAGGCTTACGCCGACCTGCGCCGCGGCCTGATCCGCGAGGACCGCGCCTGGCCCGACATGCCGCCGCCGGGCGACCCGGAGGGCAAGGCCGCGGTGCGCAACGGGCACGGCATCGCGTCCAAGGTGGGCGCGCCCTCGCACGCGGGCACGCTCGATACCTCCTACGTCTCCGTGATCGACGCGGACGGCAATGCCTTCTCGGCCACGCCGAGCGACCCGGGCGGGGTGGACTCGCCGGTGATCCCGGGCGTGGGCTGCGTGGTCTCGCCGCGCGGCTCGCAGGGCTGGCTCGAGCCCGGCCACGCCAGCGAAGTGGCGGGCGGCAAGCGGCCGCGACTCACGCCCGCGCCGTCTTTGGTGCTGCGCGACGGGCGCGCCTTCATGGCCTTCGGGACCCCGGGCGGCGACGTGCAGCAGCAGGCGATGCTCCAGGTGCTGCTCAACATTGTCGCCTACGGCATGGCGCCCCAGCAGGCGGTGGACGCCCCGCGGCTGGCCACGCGCAGCTTCCCCGATTCCTTCTGGCCCCACACCAACTCGCCGGGTCGTCTCGACGTCGAGGCCCGCATCGCCCCCGAGACCCGCGCGGCGCTGGCGAAGCTGGGCCACGTCATCACCGACTGGCCCGACTACGACTGGCGCGCGGGCGCGGTCTGCGCCTCGGTGGTGGGCAAGGGCGGCGTGCGCCTGGGCGGAGCCGACCCACGCCGCGGCGCGCACGCCATCGGCTGGTAGCCGGCGCGCGACTGCGCCCGCTGTCCCGTCGCCGCTTCACGCTCGTAGCCCTGCTCGCGCTCTGCGCGCTCCTCGGCGGTGCCGGTCTGATCGTCGCGCAGCCGACTCTGCAGCTCCCGCCGCAGCTCCCCGCGAAGGACCGCCAGAACTTCGAGCAGATCGTCAAGCAGGCCTTCGCCTCCACCCGGATGGAGTTCGAGCCCTATGTCGTCCGTCCCGAGATCTTCGAGTACCTGCTCGATCACCCGGAGTTCGCGAGCCACGTCACCCGCGCGCTGAAGGTCGCCCGCTACAAGATCTGGCGTGACGCCGGCTCGCTCTGGCTGGACGACGGCTGGGGCGTGAAGGGAGCATTCACCCTCGCGCACGCCGAGCCGGGCCTGCGCCTCATGCACGCCCAGGGCGCGTACCAGTCGGCCCTGCCTGACATCAAGGGCCGCGCGGTCGTGGCGCTCGCCTACAAGTTCCAGCCCGCCCCGCAGGGCCGCCAGCAGGTGGCCACCGCGCTCACCTCGTTCGTGCAGATCGACAGCGCGGTCCTCCGCGCCATCGGCCGCATGGGCGGCTCGCTCGTGCAGAAGAAAGCGGACCGCGAGGCCCGCCAGCTCCTGCGCGTGTTCTCCAAGGTGAGCCGGGCGATCGAGGACAACCCCGCCGACGTCTACGCGCGGGTGCGCGAGCGGCCGGACGTGTCGAAGCAGGAGCTGGAGGAGTTCCGGAAGCTGCTGGGCGTGCCGTGACGGGCGCGCCGCTCAATGGGTAAGGACATCGTTTGCCTTGACTCATTCCCGCTAGACATCCAGGATCTTCGGAATGTCGAATATGCAGGTCCGTGTATTCCCGACGATGGATCAAGGTCCTGGCTGACAATTCTAAAGGAGTTAGGCGATTGCCTGCAGGAGGTGAGTTATGAAGAGCGGGAATTCCGTGAACTTACTGTGTCTCGGAATTGTCATTCCACTTCTCCTTTTGTCAGGCTGTGCAACGACCAAAGGGAAGGTCTCCGACGGGAGTTACCACGCCCCGCTCGGAAATTTCGTGCTGCCAGTTGACCGCGGGAACATACGGATTCAGGACAAGAACGATGCTCGAAGTGGAATGGTCTCCGTTCTTGACGATATGGGAAACAACGAAGGCATCACTTACGTGAGTCTCCCTGCAAACGCTGAAGCTGTTCACAATGATCCGGCAAAAATGGATTCCGCATACCGCGGTTTCGTGCACGACTACGCGCTGCCCGCTCTCTTCCGGCCGGTATCTGCGCAGTCCAAAATCGTGCATGAAGAATTCCTCGGCTCGGGCTGGATCGAGCTTTCTTCGCGGTTGCCGTGATCCCGGAGGCTTCGTCTGTAATGGACGGTAAAACGGGGAAGAGGCGGGATTCGGTTAGGGCGCTCCTGGTCTTTGACAAGAACAAGTTCATGTATATGCTGCATTCCGAAATCAACACGGTATTCGATCCAGTCAACGCTGCCTCATTGACGAAGAGCGATCTGGGGGCAGCCCGTAGCAAGATGCTGCGTATGCGCGGGTCTGTTCGTTTTCAATGAAGAGTGTTCCATCGCCTAACCAGCGGTTCGGGGCGGACGCGCGCAACGACGGCGCGCGCCGCTCAGCCGCACGTTAGTCCGCAATATGGCCGAGGGGCCTGCGTGAGCACAGTTGAGCTGGTTCTGAAGGAAGGTCCGGTGGTGATTCCATCGCTTGCTGGTATGGGCGTGGATCGAACGTATCCCTTGTGGAACAATATCTCAGCGTCAGAGTCATTCCCCCCGCAGGTCAAATCGGCCTTCTATATCCTTTCCGTCACAAACTCCGTCGACGAGCCGGACGAGGTTGCTGAGGTGGAGGTCGAGCTCATTTACGCTCTCAAGCTCCTCGCGACCGCCTGGCCATTTTCCGGCGGTTCATTCATGATCCTAGACTCTCGCGAAGTGCTCGCATCACCACGGTTCGCCGGCAATGCCGAACGCGTCCGCGCCGAGCTCCTTGCCGCTACTGGCAGACAACTCGTGAGCCGTTCGTTTGCTATGCCCGTTGAGTGTAGTGCGACTTACCATCACCCGCCGCTTGAGTTCGCATCAGCCATTGCCACGGCTGCCAAGAGTCACCTCGGCTTGCGTCGGCTGCTGGCATATCAGCAAGCGGCATGGGTCGGATACTACGGCCGGGCCCGAAGCGACCCCACCTCGTGGTTCGTCGACCTGTACAAGATTCGTGATCTGCTGAAGAAGCTGTACGGCGGCGAGGAAGCGGCGAAAGTACGGCTCGCGGCCACCGAGAGTGATTGGTCGTTTTTCGGCCAGATTCTTAACCATAACGACCTCCGCCATGCCGAGTTAGCTGGGGTCGTGCCACAGGTCGCCGAGGAGGATGTTCGCCGGCTGTATCGACTGGTCCGCGAATGGATCCGGTCGCATCTAAGAGCATCAGGACTGGCAAGCACGTGACAAGCCATCCCTACAGTGAGCAACCGGGAAGACAGGTAGTAGAATAAACCAGCAACATGGGTGACCGATGGCTAGGCCCGGATGATGTAGTCGTGTTCGCCCACGCGGCGAAGTAGGACGTGGCAGGAGGAACTCGCTTGCGAGATCGAAGGCCCGCTGGGCCTCGCCCGCCTTTGCGAGTCGGTCCACCCGCTCCCTTTTCTCCCGACTATTCACTTGCTGCGAGTCCCCAGGCGCTCGCGTCTACCGGCCTAGTCCGTCTGATGATGGAAGGGATCGGACATTTCGCGTCGCCAGCGGATGCAGCACGTCGATCGCCCAGCCCACGTCCAGCCGCTCCCCCAGCCACCCGGCAAGTCCCGTGCGCGCGTGAAGGCGAATCCCCTTCGCGGCGTGTTGCGCCCGCAGCGCTCCGACTGCATCGGCGGGCACGACAGCCGGCAGTGGCACGTCAGGCAATGCTTGGCCGTCCGGCCGTCGGAAGTGGAGGATCCCGTCGGACCCACGCTCGAGCTGGTAGCCCTCCTCGTGCACCGCGCGGTGATGGCGGCGACAGAGTAACGCGAGGTTCGACAGCGTGGTCGGGCCGCCCTGCGCCCAGTGGCGCACGTGATGCCCCTGTCCGAACCGGACGGTGCACCCCGGGAAGCGGCAGCTC
>DASQAL010000009.1:0-8226 GCA_035635775.1 Candidatus Acidiferrum sp.
GCGTTCACCGCGACCACCACGTTCGAGGCCGGGCGCGACTGGCGCGCGGGCGGGGTGGCGTTCGGCCAGCCGATCTTCCGCGGGGACAACCTCAAGACGAACGTGGGCGTGGTGGAGCGGCTGCGCCGCGAGGTGGCCGAGCCGCGCGGGGTGCCGCTCAGTCAGATCGTGCTTGCCTGGGTGCTGGCGAATCCCGCGATCAGCACCGCGCTGGTGGGCGCCCGCACCCCCGCCGAGGTGGACGCCAACGATGCGGGAACCGAGTTCGAGCTCTCCGCGGCCGAGCGCGCCACGATCAACCGGATTCTCGGTGGCGTGGCGGGCCGCGTGCGGGAGTTCACCCCTCTGCGGCCCGCCATGGAGCCCTGGGGCGAGGAGCTGAAGGCGGGCCAGTCCGTCTGAAGAGTTCCCTCTGCACGCTGGGGCCGTCGTACTCGACCTCGGCCGCCGTGAACCAGCCGCGCCGGACGATGGCGTGCGAGCGGGGGCCCTACGGCTCGGCTAGGATGCTACCCTCCGGTCATCCGGACGAGGCAATGACGCCTATCATCGTGACCTGGCTGCACCGCGACGTATTCCCCTGGATTCCTGGCCGAGCCGAGACGCCGGCCTCCCCCTCATGACGACCCCCGCGCCCGATCCGCCGCCGATCTCCGCCGGGCGGAAGTGGGCCATCACCCTCACGGTCATGGTGGTGGCCTTCATGCAGATCCTGGACACGAGCGTGACCAACGTCGTGCTGCCGCATCTTCAAGGATCGCTGTCGGCGGGGCTCGACGAGGTCTCATGGGTGATCACCTCGTACCTGGCCGCCAATGCCGTGGTCATCCCGGCCACGGGATGGCTCGTCAGCGTGTTCGGGCGCAAGCGGTTCTTCCTGATCTGTTGCACCCTGTTCACGGTCAGCTCGTTCATCTCCGGGGCCGCGCCCGACCTGACCACGCTGATCGCCGCTCGGATCCTCCAGGGTCTCGGCGGCGGGCCGATCATCCCGCTCTCGCAAGCCATTCTCTGGGAGATCTTTCCCTTCCATCAGCGAGGGATGGCGATGGCGGTGTGGGGGGTCGGCTTCATCCTCGGCCCGATCCTGGGGCCGACCGTCGGCGGCTATCTGGCCGACGAGTGGTCGTGGCGCTGGATCTTCTACATCAACCTGCCGGTCGGCGTCATCGGCTTCCTCCTGGCCACCGCCTGCCTGTTCGACTCGCCGTTTCAGAAGAAGCGCGGGCGGATCGACGCGTGGGGCCTGGGGCTGATGGTCGTGGGCTTCGGGTGTCTCCAGCTCGTCCTGGATCGAGGGGAGCGTGAGGAGTGGTTCGACTCGCCGGCGATCCTCGCGATGGCGGTCGTCGCGGTCTGCGCGCTGGCCGGCTTCCTGATTCGAGAGCTGATGGCCGATGAGCCCGTCCTGGACCTGACCGTCTTCACCGACCGCAACTTCGCCATGGGCGCGACGCTGATCTCGGTCATCGGCTTCGGCATGTTCTCGAGCATGCTGCTGGTCGCCGTCTTTACCCAGAAGCTCCTGAACTACGACGCGTGGACGGCCGGCCTGGTGCTGGCTCCGAGCGGCGTCGGCAACATCTTATCGCTCTTCGCCTCCGGCATCGTCACGCGGGTCGATCAGCGGATGATGTTGGGATTCGGGTGTCTCCTGAATGCGGTCAGCCTCTACATGATGACGTCGCTCACGCTCGGGATGGACTACTGGGCGCTCGCGCTCCCGCGCCTCGTCCAGGGAATCGCGGTCGGCTTCATCTTCGTCCCGCTCTCGACCCTCGCCCTGGCGACGATCCGGCGCGACAAGCTGGTCAACGCCACCGCGGTCTACGGCATGATGCGGAATGTGGGCGGCAGCGTGGGTATCGCCCTGGTCACGACGCTCCTGGCCCAGCGAAGCCAGTTCCACCAGTCCACGCTGGTGAGTCACGTCACCGTGTGGGACCCGGAGACGCGCGCCCGGCTATCGACCTGGACGGGCTATTTCGCCACCCAGGGCACCGACGCCTTCACCGCCGAGCGCCGGGCGGTGGCCATGCTGTATCGCGAGACGGTGACGCAGGCGCAGCTCCTAGCCTATACGGACACCTTCTGGATGCTGGCGGTGCTGTTCGCGGCGGCGCCGCTCTTGCTCCCATTCATGCGCCGCATCCGGCTCTCGACGCCGCCGGCCGAGGCGAAGCGCGAGGGCGGCGCGGGCACCCCGGCCGGTGACGCCTTGCGCGACACTACTTGATGGACATGTCGTAGGCGCGGATCAGCTCGTCGCTGCGCGCCTTCCAGTTGAGGCGCTTGTTGGCGCCGTAGAGGTCGATCTGCTGGTAGAGGGGGATCGCCGGGACCTCCTCGATCCACAGCTTGTTGATCCGGTGGTACTGGGCGAGGCGCTTCTTCTCGTCCATCTGCGACTGCGCCTCCTCCACCATCCCGTTGAAGTCCTCGTTGTGCCAGTTGACGAAGATATTGGGCGACTTGAAGAGCGGCACATAGATGGCCTCGGCATCCATCGTCGGGTGTCCCCAGCCGATCAGCCAGACCGGCCCGGCCTTGTGCACGTACACCATGTTGTTCAGGTAGTTGACGAACTCGAAGGTCCGTAGCGTGGTCTTGATCCCGGCCTTGGTGAGCTGGCCCGCGACCGCCTCCCCGACCTCCTTGTCCCGCACGTAGCGGCCCTGCGGGCCGTTGAGGACGATCTCGAGGCCGTTCGGGAACCCGGCGTCGGCCAGGAGCTTCTTGCTCTTGGCCAGGTCCTGCTTGATGGGCTTGAGCGACGGGTCGAAGCCGAAGTGCAGGCTCGGCAGCATGGTCGCCACCCGCACCGCCTTGCCGTCCATCACGCCCTTGATGATCTCGTCGGCGTCCAGCGCGTAGGCCAGGGCCTGGCGGACGCGCTTGTCCGTGGTCGGCCCCGCGTACGGGCCGGTGACCTTGTGGGTGGCGTCCATCTGGTGGGTGTAGATCATGAGCTGGATCGTCCGGATGGACGGCGCGGTGCTGAGGAAGAGCTTCGGGTGCTTCTCGATGATCCCGCCCAGGTGGGGTGGGATGTTCACCGCCACGTCGATCTCGGCGTTCTGGAGCGCGGCCACCCGCACCGCGTCGTCGGGGATCGGCTTGAACACGACCGTCTTGATCTTCGCGGCGCCGTTCCAGTAGCCCGGGAAGGCCTCCATCACGATCTCTTCGTCCTTGGCCCAGCGGACGAACTTGAAGGGCCCGGTGCCGATGGGAGCCCGCGAGATCGCGACCGCGTCCTTGCCCGCGTGCTCCTTGGGCGGGTACATCGCGGCCTGGCGCAGGGCGATGTGGCTCAGGAACACCGGCCACGGCTTCTTGGTGTGGATCCGCACGGTGAAGGGGTCCACGATCTCCACCCGGTCGATCGGCGCGAACGACGAGGAGCCCCGCAGCTTGTTGGCCGGGTTGATCAGGCGCTCGATGCTGAACTTGACCGAGTCCGCGTTGAAATCCTCGCCGTTGTGGAACTTGACGCCCCGGCGCAGCTTGAACTCCCAGGTGGTCGGCGCCACCAGCTTGGGCATCTCGGCCGCCAGCGCCGGCACCAGCTTGAGGTTCGGGTCGCGCTCGAGCAGGGACTCGAACATCTGCGCGCCCACGTTCGATGCCGGCTGCTCCTGCTGGTTCATCATGTCGAGCGTGGTGGGGTCCACGCCCTGCGCGATCACGACCTTGCCCGCGGGGGCCGCCCCCGCGCTGAGCGGGACCAGGACGAGGGAGAGCAGGACAACCGCCGTGCGCCAATGGCTCATGTTCGCGGCTCCTTCCGGGGAGAGGTTCGGGTCGAGTTGCGCTACTGTATGGGGCATCGCCGAGGGGAGTCAAGATTCCTCCCCGCCGAATGGGAGGTAGCACACGCATGCCCAAGGTGCTGACGGAAACCCAGGTCCAGGCCTTCGAGCGGGACGGCTGCCTCTCCCCGGTCCGGGCGATGAGCGCCGAGCGCGCCCGTCACTACCGCGAGCGGTTCGAGGCCCTCGAGGCGCGCGTTCCCGACATCAAGAAGATGAAGACCAAGTCGCACCTGCTCTGCCCGTGGGTGCTCGAGATCGCCGAGGACCCGCACATCCTCGACATCTTCGCGGACCTGATCGGGCCGAACCTCCGCTGCTGGAGCATGGCCTGGCGGGTGAAGAAGGCCGACGGCCAGACGTTCGCGGGCTGGCACCAGGACTCCGCCTACGGGGCCGCGATCCCGGTGGTGCTCGGCGGGCTGGCCCTGTCCGAGTGCGGCGTGCCGCAGGGGTGCCTCCGCGGCGTCCCGGGCTCCCACAAGTGGGGGATCCTGAAGCACGACGAGAGCGACGATCCCCGCAGCATCCTCGCCAAGGGGCAGTTCATCACCGACGCCTTCGACGAGACGAAGGCGGTGGACTTCGCGCTCCAGCCCGGCGAGATGGTGCTGTTCGACAATACTCTCGTCCACGGCTCCGGCACGAACCTGGGCCCCGACCGGCGCTTCCTCCTGCTGGTGGAGATGCTGCCGACCTGGGCCCGGCCGCCCCGCGTCCGCCAGGCGGCCATGCTCATGCGCGGCGTGGACACCTCCGGCAACTTCGACGACGAGCCGCGGCCCGACGCCGAGTGGTCCGAGGCCGCGGTCGCCAACTGGTCCGCGGTCGTGAATCGGCGCGCCCAGCTCATCTTCGCGGACAGCAAGGTCGCGCCGAGCGAGGCCTATGGGGGGACGCGGCCGGCGACGTAGGCCCCTCACCCTACCCTCTCCCCAGAGGGGAGAGGGTTGATCCAGGCGACCCCCTCTCCCTTCCAGGGAGAGGGCTGGGGTGAGGGTGGCCTACTGGGCGAGGGCGCCGCCGTCGATGAGGACCTCGCTGCCGGTCATGTAGGAGGAGTCGTCGGAGGCCAGGTAGAGCACCGCGCTCACGATCTCGGCCACCGTGCCCATGCGGCCCAGGGGAATCCGCTGCAGCCGCCGCGCCATCGCCTCCTTGTCACGGAAGGCGCTGTGGAACATCTCGGTGTCCACCGGGCCCGGGTGCACCGAGTTGCACCGGATCTTGTCCTTGGCATGCTGGCTGGCGGTCACCTTGGTGAAGATCCGGATGGCGCCCTTGCTCGCCGCGTAGGCGGGTTCCTGGTGGAGCGACTGGCCGATGCCCGCGATCGACGAGATGTTCACGATCGAGCCGCCGCCGGCCCGCCGCATGGCCGGGATCGCATACTTGGTGCCGAGGAAGACGCCCTTGGCGTTGACGGCCATCACCTGGTCCCACTCGGCCACCGTGCGCTCCTCGATTGGCACCCGCGGGATGACGATGGCCGCGTTGTTGATCAGGACGTCGAGCTTGCCGTAGCGATCGATCGCGGTCTGCACCGCGGCCTTCCAGTCCGCCTCGCTCGTGACGTCCAGATGCAGGTAGGTGGCCTCGCCGCCGGCCGCGCGGATGGCCGCCTCGACCTTCTTCCCCTCGTCGTCCCGGATATCGCCGAAGACGACCTTCGCGCCTTCGCGGGCGAAGATCTCGGCCTCCGCCGCGCCCTGGCCCCGCGCCCCGCCGCTGATCAGCGCCACCTTGCCGTCGAGCTTTCCCATGGTCGGCGATCATAGCGCCAGAAATGTCGGAATGTAAGACCTGACCCCGGCGTTGACAAGCCGTGAGCGCCGTGCGACAGAATCGCCATGCTGGAGGAGCCGACCTCACTCCGGATCGAGGATCCGGGCGTCCGCGCGCTGTTCACCGAGCCCGCGCGCTTTCAATCCTGGTTGGATGTGGAGGCCGCGCTCGCGCAGGCTCAGGCCGAGCTGGGCATCATCCCGGAGGCCGCCGCCCGCGAGATCGTCCGCAAGGCGCACCTGTCGCACCTGGACCTCGCGGCGGTGCGCGAGGGGCTGGCGCGCACCGGCCATCCGCTGGTGCCGCTGATCTGGGAGCTCGATCGGGCCTGCGAGGGCGACGCAGGCGGCTACGTGCACTGGGGCGCCACCACCCAGAACGTCACCCAGACCGGCCAGCTTCTCCAGGTGCGCCGGGCGCACGACATCTTCCAGCGCCAGCTCGCGGCCATCCTGACCACGCTGGCCGACCTGGCCGAGCGCACCAAGGACGTGCTGCTCCCCGGCCGTACCCATGGTCAGCATGCGGTGCCGGCCACCTTCGGCTTCAAGGTCGCGGTGTGGATCGACGAGCTGGGCCGCCACGTGGAGCGCCTGCAGGGCTGCGAGGACCGCGTGTTCGTGGCCATGCTGGGCGGCGGCGCGGGCACGCTCGCCTCGCTGGGCGAGCTGGGCCTGGCGACCCAGGAGCGGATGGCGGCCCATCTGGGCATGCGGCCGATGCCCTTGCCCGCGCGCACCATCGGCGACCATCAGGCCGAGTACGTCCTGCTGCTCGGCATGCTCGCGGCCACCTCCAGCAAGATCGGGCGCGAGATCTACACGCTCATGAAGCAGGAGTTCGGCGAGGTGGAGGAGCCGGTGCCGCCCGGCACGGTGGGCAGCAGCACGATGCCGCAGAAGCGCAATCCGAAGCTCTCGCAGGACATTATTGCAGCAGCGGCTCAGATACGCGCGCTCGCCCCGCTGGCGCTGGAGGCCATGCAGACTGAGCACGAGGCCGACCGCACCACCAGCATCATGATGAGCCGGGCGCTCGTGCAGGCCTGCGAGCTCACCGGGGACATGCTGCAGCGGATGATGGCGCTCTTCGACGGGCTCCAGGTTTTTCCGGACCGCATGCGGGAGAACCTCGACCTCTCCGGCGGCCTGATCATGGCCGAAGCCCTCATGCTCGAGCTGGGCAAGCAGATCGGCCGGCAACGGGCCCACGACGCGGTCTACGAGGCGGCGCAGGCCTCGGTCACCCAGTCGCGGCCGTTCCGGGAAATGCTGGCGCTGGACCCGCTCGTGAGCGCCGGGCTCACCCCGGCCCAGATGGAGGAGCTGCTCGATCCCGCGCGCTACGCGGGCCTCTGCCGGGAGTTCGCCGAGCGCGGGGCCGCCTCGGCCCGCGCGATCGCTTCCGCCATCGAGCTGCGCCTGGCCTGAGGCGGGGTCCGGTCTTACATTCCGACATTTTTCCGGCCGGCCGGTGAGTCGCTGAGCGCCAGAATGAGGAGAGGACCATGCTGCCGACCCACGGGCGGTACGACTACTCGAGCATCACGGCGCGGCCGGACTATAGCTGGCCGGCCGGCCGGCGGCTGGCCGTGTACATCGCGCTCAATATCGAGGCCTTCGGCTTCGGGGTCGGCAAGGGCGCGGCCATCGCGCCGCCGGACCAGGCCCAGAGCCACTCCATCTATAGCTGGCGGGACTACGGCAACCGGGTGGGCATCTGGCGCCTCTTCGAGTTGCTCGACGAGCTGGGCCTGCCCGCGGAGGCGCAGCTCAATGCCGCGGTCTATGACATGGCGCCCGACATCCCCGCGCGGCTGCGCGCCCGCGGCGACGAGATCCTGGGCCACGGGCTGACCAACTCGGACGAGCAGGGGCATCTCCCCGAGGCCGAGGAGCGCGGGCTCATAGACCAGGCCACCGCCACGATCGCGCGCCACGAAGGAGCCCGCCCGGTGGGCTGGATGAGCCCGTGGCTCTCCAACAGCGCGGTCACCATGGACCTGCTGCAGGAGGCGGGCTACCGGTACGTGATGGACTGGACCATGGACGATCAGCCGGTGTGGCTCCGCACCCGCAAGGGCCGGATCCTCGCGGTGCCGTACCCGATCGAGGTCAACGACACCCGCGGCATCGTCTGGTACCACTACACCGCGGACGAGTTCGCGGACATGATCGTGGACCAGTTCGACGAGATGCTGGAGCAGTCGGCGGGCCAGCCGCTGGTGTGCCCGATCTCGCTGCACCCCTTCGTCATCGGCCGGCCGTATCGCATCCGGCGGCTGCGCCGGGCCCTGCAGCACATCCTCGGCCACCGCGACCGCGTCTGGCTGACGCGCCCGCGCGACATCTGCGCGCACGTGGAGTCGCTGCCGGCCGGCGTCGTGCCCGGATCGCGCCTCCCATGAAGCCCAGGGCCGTCTCCCGCCGCGCGCTGCTCGGGACCGGCGCGGCCGCCGCGCTCCTGCAGGCGCTCCCCGCGGTCGCCCAGAGCCCCGCGAAGCCGCTGGTCCTGGACGACGCCAGCCGGCTCAGCGCCACCCCGGTCGCCCGCCACTGGCGGCCCGCGCGGGTGACCGGGGACGCGTGGCTCGGCGCGCTCCGCGCGGAGCTGAAGGCGGCCGCCGCGG
>DASQAL010000010.1:0-13328 GCA_035635775.1 Candidatus Acidiferrum sp.
ATCGGCGCCGACGTCAACGTGGTCGAGGTCCACAAGAGCCTGCTCGGTCCCGGCTTCAAGGCACAGGTCCCGGACGTCGAGCTCAACGTCGTCGGCACGGGCACGGGCGAGCCCGCGAGCCGCGCCATCTACACCAAGATCAAGGCGCAGGCGGACACCGGGCGCAAGCCGTGGGACCTGGACGTGGCGCTGGTGAGCATGGCCGTGGCCTCGCAGATGGCCAAGGAGGGGCTGCTCTTCCGCTTCGTGCCGCAGATGAAGAACGCTGCGCTGGTCAAGGGCGCGGAGGTCAAGGAGGCCTTCGGCGTCAACGTGGACGGCTACGTGGTGCCGATGTTCCACAACCAGATCGCCATCGCGTACCACCCCGCGAAGGTCGCCAATCCGCCCAAGAATTTCGACGAGCTGGCCGCCTGGGTCAAGGCCAATCCCGCTCGCTTCGGCTACAACGGCATCAAGGGTGGTGTCTCCGGAGTCGGCTTCACCATGGCTTGGGTCTACTGGAAGACGGGCCTGTACCAGCAGCTGACGCAGGGCCCGGCCGACAAGGGCAAGGACGGCGCGATCCGCGAGGCCGTCACCGCGCTGCGTGACTTCAACAAGAACGTGGTGATCACCAACGGCAACGCGGGCACGCTCGACGCGCTCAACCGCGGCGAGATCTGGATGGGCGCGGTGTGGATCGACCAGCTCGTGGCCTGGAAGAACGAGGGGCGCATGGATCCGGCGGTGACCCCGGTGCTGCCCGCGCCGGGGCTGCCGATCTACCCGCTCTACCTGGTGATACCGCGCGAGGCGGCCAGCCGGGACGCGGCGGTGCGCTACATCGATTACATCGCGACTCCCGAGGTGCAGGCCAAGGCGATCGTGGAGCGGTTCGGCTGGTACCCGGGGGTGGATGCGGAGAAGGTGCTGCCGCTCATCAATGCCAAGAGCCGCGAGCTGCTCTTCGCGGGGGTGAGCGCGCAGGATCTCGCGCGCTACTCGCGCCAGATGCCGATCAAGGAGTACCACGACCTGATCAGCCTGGCCTACGAGGAGATCGTCCGCTGACCCTGGCCGAGCGATGGTTGTGGGGCGCGCTCTGTGCCCCCGCCTTGGCGGTGCTGGCCGGCGTCTTCCTCTGGCCGCTCGGCGCTTCGGTGGTGGCGAGCTTCACCCGCGAGGGGCAGTGGACGCTGGCGAACTACGCGACGGTCGCCAATCTCTACGCGCGGGACGTCGCCTACACCATCGCGGTCGCCGCGGCGGGGACCGCGCTGACGTTCTGCCTCGCGATCCCGGTGTGCGGCTGGCTCCGGGTCCGGGCCTTCGGCCCGGTTGAATTTCTCCTGAAGGTTCCGCTCTTCGTGCCCTTCGTGGTGGTGGGCCACGCGCTGCGCGTGTTCTGGAGCCCGTACGTGCCGTCGTTCTCGTCGTCGTGGGCCGGAATCGCCACCGCGCTCGCCTGGAAGCACCTCGGGCTGGCCGCCCTCCTGCTGCTGGGCGCGTTCCGCGGGACCGACGACGCCTACCTGGAGGCCGCGCGCCAGCTCGGCGCGTCCACCGGCCGGCTCACGCGGGACATCCTGGTGCCGATGGCCGCGCCGGCCCTCGCGGTCACCGGCATCCTGATCTTCTCTTCCATGCTGGCCTCGTTCTCGATCCCGCTCATGATGGGGCGGGGGGGCGGCCCGCAGATGCTGATGATCGACGTGTACTACCGCTACGGCCAGCACGGTGACTTCGCCACCGCCTCCGCGCTGGGCGTGGTGGCCTACCTCCTGGCCATGGGCGCCGCGCTCGTGTACGTCCGCCGGCTGACCCGGTAGCCCGGCCGTGACCGAGCGCGGCCGGTCGATCGGGGCCATGACGGTGCGCGCGGCCGCGCTCGCGGTGGCCGCCTTCTTCATCCTGGGCCCGTTGCTGAGCCTCGGCGTCTGGTCGTTCGCGGAGCGCTGGACCTATCCGAGCCCGTGGCCTCAGCGGTTCGGGCTGCGCTACTGGTCCCGCATGCTCTCGGGCGACTTCCTCGAGCCGCTCTACACCGGCCTGGTCGTCGCGGTGATCGTGACGCTGCTGGCCCTGCTCTTCGCGGTGCCGCTCGGCTACGCGCTGGCCCGGCTGCGCTTCGCGGGCCGCACCCTGATCCTGCTCGCGTTCCTGCTGCCCCAGGCCTTCCCCCAGCTCCCGGTCTTCGCGAGCGCCACCCGCGAGTTCTACCGCTTCGGGCTCGCCGGCACCCTGACCGGGGTGGTGCTGGTGCACCTGGTGGGCGGCCTGGTCTTCGCGGTGTGGACGATGACCGCGGTGTTCCGGGCCATCGCGCCGGAGCTGGAAGAGGCCGCGTACAACCTGGGCGCCTCGGTGACGCGCACCTTCCTGACCGTGTCGCTGCCGCTCGCGGTGCCCGGCCTCGTGGCGAGCGCGCTGCTGGTGTTCCTCTACTCGCTCGACGAGTTCACCGGCACTCTGCTGGTGGGCGCCCCGTTCGTCACCACGCTGCCCGTCTACATGTACACGGCCAGCGTGGGCTACGAGCTGCAGATCGCCTCGGTGACCGCGATCGTGCTGATGGTGCCGGGCGCGCTCCTCCTGCTCCTGCTCGAGCGCGTGCTCAAGGCCGAGTACCTCGTCTTCTTCGGCCAGGTCTGACCCCCCTCACCATCTGCGCCCCCCTCACCCTGCCCTCTCCCCCTCCGGGGGCGAGGGTTCAAGAACCCTCTCCCTTCAGGGGAGAGGGCAAGGTGAGGGGTTGAAGCTCTCCTAGAACGAGGTGAACACGCCCTTGCCGGTGGTCTGCGTGTCGAAGCGCTTGTAGGCGTCGACAGCTTCATCCAGGCGGAAATGATCGGTGAGGAGCCGGGCGAGCGGGATCTTGCGATCGGCCACGAAGCGCGCGCACTCCCACTGGCCCATGCTGCTGAACGTCCACGACGCCATCAGGGTGAGCTGCTTGCGGATCAGGTCGCGGCTCACGTCGAGGCTGGTGGCGCCGCCCTCGCCCACGAAGCACATGCGCCCCCACGTGGCGGTGCTCTTCACCGCGGCCACCCGGGGCTCGGGCAGGCCGGTGCAATCCATGGTGGCCTCCGCGCCCTCGCCGTGGGTCAGATCCATGATGGCCTGCACCGGGTCGGTCTCGCGCGAGTTGATGACCGCGTCGGCCCCGAACTGCTTCGCGAGGGCCAGTCGCTCGGCCGCGATGTCCACCGCGATGACGCGCGCGCCCATGGCCACGCCCAGCAGCGTCGCGGAGAGGCCGACCGGCCCCTGGCCGAAGACGGCCAGGGTGTCGCGGCCGGACACGTCGATGCGCTTGAGCGCGCCGTAGGCGGTGCCGGTGCCGCAGGACACCGCCGCGCCTTCCTCGAAGCTGAGCTCGTCGGGCAGGGGCACGTTGGTGCGGGCGGGCACCTTCATGTACTTCGCGTGCGCGCCGTCCCCGGTGGCGCCGAAGACGGTGATGCCGGCCTTGCAGAGCTGGGACCAGCCGACCCGGCAGTGCTTGCAGCGCCCGCAGCCCGTGTAGTGGTGGTTCATCACGCGCTGGCCCACGCGCCCCTCGGTCTCGCTGACGCCGGGGCCGAGCGCCGCGATCACCCCGCAGGGCTCGTGCCCCGCGATCACCTGCTTGCCGCTGCCGCCCAGGCCGAGGGAGGCCGTCTCGTTGCCGTCCGCGCGGTAGAATTTGAGATCGCTGCCGCACATGCCGGAGGCCTTGATCTCCAGCACCACCTCGCCCGGGCCGGGTGTCGGATCGGGGAAGTCTCGGAGCTCGAGCTGCCGGTTGCCCGTAAACACCACTCCACGCATAGGTCCCCTCCTCCGCCGTTGTCGTTAGAGCCCGGTGTAGTGTAAAAGATGAGGTGGCCGGCGGCCAGCAGTGCTCACTCCTTACGATCCTGGAGGCGATCGATGTCGCGGCTCGTCCTGACGCTGGCGCTGGCCTTCGTGGCCACCGCCTGCGCGCCCGCGACCGAGTCGCGCACCGTGATCGCCGCCGGCCCCCGCGTGCTCTTCGACGACGAGCTCCGCACGGCCCGCAACTGGGCGGCGGGCGCCGGCACGATCTGCCGGTCGACCTACGCCGACGACGGCTTCGTCGTCGAGAACATCGCGGCCTCCGCCCCCTGCCTGCTCGGGCCGGTGCGCCCGGAGGCGTTCCCGGCCGGCGTGCGCATCGAGGTCACCGCCCGGCTGCGCAAGGGCACCCGCGAAGGCGCGTTCGGGCTCATGTTCGCCAGCCGCGGCGGGGGCGACAACCGCACCTTCGCCACGTTCGGGCTCACCGCCAACGGCACCTACCGGGTGGCGAGCTGGATCGGCGGGAAGTGGAACTACCCGGTGCCGCCCACCGCGACCCGGAGCGTGAAGACCGAGTACGGCGCCCCGAATACCGTGGCCGTCGAGCTGCGCGACCGCTCCATCGTGGCCTACGTCAACGGCCGGCCGGTGGCGACCGCGGAGCTGGCCGCGGAGGCCAGCGGCACGCTGGGGCTCTACGTGGACCAGCGGGGCATGGAGGTGCTCTTCACCAACCTCCGGGTCAGCGAGCTGCCCCCGATTCGCTGATCCCGCCGCGGGTCAGCAGCCCGCGCGCGTGAGCGCGATCTCGATGTGCTCGGGCGCGGGCTTCCGCGTCCCCGCGTCGACCTCGCGCATCAGCCCCACCACCGCGCTCGACACCGGGGTGGGCACCCCCACCTCGCGGCCCTTGTCCACCACGAGCCCGTTCATGTAGTCGATCTCGCTGCGGCGGCCCTTGATCACGTCCTGGGCCATGGAGGCGCGCCAGTTGCGGCCGGAGCCCTGCTTGGGAGTGAGGCCGGCGTCGAGCTCCTGGTAGACGTCGGGGCGGCCGGCCTGCGCCCACTGCTCGGCCTCGCGGCCGTTGAACTTGGGGATGCGGTAGCCGAGCTTGAGCCCCACCGCGGCGGACTCCTGCGCGATGCGGATCGTGATCTCGCGCCCGCGCGCCTGCCCCGCGATCTCGATGGAGCCGAGGCCGGTCATGGCCTGCACCGGATTGCCCATGCAGTTCGCGCAGAGCTTGGACCAGCGCTCGCCCCAGAGATTGTCGGTGGGCCGCGCCCCGTCCACCACGCTCATGATGTCGGCCAGCTCGGTGACCCGCTCGGTGATGCGCCCGTCGTGCTCGCCCGCCCGGAAGACGTCGTGCCCGGCCCCCTGGCCCTTCTCCATGCCGCGCTCCACCTGGCCCGGCTTCCAGAGGGCGACGCCGATCTTCGACATGATGAGGCCGACCGAGCGCTCCACCCCCGCGATGCCCGCCACGATGGGATCGTTCCAGCAGTTCTGGGCAGAGACCAGGTAGCCCTCGGGTTTGAGATGGGGCAGCGCCATCCAGGTGGCCCACGCGGTGTCGTAGGCCTTCATCGCGATGAAGCCGATGTCGAAATCGGCGCCCAGCCGCTGCAGCTCGTGCACGTGGAGCGCGATGGGCTTGGCCTCGAAGGGGTCGTGGGGCCCGGTCACCGCGATGCCCTGCCGGCGCAGCATCTCGACCTGCTCGGGCCACGGATCCACCAGGGTGACGTCGTGTCCGGCCCGCGCGAGGAAGGCGCCCAGGTAGCTGCCGATCGCGCCCGCGCCGATGAAGAGCATTCGCTTGGCCATCTCGAGTTCCTCCTGGTTCGGTGAGAGACCCCGCGATCTTAGCCCCGCGCGAGGCCGTTGCCAAGCCGATGCGCTCGATCACCGCCTCCGCTAGAATGCGGGCGGCATGAGCGACGCGGACGCGGTTCGCGCGGAGGTGGAGACGCTCCTCGCGCTGGTGCGCGAGCGCTACGGCAGCCGCCTGGACGCTGACGAGTGGGCGGGTGTGCGCACCGCCATCGAGGGGATCGTGCAGGCTGCGCGCGCCCTCCGCGCGGTGCGCCTCACCAATGCCGACGAGCCCGCCCAGCCGTTCGCGGCCTACCGCGCGGATCCGTGATGGCCGAGGACGTGGTCTTCACCCCGGTGCGGCAGCTCGCGGAGGGCATCCGCGCGCGGCGGCTCTCCCCGGTCACGCTGGCGGAGACGTTCCTCGATCGGCTGGAGCGCCTCGGCCCGCGCTACAACGCGGTGGTCACCGTCACGCGCGCCCGCGCGCTCGAGCAGGCGCGCCGCGCCGAGGCGGAGATCGCGGCCGGGCGCTACCGGGGCCCACTGCACGGCATCCCGTACGGCGCCAAGGACCTGCTGGCGACCTCTGGCGGCATCCCGACCACGTGGGGCGCCGCGCCCTTCAAGGACCGCTGCTTCGACTTCGATGCGACGGCGATTCTCAAGCTGGAAGCCGCGGGGGCGGTGCTCTGCGCGAAGCTCGCGATGGTGGAGCTGGCGGGGGGCATGGGCTACCGCCAGCCCAATGCCGCCTTCACCGGGCCCGGCGTCAATCCGTGGAACCGGGAGGCCTGGAGCGGCGGCTCGTCGAGCGGATCGGGCTCCGCGGTCGCGGCCGGGCTCGTGCCCTTCGCCATCGGGTCGGAGACGTGGGGCTCCATCCTCTCGCCCGCCGGCAACTGCGGCCTCGCGGGTCTGCGGCCGACCTACGGGCGGGTGAGCCGCCACGGCGCCATGGCTCTCTGCTGGACGCTCGACAAGCTCGGCCCGCTGGCCCTCACCGCCGACGACTGTGGGCTCGTGCTGGACGCCATCGCGGGGCGCGATCCGGCGGATCCGACCACGGTGGACCGGCCCTACCGCTACGACGCCGGCGAGCCGGCGGGCCGGCGCTTCCGCTTCGGGGTGCTGCGCGGCATCACCGACGGCTGCGAGGACGCGGTGCGGGAGAGCTTCGCGCGCTCGCTGGAGGTGCTGCGGGGCCTTGGCACCGTCGAGGAGGTCGCGCTGCCGGACCTGCCCTACGACGACATCACCCGCACGATCCTGTTCGCGGAGGCGGCGAGTGCGTTCGAGGACCTGATCGAGAGCGGGGCCATTGCGGGGCTCACCGCGCCCGAGGACCGGTACACCGCCTACGCGCGCGACGCGATCCTCGCCAAGGACTATCTGAAGGCGCTGCGGCTGCGAGGCGTGATGGCACGCGAGGCGGACCGGGTGCTGGCCCCGCTCGACGCCCTGGTGGCGCCCGGGCGCTCCACGGTGGCCGCGATGCTGGGGGGCGAGGTGCGCAGCGCGATCCGGGGGACCGCGCGGGACGTGATGGGCGCGGTCGGCAACGGCGCGGGCCTGCCCGCGGTGGCGGTGCCGAACGGGTTCGGGGCGCGCGGGTTGCCGACGAGTCTGCAGTTCATGGGGCGGGCCTGGGAGGAGAACACGATCCTGGCCGCCGCCCGCGCCTACCAGTCAGCCACCGAC
This sequence comes from Candidatus Acidiferrum sp., assembly GCA_035635775.1. Classification (GTDB taxonomy): domain Bacteria; phylum Methylomirabilota; class Methylomirabilia; order Rokubacteriales; family CSP1-6; genus CAMLFJ01. The sequence goes on from DASQAL010000010.1 coordinate 7,309, forward strand.
TGGCACCGGCGCCATCCCGCCGGCGCCTAGATCGGGCTATTTCAAGGCGGGGCTACTTCGGGTCCGAAACGCCGTTGCGGCGCTCGCGCTTGTCCTTCGACGGCTCGTTGCGGGCCTTCTGGTAGCTCTCCCGCGCCGCCTTGATGGCCGCGCGATCGCCCGACTTGTAGGCCTCGCGGAGCTGCTGGCGCGAGGTCTCGATCTCTTTCCGCTCGTGCTTGACGTCCTGGCCCTGCACGGGCAGCGCGGAGATCCCGCTCACGATCACGGTGGCGCACGCCGCGCCCACGGTCCAGCCGATCAGCGTCCTCATCATCAGTCCCCCGGCGAATTGGAGTTAGGAGTGCGAGCTACAAGTGGGGACTGTGCAATGCAGTTGCCAGGGCGGAACTAGCTGAAATACGGAGGGAATCGAGGCTCGTCGCTACCGAGTCTGACGCCGCCCGTCACCCGCGCGGCGCATTTCGGGCAGCATCACTTCCTGCCGGCTTGGGCCTTCCTGTCGGGTGAGGCGGCGCGTCTGGGCGCCTTCATGGGGGGCTTCTTGGCGGTTGGGGCGCCGGGCTGCGCGGGAGCGGCACCGGCTCGCTTGGCCAGGCTCTGCTTGAGCGCGTCCATGAGGTCGATGACCTGGGCGCGCTGCGCCTCCGGCGCGGCCGCGGTGATCTCCTTGCCCTCCACCTTGGAGCTCGCGAGATCGAGCACCCGGCTCCGGTAGGCATCTTGATACTGTTCCGGCTTGAACTCGTCGTGCGATAGCTCGCCGATCAGCCGCTCGGCCAGCGCGAGCTCGCCCTCGCGGAGCTTCACCGACTTGCCCTTCTCGATCTCGCCGAAGTCGCGCACCTCGTCGGCGAAGTACATCGTGTGCAGCATCAGCCCGTCCTGCCCAGGCCGGACGAGCACGAGGCTCTCCTTGCCGCGCATGACGAAGGTGGCCAGCGCCACCTTGTCGCTCTTGGCCATCGCGTCCGCGAGCAGCCGGTAGGGCTTCTCGCCCCCCTTGTCGGGCCCCAGGTAGTACGTCTTCTCGAAGTAGATCGGGTCCACCGAGGAGAGCGGGACGAACTCGGCGATGTCGATGACCTTCGAGGCCTCGCCCTCGAGGGACTTCAGCTCCTCGTCGGTGAAGCGCACGTACTGATCCTTCTGGAACTCGTAGCCCTTGACGAGCGCGTTGCGCTCGACCACTTCGTTGCAGACCGGGCAGAAGGTCTGCTGCTTGATCCGGCTGCCGCACTTGGCGTGGAGGAGGTTGAAGCTCACGCCGCCCGACGAGGCGGCGGTATACAGCTTCACCGGGATCGAGACGAGCCCGAAGGAGATGGTCCCGGAGCCGAGAGAGTGAGGCGCCATGACCGTGAGGCTTTGCACAGTACCACGCGGGCAGCTATGCTCCAAGACTCCGATGGCCACCGCACGGGATAGTGGTGCACGCGGCGACAAGGGGCGACGGATTGGGCCCGAGCTCACCACGTACCGGCAGAAGCGCGATCCCGAGCGCACGCCGGAGCCCTTCGGCGGACGGCCGCCCGCGGGGGGCCGGCTCTTCGTGGTGCAGAAGCACGCGGCGCGGCGGCTGCACTACGACCTGCGCCTCGAGATGGACGGGGTGCTGAAGAGCTGGGCGGTGCCGAAGGGGCCTTCCGCGCGCGCGGAGGAGAAGCGGCTCGCCGTCCACGTCGAGGATCACCCCATCGAGTACGGCGACTTCGAGGGCGTGATCCCGCCCGGCAACTACGGCGCCGGCTCGGTCATCGTCTGGGACCGCGGCTGGTACCGGTCCGCCAAGCCCGAGGATCCGCTCGCGCAGCTCGCGCGCGGCAAGCTCGAGGTGGAGATCTTCGGCCACAAGATGCGCGGGCGCTGGACGCTGGCCCGCATGTCGGGCAAGGACAAGGAGTGGCTGCTGCTCAAGAAGGCCGACGGCGCCGCCGTCCCGGCCGACGCGGCCGAGCTGACCGAGCGCTATCCGCAGTCGGTGCTCTCCGGGCTCACCGTCGAGGAGATGGCGAACGCCTCCGGACGCCTCGCCGCGATCCGCGCGCGGCTCGACGCGCTCGGCGCGCCGCGGGGAGAGGTGATCGCCGGGCGTCAGTCCTTCACTCTGGCCACGCTCGCCGAGCGGCCCTTCTCGGATCCGGCCTGGCTCTTCGAGATCAAGTACGACGGCGTGCGCGTGCTCGCCTCCCGTCGCGGGGACCGCGTCGAGCTGTACGGCCGGAGCGGCCAGGACACCACGTCGCGCTACCCGGAGGTCGTCCGCGCCCTGCGCGCGCTGCCGATCGACTCCTTCGTGATCGACGGGGAGATCGTGGCCCTCGACGACGCGGGGCGGCCGAGCTTCCAGCGGCTGCAGCCGCGCATGGCGCTCACCGATCCGCGCGAGATCGAGCGGGCGGCCGCCCAGCGCCCCGCGATCGGCGTGTTCTTCGACTGCCTGATGCTCGACGATCGGGATTTACGAAAGCTGCCCCTCGTGGACCGCAAGGAGTGCCTGCGGCTGCTGGTGCCGTCGCTCGGCGCCGTCCGCTACGGCGATCACGTCGCGGAGGAGGGAGAGGCCTTCTTCGAGCTGGCCTCCGAGCAGCGCCTCGAGGGCATCGTGGCCAAGAAGGCGCGGAGCCTCTATTCGGGGTCGCGCACCCGCGACTGGATCAAGATCAAGTGCCAGCGCCGCCAGGAGTTTGTGATCGGCGGCTACACCGACCCGCAGGGCTCCCGCGGCCACTTCGGCGCGCTGCATCTCGGCGTCTACGACGGCCCCGCTTCCGCCCCGCGCCTCGTCTACGTCTCCAAGGTAGGCACCGGCTTCGACGCCGCTAAGCTCAAGGCAATCCTGGACAAGCTCCGTCCGCTCGCCCGCCCCACGCCGCCGTTCGACGCCGGCACGCTCCCGAGCGGCCGCGGCCACCACTGGGTGGAACCACGTCTCGTCGCCGAGGTACGTTTCACGGACTGGACGGAGGACGGCGGCCTCCGCCACCCGACGTTCATCGGGCTGCGCGACGACAAGAAACCCCTCGAGTGCCGCCGTGAAGAAGTTCTGGAGGAGCCGCCCCTCACCCTACCCTCTCCCCAGAGGGGAGAGGGTGAAGAGGAGGGGGTGTCTCCCTCTCCCCCGCGAGGGGGAGAGGGCAGGGTGAGGGGGCACGAGGAAGAAGAGCCCCGGCTGAAGCCCACGAACATCAAGAAGATATTCTGGCCGGCCGAGGGCTACACCAAAGGCGATCTCATCGCGTACTACGAGCGGGTGGCGCCGCTGATGCTGCCGTATCTGCGGGACCGGCCCCTGGTCCTCACGCGCTTCCCGGACGGCATCACCGGCAAGTCGTTCTACCAGAAGGACGCGCCCGATTTCGCGCCGGCCTGGGTGCGCACCGAGCGCATCTACTCGCGGGACACCGAGCGCGACATCGCGTACCTGGTCGTGGACGACGTCGAGATGTTGCGCTATGTGGCCAATAGCGGCGCGATCCCGATCCATCTCTGGGCCTCGCGGGTCCTATCCCTCGAGCAGCCGGACTGGCTGGTGCTCGACCTCGACCCCAAGGGCGCGCCGTTCACCGACGTGGTCCGGGTCGCGCTCGCCCTGCGCCGCATCCTGGAGCGGCTCGAGCTGCCGAGCTACGTGAAGACCTCGGGCGCCACCGGGCTCCACATCCTGCTGCCGCTCGGCGCGCGTTACACCTACGAGCAGTGCCGGACCTTCGCGCGGCTGCTCGCCGTGATGGGGGTGGAGGCCGAGCCCGATATCTCGACGGTGGCCCGTCCACTCCGAGCCCGGGGAGGCAAGGTCTACATCGACTTCGGCCAGAACGGCCACGGCCAGACCATCGTCGCGCCCTACTCGCTGCGGCCGCTGCCCGGGGCCCCCGCCTCCTGCCCGCTCGCGTGGCGCGAGGTGACGCCGCGCCTCGATCCGGCGCGCTTCACGCTCAAGACCTTGCCCGCGCGCTTCGACAAGATGGCGGATCCGCTGACGCCCGTGCTCGGCGACGGCATCGACATGGCCGCCGCCCTCGAGCGCATCGAAGCCCTCCACAAGAAACCCTCTCCCCTCAGGGGAGAGGGCAGGGTGAGGGGTGGTGGGGCGAAGGGCGCCGCCGTCAGCGGTCGAGGATCTCCCGGAGCTGGCGGGCGAACGCGGGGCCGGCCCCGGCCTCCTCGTGCTTGAAGTAGACGAAGGTGTCGCGCCACCGCGCGCCGAGCTCCCGGATCCGCCGGGTCCACTCCTCGAGATCGGCGGCGGTATAGCCCTGGTCGCGCAGGCGCAGGTAGCCCCAGTCCGCGGTCACCTCGATCGGGGTGGTGGCCTCCTCGGTATCGGCCACGCAGAGCGCGGCGTTGGCCGCCCGTAGGCGCTCGTACACGTCGTCCGAGAACCAGCTCTCGTGGCGGAACTCCAGCGCGCAGCGCAGGCCCGCGGGGAGCTGATCGAGCAGGCCGCCCAGCCGGACCAGGTCCTTCTTGAAGTTGGGCGGGAGCTGGAACAGCACCGGGCCGAGCTTCGGGCCGAGGCCGGCCGCGGTGTCCAGGAAGTAGCGCAGCGAATCGTCGATTTCGCGCAGCCGCGCGAAGTGGGTGATGCGCTGCGGTGCCTTCAGGGTGAACGAGAAGCCCGCGGGCGTCTCCGCGACCCAGCCCGCGATGGTCTTGGCATTGGGCATCCGGTAGAAGGTGTAGTTGATCTCGACCGTGGAGAAGCGCTCGGCATAGTAGGGCAGCATCTTGCCGGTGGGGAATTTCTCCGGGTAGAAGGTGCCCCGCCACTCCGGATAGTTGTAGCCGGACGTGCCGATGGCGATCATGCGAGGCGGTGGAGCGCGATGCCGCAGGCCGCCGCGACGTTTAGCGAATCGATCCCGGCGGCCATCGGGATGCGTACCTCGACGTCCGCGGCGGCCCGGGTCGTCCCGCTGAGGCCCGCGTCCTCGGCGCCCAGCAGGAGGGCGAGCCTCGGCCGGCGCGGCGCCCGGGCCGCCACCTCGGCGATGTCCTCCGCGTCCGCCCGGGGGCAGAGCGCCACCAGCCGGTATCCGGCGTGGCGCAGGGCCGCGAGGGCCGCCGGCCAGTCCGACACGCGCGCGAACGGCACGGAGAGGGTGGCACCCATGGAGACGCGGATCGCCTTGCGGTAGAGTGGATCGGCGCAGTGACTCGACAGGAGCACCCCGGCCGCGCCGAAGGCCGCCGCGTTCCGGAACACCGCGCCGACATTGTCGGGATCGGCCACCCCCTCGAGTGCCAGCAGCGTGCGCGGCCCCACCGGATCCATGAGCGCCTCGGGCGCGACGGGCTCGCCGCGCACGCCCAGAGCCAGGCAGCCGCGGTGGAACTTGAAGCCAACGATGGCGCGGATCGTCTCGGCCGACGCCACGTGAACGGGCGTCGAGTCGTCGTCGGCGAGCAGGTCGCGGAGATCGTCGAGGGCGGGCGGGGTCACCAGGAGCGACTGGACCGGGAAGCGGGAGGCCTCGAGCAGGCGGCGGACCAGGAGACGGCCCTCGGCCAGGAACAGACCCTCGCGGCGGCGCAGCTCCCCGTCACGCGCGTCGCGATATCCGGCGATGCGCGGGTCGGCGGGATCCTCGACCATTTCGACCTTCAAAGCCGCCTCCGTGGCGGCTATGATCACACGGCGAGGACGGGACGGGAAAGGGCCCGGCTGGACCGGGCCCTCGGGTTGTCGGGCGAGGCGGACGAGGTTACTGGTAGGCGACGATGCTCGTGGCCCACTCCGGGAGGTCGACGGCGGCCGGCCGGGGCAGGTCGAAGCGGATGCGGCTCAGCGCGAACTGCGGGAGCGCCACGTGTTCCATGCAACGCAGGCAGTAGAAATCGAGCTCGAGCTGGGCGCGGCGGCCCTGGAACTCGAGCGGCTGCTTGCACACCGCGTGGTAGAGCTCGCCGTCGTGGCTCGCGTAGACGCTGGCGAGCGGCGACTTGGCGATCTCGGCGGCCAGGACCGAGTCCGGATGGCGCCGGCTGATGCCGGTGCTACCCTTCGGACGGCCACG
>DASQAL010000011.1:0-36456 GCA_035635775.1 Candidatus Acidiferrum sp.
GATCAACGTGCTCGACCGGGCCCACTACCTCACGGTCTGGAGCCGCTTCGGCCCCTACGATCGGGCCCGGCTCGATCGGCTGGTCTACCGCCGCCGGCTCTTCCTCGAGTACTGGGCCCACGCGGCCTGTCTCGTGCCCGCGTCGATGCTGCCCTGGTGGAAGCGCGCGATGCTCGACTACCGGCGCCGGCATACCGGCTGGTCCAACTGGCTGCGGCGGAACACCAAGCTGCTGGCCCTCGTGACCGAGACGATCCGCGCTAATGGCCCGATGGGTCACGCCGAGATGGAGGCGCGGCGGCCGCGGAGCGGGAGCAGCGGCTGGTGGAACTGGCGGCCCGTGCAGCACGCGATCCACTATCTCTGGATGACCGGCGTGCTTACCGTCCACTCGCGCCGGCACTTCCAGAAGCGCTACGATCTCCTGGAGCGCGCGGTCGCGGCGAACCCGGCGGCGGAGGCGGTGTCGTCCGAGCAGTTCCTCCGCTGGCACGTGGAGCGCTCGCTCCACGCCATGGGCGCGGCCACCGAGCTCGACCTGAGCCGCTACCTCACCTACCCGCGCCTGCCGCCCGCGGCGCGCCGCTCGGCCCTGCGCGCGATGGTGGCCGAGGGCGTGGTGACCGAGATCGCGGTGGAGAGCCTTCGCTCACGCTGGCTCGTCCTGACCCGCGACCTGCCCGCGCTCCGCCGCGCGGGCCGGCGCCGGACGGTCTCGGACGGCACGACCCTGCTCGCACCCTTCGACTCGCTGCTCTGGCACCGCGACCGGGTCTCGCGGCTCTTCGGCTTCGACTACCGGATCGAGGTCTACACCCCGGGCCCGAAACGAGTGCACGGCTACTACACCCTGCCCATCCTCCACCACGGCCATCTCATCGGCCGGCTCGATGCGAAGGCGCATCGCGGCGCGCGCTGGCTCGAGGTTCGCCACGTGCACTTCGAGCGGTGGCTCGCCCGGGGCGCGGCGCCGGCCGCCGGCTGGGGAGAGGTGGACCGCGACCGGGTGATGACGGAGCTGGCCGACACCTTGGCCTCGCTGGCCGCCTTCGTGGGCGCCGACCGGGTCACGCTCGGCCGCGTGACGCCCGGCCGCCTGCGAGGCCCGCTCCGGCGCGCGCTCACTTCTTCCGGTACACGTTCAGCCCCACCTTCTCCTCCCGCTCCGGAACCGTGATATTGCCCTCGGTGGAGGCGATGATGGTGGTCTTGCCCGAGGCGGACGGGCCGAACTCCTTCGTGAGGTCGACCTTGATCGTCAGGATGTTTCCGGCTACTGTCATCTCCACGTTCTTCATCTGATCACTCTCTTTCTGGGAGGCACGCCATGAGCGCACGCGCCGAGTCGCTGGCCAAGCAGTTCGAAGCCAAAGCCGCCGAGATGACCGCCGTCATCGCCAAGCTCTCCGACGCCGACTGGAAGAAGATCACCGCGGCCGAGAAGTGGCCCGTGGGGGTCACCGCACATCACCTCGCGCGCGGGCACGAGGCGATCCTCGGTATCGTGAAGACCATCGCCGCCGGCAAGTCGATTCCGAACTTTACCACGGCGATGCTCGACGAGATGAACGCGACCCACGCGCGCGAGCACGCCGGCTGCACCAAGGCGGAGACCGTCGCGCTCCACGAGAAAGGGGCCGCGGTGGCGGCGGCGGGGGTGCGGGCGCTCTCCGATGCCGAGCTCGAACGGAGCGGGACCGTTCTCACGGGCATGCCCGCCATGACCACCCAGCAGGTCGTCGAGGGCATCCTCATCAACCACATGACCGACCATCTCGGCAGCATCCGCAAGACCGTCAGCGGCTGACCCTCGGCAGTCGGCATGCGCACCGTCGCGAATGTCCTGACCGGGCTCGTGGCCCTGGAGCACGTCGGGATCATGGTGCTGGAGATGTTCTTCTGGGACCAGCCGGTGGGCCGGCGGATCTTCAACATGACCCCTGAAGTATCCGCCGTCTCGCGGGTGCTCGCCGCGAATCAAGGACTCTACAACGGCTTCCTCGCGGCGGGGCTCTTCTGGGGGCTGGCCCGGGGCGACGGGGGAATCAAGGTGTTCTTCCTCGTCTGCGTGGCGATCGCCGGCATCTTCGGCGGCCTCACCGCCAAGACGTCGATCCTCGTCACCCAGTTCCTGCCCGCGGCGCTGGCCCTGGCCGCCTACTTCTTGAGCCGGACGTCCTCGAGGGGCGCCGACCACGGGTAGGGATCGATCAGCATCAGGGCGGGCTCGGCCACCCGGGGGCCCACGCCGCTCGGCCAGATGTAGTCCATGATCGGCGCGAAGCGGACCCGCTCGTGGAGCAGGCGCTGGATCTGGTGGAGTTGCGCCTCCCGCTTGCGCGGGTCGGTCTCGCGGCTCTGCTGCTTGTAGAGCGCGTCGATGTCCGGATAGCCGCCGTAGGCGAAGGCGCCGTCCGAGGGGACGGTCTGGGACATGCGCGAGGCCGCGTTGCCGTACACCGCGTTGATGCAGACGCAGAGCCCCTTGAGCTTCTTCGACTCAAGCGCCGGGTAGAACGCGGCGCGCTCCATGATTCGCAGCCGCACCTTGATGCCGACCGCGCCGAGATAGTTGCCGACCGCCTCGCCCATCGAGGTGTAGGGCGGCCACGGGTAGAGCTCGCCCGCGTCGAATCCGTTGGGGTACCCGGCTTCCGCAAGCAATTGCTTCGCCTTCGCCGGATCGTAGGGATGGGGATCGAGCGGGAGCGCGAACTCGAACTTCCGCGGGACCATGCTGCCGTTCGGACGCGAGGCGCCGAGCGTCTCCGCCTCGCTGAGGGCCTGGCGGTCGAGCGCGTGGCTGGCGGCCAGCCGCACCCGCCGGTCGTGCCACGGTGATTTCGGGTCCCACTGGTCGAGATAGTCGAGGTAGTACGTGCCGATCCCGCCCGAGAAGGCGAGCTTGAGGGATGGATCCTTCTTGATGTCCTGCGCCTGCGGGGCGTCGAGGAGGTAGGCCAGGTCCACCTCCCCGCGCTTGAGCATGGCCAGGCGGGTATTGGCGTCCGGGACGCTCTTGTAGACCAGCCGCTTGACGGAGGGCATCTTGCGCCAGTATCCCTCGTAGGCCTCCATCACGAGCTCGATCCCGGGGGTGTGGCTGACGAACTTGTAGGGCCCGAGGCCGACCGGATTCTTCTTGAACCCGTCGGGGCCCACCTGCTCCAGGTACTTCTTGGGGACGATCCAGCCCGCGCCGGTCGCGTAGGTTCCGTAGAAGGTCATGAAGTCCGGCCACGGCTCGTGAAGATGGAAGCGCACGCGGTAGGGTCCGGCGATCTCGATGTCGCGCACCTTCTCCTGCAGGACCTTGGCGCCCCTGGCGCGGTGGAAGCTGAACCGCACGTCCTCGGCGGTGAACGGGTCGCCGTTGTGGAACTTCAGGCCCTCGCGCAGCTTGAACTCGTACACGCGCCCGTCCGGGCTCACCTTCCAGGACTCGGCCAGGCTCGGGGTCAGGAGATTGCCGGGCATCGGCTTCACGAGCGCGTCGTGCAGCGCGGTGAGCACCCAGAACGGGGTCAGCACGCCGACGACCTCGGCCGGATCGAACCAGGCCGGCGCGAGCGTCACGTAGAGCGCCCAGCGCATCTCGCCTTCCGGCTTGGCCTGGGCGGCCGCGGGAGTGAGACCGGCCCCGAGGAGCAGGGCGGCAACCAGGATCACGGACACGAGAGCACGCATGGGTCTAGCCTCGAAGCTTCGGGTCCCACGCGTCCCGCAGCGTGTCGCCGAAGAGATTGAACCCCAGGACGGACAGGCTGATCGCCAGGCCGGGGAAGAGCGCGAGCCACGGCGCCTGCTCCATGAACGCGCGGCCGCTGCTGCTGAGCATCAGCCCCCACGAAGGCGTCGGCGGCTGCGTGCCTACGCCCAGGAACGACAGCGATGCCTCGATCAGGATCGCGTTGCCCAGCCAGATGGAGGCGACGACCAGGATGGGCGCGGTCACGTTGGGCAGGATATGGCTCAGGATGATCCGCGGATGGCGGCAGCCGATGGCCTGCGCGGCCTCCACGTAGCGGTTCTGCTTGGCGGCGAGCACCGCGCCGCGCACGATGCGGGAGTTGCCGGGGATGATCACCATCGCGATCGCGAGCATCGCGTTCGTGGTGTTGGGCGTGAGCACCGAGACGATGGCCAGCGCGAGCACCAGCCCCGGGATCGCCTGGATGCCATCCATGATCCGCTGGAGCAAGAGATCGGTGCGTCCCTCGCAGTAGCCGCACAGGAGCCCGATGATCATGCCCGCGACCGTCCCAATGCCGACCGCGAGCAGGCCCACCCAGAGCGAGATGCGGCTGCCGTAGATGATCCGGCTGAAGACGTCGCGCCCGATGTCGTCGGTGCCGAAGGGGTGCTCCCAGCTCGGGGGCGACAGCCGGATCTCCGGCTGCGCGGCGAGCGGATCGTAGGGCGCCAGCACGTCGGCGAAGATCGCGGTCAGCACGATCAGCGCGATGAGCGCGGCGGAGGCGGCTCCGAGCGGCTTGCGGCGGATGACGGCCCAGAGCGCCCGCACGCGGCCGAGCTCGACGGTGGGCTCGGCCTCGAAGTGGGCGGCGGGTGCGGTCACGGCCATCGCGGGGCCCTTTTCAACTGTACCGGATGCGCGGGTCGAGCCAGGCGTAGGTGAGATCCACGAGCAGGTTCAGGCTGACGAGGGTGCCCGCCACCAGCATCACGTTGGTCTGCACCACCGGATAGTCGCGGAAGAGGATCGCCTCCACGGTGAGCCGGCCCATGCCGGGCAGCGCGAAGATCGTCTCCACGATCACGGTGCCGGCCAGGAGCGTCCCGAGCTGGCCGCCCACGATGGTCACCACCGGGATCAGCGCGTTCTTGAGCGCGTGCTTGTAGACCACGATGCGGCCCTCGAGCCCCTTGGCCCAGGCGGTACGCACGTAGTCTTCGCGCAGCACTTCGAGAACGGTCGAGCGAGTCATTCTCATAGTCGCGGCGCAGAGGCGGTAGCCGAGCACCGCGGCGGGCAGCAGGAACTGCTGGAGGTTACGGAGCGGCGACTCCCAGAAGCTCACGTAGCCGATCGCGGGGATCCAGTGGAACCAGATCGCCGCGAAGGTGATGACGAGCGTGCCCAGCCAGAAGTCGGGCAGCGACAGGCCCGACACCGCCACCATCCGCCCCACGTAGTCGGCCGCGGTGTCCTGCCGCGTGGCCGACAGCACGCCGATGGGGACGGCCACCACCAGCCCGAGGAGCATCGCGAGGGCGGCGAGCTCGAGGGTGACCGGGGCCGCCTTCGCCAAGCTGGTCGTGATGGGCTCGCCGGTGAAGATGGAGTCGCCGGGGCGGAGGCTCACCATCTGCCAGAGCCAGAGCAGGTACTGCTCGTGATAGGGCAGGTCGAGCCGCAGGTCCTTGCGGAGCTTCGCCAGCTCCTTCTCGCCGATATTGCCGGACTCGCCCATGAGGGCGGTGAGCGCGTCCCCGGGCATGACGCGCATCAGCCCGAAGACGATCAGCGAGGACAGCAGGAGCACCGGGACCGCCAGCAGGAGCCGGCGGAGCGTGTACTTGTACATCGCGCGCGGCCCCCGCCCCCGCGCGCCCTACTTGTCCAGCCACACCCGGGCGATGGCCGACGGGCCGTAGGCATCGGTGCGCCGCATGGCGAGGGCGGCCCCGTTGCGCATGTGGGGCTGGAAGACCAGGAAACCGTTGTCGTAGGGCATCCACATCCGCAGCACCTGGTCGAACTCCCGGTCCACGATCTTCTTGGTCAGCACCCGCTGATCGGCCTGCCCCGGGGTCAGCCGGAGCTTCGTGGTCAGCTCGTCGATGACCGGATCGTTGACGCGGAAGAAGTTCTTGGTGGACTTGGAGTGCATGTACTGATACGTCCGCTCGTCGAGGCCGACCGCGTGGCCCGACTGGAACCCCCAGGCCATGCCGTCCCACTTGCTCTCGACGTAGCGGCCGTAGTAGGTCGTGTAGTCGAGCTTGGTGATCTTGACGTTGATGTTGAGGTTGCGTTTGAGATCTTGCTGCACGAGCTGCACCTGCGACGTCATCTGCGGGAAGTACTCGTAGTAGAACAGCGTGGTCTCGAACCCGTTCGGGTGACCGGCCTCCGCCAGGAGCTTCTTCGCCTCCGCGGGGCGGTATTGCCACCAGGGGCCGAGCTGGCCCAGCGTGGGCTGCTTGTCCGTGTAGTAGATGTACGGCACGCCCCAGCCGATGATGCCGTGCCCCTCGAACACTGTGTCCGCCTGTTTCTGGCGGTCGATGGCCATCGAGACGGCGCGCCGCACGCGCAGGTCGTTGAAGGGCGGCTTGTCCTGGGCCACCGCGACCCCGAACGGGGTCAGGGTGTTGTGGTAGGACTGGACGACCGCGTTCGGGTTCGTCTTGCGGACCGTCTCGACCTCGGAGGGGCTCGCCAGCCACATGAAGTCGCTCTGCCCGGTTCGGAACGCGGCCATGCGCGTCGCCGCGTCCGGGGTCGAGAGGATGACGTACTCGTCGACGTACGGGCGGCCCTTATCCCAATAGTCCGGGTTCCGGGCCAGCACCACCCGGACCTTGCGGGTGTGCTCCTTGAGCATGTAGGGCCCGGTGCCGATGAAACGCTTCTTGAGATCGCCGTCCTCCTCCAGCACCTCGCGGGCGAACATCACGGTGATCGGCTCCGCCACGTTCTGCGCGAAGAACACGTTGGGCGTCTTGAGGTGGATGCGGACGGTGTGCTTGTCGGGCGTCTCGATACCCTCGACTTCCTGGAACGTGAACGACTGCACTCCCTCCTTCGCGTAGGCCTCGAAGCAGTACTTGACGTCCGCGGCCACGAGCTCGCGCCCGTTGAGCGGTGGCACGTTGTGCCACTTGACGCCCTGGCGCAGCTTGAACGTCCACACCCGGGCGTCGGGGCTCGACGTCCACGACTCGGCGAGATCGCCCTTGAGGTTCATGTCGGTGGGACCGGCCGCCTCGTCGGGGAACGTGTAGCGGACGAGGCGGCTGCCCGCGAGGGCCGCGAACTGGTAGAGCCCGACGGATTGGGTGAGCCGCGGGTCGATGACCGGCGGATCCCACGCGGAGGCGCGGGTCAGCACCCCGCCGCGCTTGGGCGGCTTGGGGCTGGCCGGGATCCAGTCGGGGTGCGGGGCCCCCGCCTGGGCGAAGGCGCGCTTGCGGTCGGCGCCGGCGACGAGGGCGGTGGCGCCCAGGCCGGTCCATCCGGCACGCGTGAGGAATGTACGGCGGTTGAGCCGGCTGAGCGGTCCGAGGCGATCGAAGGGCATCGCGGCTCTCCTTCTCACGGCGGCCGTGAAGGAAAGGACCCCGAGCGAACTCGAGCCGATGCGTCATTACACCGGCTGGGAGTGCCGGGACTATGCCGCACCCCGAGCGCCAAAGTCAAGCTATGCTACCGCTCATGGACTTCGGACTGTTCTTCCTCATGCAGCGCGACGAGCAGTGGAGCGAGCGGGCGGTCTACGACTCGGGCCTCGAGCAGATGCTGGCCGCCGAGCCGCTCGGCTATTCCTCGGTCTGGATCGCCGAGCACCACTTCAACGACTACGGCCTCTGCCCCGTCCCGCCGGTGCTCGCCGCGTTCCTGGCCGCCCGCACGCGCGCGCTGCGGCTCGGCATGGGCGTGAGCCTGCTGCCACTCCACCACCCGGTGGACCTGGCCGAGCAGCTCGCGGTGCTGGACGTGGTGAGCGGCGGCCGGCTCGACGTGGGCATCGGCCGCGGCGGCACGCTGCAGGACTACCAGACCTTCCAGTCCGACCGCGGCGACAGCCGCGCCCGCGTCGAGGAAGGCATCGCGCTGATCCAGAAGTCGTGGAGCGGGGAGCCGTTCGACTTCGCGGGGCGCTTCCACTCGGCCGAGCGCCTGCACGTGCGCCCGCGCCCGGTGCAGCGCCCGCACCCTCCCCTCTTCATCGCGGCCAACAGCGAGGACAGCGTGCACTCGGCGGCGCGCCTGGGCCTGCCCACCCTGTCCTCGTTCTTCGTGCCGATCGAGGAGCTGCAGCGCCGGCACCGGCTCTATCGCGAGCGCTCCCTCGCGGCCGGGCGGTCGGACGCCGAGGTGGAGGCGCTCGAGAGCCAGGCGTGGGGCATGCGGGTGGTGCACGTCGCGCCCGATCACGAGGAGGCGCTGCGCGCCACCGAGGCCCCCTTCATGGGCTACCAGCGCAAGATGTCGGTCCTGCGCTCCGAGGCCACCGGCGGCACCGTGCCGGGCTCGTTCGACCGCTCGCTGCTCCGGCTCCGCTCGTTCCGGGACTATCTCGACGACGGCTGGGCGCTGATCGGCACGCCGGGCGAGGTCCGGGACGGCCTGCAGACGTATCTCGACGCCACCGGCTACCAGCACGTGCTGCTGCTGATGGCGCTGCCGGGCCTGGACACGAGCCTGGCCCTGCGATCGATGCGCCTGTTCGCGGAGCAGGTGGCGCCCGCGATGGCGCCCGCGAACCGGCGAGTCGCGACCGGTCCCTGAGCCGAGCCTACCCGCCGACCGTCACCTCTTTCCGCTTCGCGGAGGCCGCGTCCGGCCCACCGTTCGTGGCCGCCCGCGCGCCGCCCGCCGCCGCGTCGGCCTTCTCGAAGTCCGCCGCGCTGAACCCGTAGAGGTGCGCCCCGCCCATCAGGATCTGCGCGGCGGTCTCCCGCGAGCAGCTCTTGAGGACGTTCTCCGACACGTCGGGGAAATTCGAGTCGAAGTGCGGGTAGTCGGTGGACACGCACATCCGGTCGGCGCCGATCAGGCCGGCGGTCGCCTCGATTTCCGGCTCGCTGCCTTCCACCGCGGCCCAGCAGTTGCGCCGGAAGTACTCTTTCGGGGTCAGGGCGAGGTAGGGCGCGTGGGTGTCGCGGTATTGCGGGTAGTCCCACTCGATCCGCGACAGGATCCCGGGCACCCACGAGTTCTGCGCTTCGAGGAAGCCGACGCGCAGCTTGGGATGGAACTCGAACACCCCGCCGATGATCATGGCGATGAGGGCCTGCTGCATCTCGATCCAGTGGCTGGCCACGTGGCGGTAGAACCGGTTCTCGCCGTAGAGCACGTTCATGTGCGAGTTCCAGGCGCCGGTGCCCTCGTGGAAGCCCCAGGTGACGTCGAGCTCCTCGTGCAGGCTGTAGAGCGGATCCCAGTAGTTCGAGTGCCAGTAGTGGCCGTTGACCAGATTCGGCCGGATGAAGGACCCGACCGCGCCCAGCTCGCGCACGCACCGATGCAGCTCGCGACAGGCCAGGTGCACGTCGTGGACGGGCAGCATCGCCACGAACCGGAGCCGCTCGGGGCTGTAGCGGCAGAATTCGTGGATCCAGTTGTTGTAGGCCTGGCAGAGGGCCAGCGAGAGCTGCGGATCCATGTTGTCGCGGGCGAGCAGGCTCAGGCCGGTCGTCGGGTAGAGGACCGCGATGTCCACGCCCTCGATCGCCATGCCCATCACCTGTGCCTCGGGGTCGTAGTTCCGCTCGATCGCGAAGTCGAGCCGGTTCGTCCCTTGGAGCCGCGAGCCGGAGAGCGGCTGCGTGCTGTGCGCGCTCGCGGCCCCGCCGCGGCTGCGCTTGCGGTACTGCTGCAGCTCGGCGTCCATCGTGGTGGGCAGCCCGTCGATGACGATCGTGCCGCGCTTGGGTCGGCCGTCGGCCCCGATGGGAAGGATCACCCGATCGCGGAACTTCGGATCCAGGTAGCGCTCGAAGAGGTCGGGCGGCTCCATGATGTGCATGTCGGAGTCGACGAAGCGGAGATTGTCTTTCATGGGTTGGGCCTCCTGTTCGGTCAGACCTTCTCGTAGGCCAGCCGCTTGACTCGGTCCATATTGGTGCCCTCGATGCGGATGAGGCGGGTCGGCCCGTCGCGGCGCGGCGAATGGAGATCGCCCTCGTTGTAGACGTGGGCCATGCCGGGCTTCAGAGGGTAGCTCCGGACGTGCCGAACCTTCCCGGGCTTCGTCTCGCTCGCCGGCTCGACGAGGGCCCAGTCGTTCATGAGGGTCTCTCCGCGCGCCTGGCCGTAGATCGCCCAGGTCGGGCCGTGATCGTGCGGCTTGCTCTCCCGCGCGCCCTGGTAGACGTGGGCGAGGATACAGAAGCCGAGCTGCGGATCCTCGAAGAGGATCTTGCGCTCCGGCACATCGTCGCCCAGGTGCCGCGCGACGAACGCCTCGTCGCTCAGCACCTCCTCCACCAGCGCGCGGACCTTCTGGCGCCCGCCGGGTCCGGGATCCGCCGCGAGGATGTCGTGGGCCTTGGCCGCGAACTGCTCGAGGGTGTGCCCCATCGCGATCTCCTCCAGCTTACAGGGTCGTTAGAAAAGCGATCATTGCGTCGTTGACGTCCCGCGGCCGCTCCTGCTGCGTCCAGTGCCCGCAGCCGGGAAGCACGATCGTCTTCCGGAGCTCGGGGACGAACTGCTTGAGGTTCGGGATGAGCTGGTCCATGCCCGGGAAGGAGACTACCAGGTCCCGATCTCCCGCGACATACAGGGCCGGCACGGTCACGCGCGCCTTGGCATAGGGAGCCAGGAGCTCCCAGTTGCGGTCGATATTGCGGTACCAGTTGAGCCCGCCCCGAAAGCCCGCGCGGGAGAACTCCCCGGCGAAGAACTCGATGTCGGCCTCGGTGAGCCACGACGGCAGGACCGCCGGGTCCTTGGTGTGGGTGAGAAAGCCGCCGGCTCTGGGCACCATGAACAGGGCGCTCCCGTGGCCTTCTCCCGATCCCGAGAACGCGAGCCGGCGCATGGTGGCGCGCACGTCGCGGCCCAGCTCCGCCTCCGCCACCCCTTCCTTCTGGAAATAGAGCTGGTAGAAGATCGCCTCGTCGGTCTGCGGCATCACGGTGGACGGCCGGACCGCCCCGCGCGGCCGGAACGGCACGCTGAGCCCGATCACCGCGCGAAAGCGGTCGGGGCGCAGGAGCGCGGCGTGCCAGGCGACGGGGGCGCCCCAGTCGTGGCCCGCGATCACCGCGGGCGCGCCGCCCAGCGCGTCGACCAGGCCCACCATGTCGCCCACCAGATGGAGCAGCGTGTACTGGTCGATCTCGGCCGGCTGGTCGGTCTGGCCGTAGCCCCGCATGTCCGGCGCCACCGCGTGGAAGCCCGCGTCCGCGAGGGCCTGGAGCTGATGGCGCCAGGAGTACCACGACTCCGGGAAGCCGTGGCAGAGGAGCACGAGCGGCCCTTCGCCCTGCTCGGCCACGTGCATGCGGATGCCGTTGGTCTCCACCGTCCGGTGCCGAACCTCGCTCATCGCCCCCTCCGCGGGCCCTATTGTATACTCCGTATCCCATGCCCAGAGTGCGCGAGATCGAGGACGACGGCGGCGACCCGATCCTGAAGGACGTGTTCGCCAAGGAGCGGGAGATCTTCGGTGGCCTCCTGAATCCCACCAAGGTCTTCGCGCACTGCCCGCCCATCATGAAGGCGGCCAAGCAGCTCGGGGCCTCCATCGAGAAGTCCGGGCGGCTCCCCGCCGCGCTGCTGCAGCTGATCTATCTCCGCGTCGCCCTGATCAACGGCTGCCCCTTCTGAATCGACATCAATGCATCCCGGGGGATGCAGGCGGGGGCGGACCAGGACAAAGTGCGCGAGATCCCGACCTGGCGCGAGAGCCGCCGCTTCTCGGACGCCGAGCGCGTGGCGCTGGAGTACGCGGAGGCCATGACCATCACCGGCCAGCGGGTCAGCGACGAGTTGTTCGCGCGCCTCAAGGGCTCCTTCGACGAGGCCCAGATCGTCGAGCTCACCGCCGCGGTGGCGCTCGAGAACTTCCGCAGCAAGTTCAACGTGCCTCTCGGGGTCGAGGCCCAGGGATTCTGCGTGCTATGAGCCTGCGCAAGCGCATCGGGGTGATGGTGCCCTCCACGAACACCACGTGCGAGGCCGATTTCCAGATGACCGTCCCGCGCGATGTCACGATCCACGGCCAGCGGCTGTGGATGACCAACGAGGGCACCGGCGACGAGGCGTACGTCCGCATGAACGCGGAGATCGAGAGTGGGGCCCGCTACCTGGCCACCGCCAACGTGGACGTCGTGGTCTACGGGTGCACCACCGGCAGCTTCTACAAGGGCCCGGGCTGGGACACCCAGATGCTCGAGCTGATCCGGCGCGAGGCCGGCGTGCCCGCGGTGGCCACCAGCCCCTCGGTGGTGGAGGCGCTCCGCTTCTTCGGAGCCCGGCGGCTCTCGGTGGCCACCCCGTACCCGGAATGGAACAACCAGCGGCTGCGCGCCTACCTGGAGGCCCAGGGCTTCGAGGTGCTGAACGTGGACGGTGAGCCGCGCGCCGCCGCGGCGGGCAACCAGGGCATCAACGATCAGGATCCGGAAGCCGTGGTGGAGTTCGCGTCGCGGGTCTGCCGGCCCGAGGCCGATGCTCTGCTCTGCTCCTGCACCGCGTGGCGCTCGGTCGAGGCCATCGCGGCCATCGAGGCGCGCACCGGCAAGCCGGCGGTGAGCTCCAACCAATCCACGATCTGGACCGCGCTCCGCGCGCTCGGCATCACCCGGCCGATCACCGGCTTCGGCCGGCTGCTGGAGAACCTGACTCCGGCGCGTCCTGCCCCGGCCGCCCGCTAGTCACCGGGAGCGCAGCCTGGCCGGAGTCATCGCGTATATCGGCATGGGCCTGCTGGGCTCGGCGCTCGCCGAGAGCCTGATCAAGGCGGGCTACACCGTGCGCGGCCACGACACCGCGCCCGACCGCGTGCGCGAGCACGAGGCGCGGGGTGGGGTCCCGGCGCGCTCCCCCGCCGACGCGGCCCGCGGGGCCACGGTGGTGATGACCTGTCTCATGACCGCCGACATCGTCCGCGACGTGCTGCTCGGTCCCGACGGGGCCATCGACGCGGCGGAGCCCGGCCTCGTCGTCATCGACAACAGCACGATCCACCCCGACGCGTCCGCCGCGCTGGCCGGACTGCTCGCGCCGCGCGGGATCCCGATGCTGGACGCGCCGGTCGCGGGGTCGAGCGGGCAAGCGCGACGGCGCGAAGCGCCGGTGGTGGTGGGCGGCGATCCGGAGGTCTTCGCCCGCTGCCGCCCGATCCTGGACGCGCTCACCGAGCGCGTGCGTCACGTGGGACCGAACGGCGCGGGCGCCCGGGCCAAGCTCGTCATCAACCTCGTCCTGGGGCTCAATCGGCTGGCCCTGGCCGAGGGCCTGCTGTTCGGGCTGCGGCAGGGGCTCGACGGCCGCGCCCTGCTCGCCGTCCTCAAGGACAGTGGGGCCTATTCGCGGGCGATGGACCTCAAGGGCGAGCGCATGGTCGAAGGCAATTTCGAGGCGGAAGGTAAGCTCGTCCAGCACTTGAAGGACGTCGAGCTCATGCTGGAGGTGGGCCACGCGGCGGGGGCCCCGCTGCTGGCGACCGCGCTCCACCGGCAGCTCCTGCTCGCGGGTGTGGCCGGCGGCCTGGGCGACCACGACAACTCCGCGATCATCGCGGTGCTCCGCTCGCTCATCGCCGCGCCGCGCTGAAATCGGTCCCCCGCGGGCGGGCCCGATCAGCTATACTGGTGCCGTCTTCGCTGAAGATACTGGTAGGCCGTCGCGACCCTGCCATGTTTCATCGCCCTCGCCCGCACCGCACCGCTCTCGTTGTGACGCCGCTGATGTCGGTCGCAAAGGAGTCCCCGTGAGTCGCATGCCGTCGAAGTCCTTCACCTGCAGTGTCGTCTCCGAGACCGTGGCCATCACGTTGAGACGGCGCAACTCCATGGCCGGCCGGGGCAAGCTCTTCGTCGCATGCAGCGAGAAGGACTGCCAGTACATCGACGAGAATGAGCTCCCATGCCCGCTCACGCTCGCCCTCTTCACCGACGAGATCAACGAGCGAATGATCGCCGAGTAGCCGGTCCGCCTCTCACAAAGTCACGGAGCCCCACATGGATGCCGCCACCCCGACGAAGCCGCTCCCGCCCAGCAAGCCCGCGCGGTGCGCCTCCCCCATCGAGGTCGATCCGACGGACCTCGAAGTTTCCGCCGCCACCGTCAAGGCCTGGATCACCCATCTCCGAGGCCACGGCTGGACCGACCATGACCTGGATCTGCACTGGATCAGCCGCGCGCGGAGCGGGGTAGTCCGGTAAGGCGGACGCTCAGCGCCCACCGCCGCGTGTTCGCGGCGGTCGCCCTTGCACGCTCGGCCGGCTCCTGACCGCCCGGGGCTTGGGCCGACTCCATCGCGGGCCCGGCCCGGGAAACGCGGGTGGGCGCCAGGGCAGCGCCGCGGAGGTATGGCCGCAGGCCGCGCACGTGTCCCCGCCGCTGGCCGCGCAGGAGTCGCGCTCGTGCTCGCAGGCGGCGTCTTCTCTGCAGTACACGCACATGAGGGATGTCTCGGGTCAGCGCGACGCCGACCCTCCGAGACACGAGACCTTCTTTCTCGCGCATAGAGCGCACGTGCTCGCCGGCGCGAGCGTGAGCGAGCCCGGGGTGGCGAAGATGTCGTCCATCACCCGCGCGATGTCCGGTTTCGCGTAGCTCCGGTCCAGGTTGTCTTTCGTCAGCTTGACGAGGCAGCGCGCGCAGAGAAACTGGCCCCGGCACTCGCCGTGGAGGAGACTGTCGACGACGCGCCGGATGAAATCTCCGACGGTGTAGACGGTGGCGGGCGCGGGCATCAGGCACTCACCTCTTGCCGGACCGCGCCTTCCGGCTCTGGAGAGCGAGGAGGCGGTCCCGGGCCGTGGCGCACAAGCTCACGAGGTGGGCGCCGAAGCCGGTAAATCCGGTGGCGATGAGCGAGAAGACTCCGGGTGACTTCTTCTTCATGGGGCTCCCTTCGAGACGGGACGTGATACGGGTAGACGAGGTCGAGGTCGAGCCAGATGCCGGTGAGCCTCAAGGGCCCAGAGGAAGGCCATACAAGACTAGCACGACTCTCACACGTCCTTGAGCTCGATCTCGATGAAGGTGAACTCGAAGGGATTCGCGTTGCGCACGTCGTGCTCCACACCGGCCTCGCGATAGTAGGGCTCGCCGGTGCGGAGCGCGTTGGTGGTCTCGCCCGCCGCGCTGGTGGCGGTCAGCGACCCGGTGGTGAGCGGGACCACCACGTAGGCGTACTCGTGGCGATGATGGCCCGTGCGCGCGCCGGGCGCGAAGCGCCACTCGGTCACCCGCACGCGGGCATTGTCGACCTTCACGGTGGGCACCGCCTCCGCGTCGCTCATCGTGTTTCTCCTTTGGCTTCGAGCTCCGCCCAGCGGGCGTAGAGCCGGTCCACCTCCGCGCGGGCGTCCTCCAGCGCCGCGTAGCGCGCCTGCAGCCCCGCCGGATCGGACGCGATGCCCGGGTCCTCCGCCGCGCGGCGGCACATCTCCCGCGCGGTCTCCGCTTCCACGATCGCCGCCTGCATCGCGTCGAGCTCCCGCTGCTCCAGATACCCGAGCCTCTTGCTCCGCGCGCGCGCCGACGCGGATTTCCCCCCTCTCCCCTCCGGGGAGAGGGCAGGGTGAGGGGTCTGGAGACGAGGGGCCAGCTCCCACTGCGCGTAATCGGCGAACGTCTCCGCCCCACCCCGCCCATCCAGCGCCACGATGCCGGTCGCCACGCGATCCAGCATGAACCGGTCATGGGTCACCAGCACCAGGCCTCCCTCGAACGTGATCAGGCTCTCCTCGAGCACGTCGAGTGTCGGGATGTCGAGATCGTTGGTCGGCTCGTCGAGGATCAGGAGATCGGCGGGCTCGCGCATGAGGCGTGCGATGTGAATGCGCGCCTGCTCGCCGCCCGAGAGGCGGCCGACCGGCACCTCGAGCTGCTCGGGTTGGAACAGGAAGCGCTTGGCCCAGGCCGCCACGTGCAGGCTCCGCCCCTGGAAGCTCACCGTGTCGCCCTCGGGGGCGAGGGCCCGCCGCAGCGACTGCTGCGGATCGAGCCCCGGCCGTTGCTGCTCGAACCGGACGATGCGCAGCCCGTCCGCCCGCTCGATCGTGCCCGCGTCGGGGGCCAGCGCGCCGGCCAGCACGTTGAGCAGGGTGGTCTTGCCGCTGCCGTTCGGTCCCATCAGGCCGATGCGCGTGCCGGGCGTGATGGTGACATCGAGGCCCTGGACGAGGCTGCGCCCGCCGAGCGATTTCGCCAGGCCCCGGGCGACGAGCAGCCGGCGCGAGCGCCGGCCGGAGGCGGTGAAGTCGATGTCGGCGGAGCGGGTGGCCGCCCGCGCGCGCGCGTCCCGGAGCTCCTCGATCAGCCGGTCCGCCTCCTTGATGCGGCCCTTGGCCTTGGTGGAGCGGGCCTTGGCGCCCCGTCGCAGCCACTCGATCTCGCGGCGGACGGTATTGGCGAGGGACTCCTCGTAGGCGGCCTGGCCCCTCAGGAATTCGTCGCGCCGGGTGAGGAACTCGCTGTACCGGCCGGCGGTCTCGAAGAGGCCGGTGGGGTAGGCGCGGTTGACCTCGAGCATGCGCGTGGCCACGTGCTCCAGGAAGTAGCGGTCGTGGCTGACCACGAGACAGGCCCGCGTGCGCTCCGCGAGCAGGCCCTCCAGCCAGAGGATGCCCTCCACGTCCAGGTGGTTCGTGGGCTCGTCCATCAGGAGGACGTCGGGCTCGCCGGCCAGCTCGCGCGCGATCGCCAGCCGCTTCTGCCAGCCCCCGGAGAGCGCGGCCACCTCGGCGCGACCGTCGGCGAAGCCGGCGCGGCCCAGGGCCTGGGCGATGCGGCCCGGGCGCTCGTCCTCGTCCACCGCGGCCAGCGTGGCGGTCAGCATGTCCTCGACGGTGCCCTGCGGCGGGAAGACGGGATCCTGCGGGACGTAGCCCACTCGCACTCCGGTGCGGAGCGACCGCTGGCCGCGGTCGGGCGGCTCGATTCCGGCGAGGATGCGGAGGAGGGTGGACTTGCCGGCGCCGTTGGGCCCCACCAGCCCCACCTGGTCCCCTTCGAAGAGCCCGAACGACAGCTCGTCGAAGAGGGACCGGGGGCCGTGCGCCTTGCCCACCCCCTCACAGCTCAGAAGAAGCGAACGGGGCACGCCAGGCTACTTCTTCTCCTTCTTCGGCTTCTTCTTCTCCTTCTGCATGCTCCGGCCCTTGGCCATGTGCTCACCTCCCTCCCTGATCGCGGCGATCTTGCGATCACGCTCGCCCACCATCCGCTCCGTGTCGCGCCGCAGCGCCTCGTTGAGCTGCGCGACCTCCTCGTGGCTGCCCGCCTTCCGCAGCGCGGCCT
Organism: Candidatus Acidiferrum sp.; assembly: GCA_035635775.1. Lineage (GTDB taxonomy): Bacteria > Methylomirabilota > Methylomirabilia > Rokubacteriales > CSP1-6 > CAMLFJ01. Next base: position 17,177 of record DASQAL010000011.1, read on the forward strand.
GGTGCAGGATCTCGTGCTCCGCGGTCTTGGCCTGGTACATCTGCCGGACTTCGGCGATGCCCGCCTTCTGCTCGTCGGTGAGCGGCCGCTCGGGCGCGTTCGACTCCTTGTCCTTCTGCCGGAGCCGCTCCATCGCCAGCTCGAGCGCGCTCTTCGGGGTGTTGTCGGTCATTTCACTCCGTAGTGTAGCAGAGCCCTACGCGAGCATCAGCACGGTGCGTGAGACCTCGCCCGCCTTCATCGCGCGGAACGCCTCGTTGACGTCCTCGAGCTTCCCGCGGCGCGTGATCATCTCGTCCAGCTTGAGGCGGCCCTGCCGGTACAGCTCGATGTAGCGCGGCATGTCCACCTTGAAGCGGTTGGAGCCCATGCTGCAGCCCTGGATCTTCTTCTCGCGGAGGAACATGGGGCCGTCCAGCTCGATCTTCTGCCCCACCGGGATCATGCCCACCACGGTGGCGGTGCCGCCGGGCCGGATGCAGTCGAAGCACTGCTCGGCCGCGAGCTTGAGGCCGATGCACTCGAAGGAGTAGTCGGCCCCGCCGTTGGTCAGGTCCCGGATCGCCTTTACCGGGTCATCGGCCTTGGCATTGACCCCGTGGGTGGCGCCCAGCGCCTTCGCGGTGGTGAGCTTGGCCTCGACCGTGTCCACCGCGATGATCATGCGGGCGCCCGCGATGCGCGCCCCCTGCACCGCGGCCAGGCCCACTCCTCCCGCGCCGAAGACCGCGACGGTCGTGCCCGCCTCGATGCGCGCGGTGTTCAGCACCGCCCCCACCCCGGTGGTGACCCCGCAGCCGATCAGGGCGGCGCGGTCGAGCGGCATGCTGTCGTCGATCTTGACGAGCGCGTTCTCGTGGACCAGCATCTGCTCCGCATAGGCGGAGAGATTAGCGAACTGGTTGACCGGCTGGCCCTTCCAGGAGAGCTTCGGCGGATCCGTCTTGGCGCGCACCGGCCGCGTCTGGCAGAGATGGGTCTTGCCGGTGAGGCAGTAGTCGCAGTGCCCGCAAAAGACGGACAGGCAGGCGATGACGTGATCGCCCGGCTTGAACTCGCTCACCTGCAGCCCCACCGCCTCGACGATGCCGGCGGCCTCGTGGCCGAGGATGGCGGGGGTGGGGAACGGGTAGAAGCCGTCCACGAAGTGCAGATCGCTGTGGCAGACGCCGGAGGCCACCGTGCGCACCAGCACCTCGCGGCCGATGGGCTTGTCGATGTCGACGTTCTCGATCGTGAGCGGCTGGTGGGGCCCGTGGAACACGGCTGCCTTCATGATGGCCTCCTCTGGGGATTCGTCGCGGGTTGGCTCGCCCAGACAGGTAACGCCCCCCGGCCTGACGTGTCAAGGGGCCCTTGACAGCTCGGCGGCCGGTGTCGCAGCATCGGCCCGCCATGCTCGCCTACGTCGGCAGCTACACCTCGAAGGACCGCAACGGGCGGGGCGACGGCATCAACGTCTACCAGATCAACGAGACCTCTGGGGCCTGGACCCACGTCCAGCGCCTGGGCGATCTGGTCAACCCCTCGTGGCTCATCCTTGATCGCCGGCGGCCGGTGCTCTACTCCGCCCACGGCGAAGGGCACGAGGCCATCGCGTACGCGATCGAGCCCGCCACCGGCCGGCTCCGCATCCTCAACCGCCAGCCGACCCAGGGCAAGAACGGCGTGCGACTCGGAATCGAGGCCTCCGACCGCTACCTGGTCTGCGCCAACTACAGCTCGGGCACGGTCGCGGTGCTGCCGATCGAGCCGGACGGCGCGCTCGGCCCGCTCCGCGACCTCGTCCCGCTCACCGGCAAGACCGGGCCGCACCCGACCGAGCAGACCAGCGCGCACCCGCACGACATCGCCTTCGACCCGCGCGGGCGCTTCTGCCTGATACCGGACAAAGGGCTGGACGCGGTCTTCGTCTTCCGGGTGGACGGCGGCGGCAAGCTGGTCCCGGCCTCGCCGCCGTCGGTCGCCAGCCGGCCGGGGGCGGGGCCGCGGCACGCCGGCTTCCACCCGACCGGGCCGTTCGCCTACGTCCTGAACGAGCTCGACTCCACGCTGACCACGTACCGCTTCGACGCCGGCACCGGCGGCCTCGAGCCGCGGCAGACCATCACCACGCTGCCGTCCGCCTTCACCGGCCATAACACCACGTCCGAGATCGCGGTTGCTCCCTCGGGGCGCTTCGTCTACGCCTCGAACCGCGGCCATGACAGCGTCGCCATCTTCGCGGTGGATCCGGCCGCCGGCACGCTCAGGTCGGTGGGCTGGGAGCCGACCCAGGGGAAGAACCCGCGGTTCATCGGCCTCGACCCGGCGGGCGCGGCGCTCTACGCGGCCAACCAGGACAGCGACACCATCGTGGCCTTCCGCGCGGACCGGCAGTCCGGCACGCTCACGCCCACCGGCCAGGTCGTGGCCGTGGGCAGCCCCAGCACCGTCGTCTTCCGCTAGAAAGGGACCGCCATGCAGACCGTCCAGATGACCCGCGACGAGATCGCCGCGCGCACCGGCCGCTTCGCGCAGCTCCAGCCGATGGAGTTCATGAAGAGCGACACCACGGTCAGTCAGGCCGCGAAGGACATCATCCTGGCCCGCAAGCTGATGCCGGTGGTGCTGGAGCGCACCCAGTCCGCCTTCGGCAACGACGCGCCGATCTACAACGCGGCCGGCCTCACCATGTTCATCTCGATCATGCCCCCGGGCCAGGGGCCGTGCCTGCACGCGCACGTGAAGACCTTCGAGACCTTCATCGTGCTGGAGGGCAAGCTCGAGTTCTCGCTGAACGACGACGGGGGCGAGAAGATCGTGCTGACCCAGTGGGACACCTTCTCGTGCCCGCCGGGGGTGAACCGGGGCTTCCGCAACGTGGACACCAAGGACAGCGTGCTGCTGACCGTCATCACGGGCGGCATCAACGACCGCGACGACATCGGGCTGCCGCCCGCCATCGCCAGGCAGATCGAGGCGGTGGACCCGCACGCGCTCGAGGTGTTCAAGACCAAGATGGGCCTGCGCTTCGACGCGGGCCCCGAGGCGTAGGGCGCCTCGACAAGGGGTCAGGTCTTGAATTACGACATTTCCGTGGCGAAGGGGAGCAGCTCTCAGGCGAGCGAAATGTCGTAATTCAAGACCTGACCCCGACTAGGCCGCTTCTAGGCGGGGGCGACTCCGTCGACCATCACCAGGTTGGTGCGGCCGGCCCGGAGGCGCATCGCCTTGGGCTCGCGGTACTCCTCGGAGTCGTACCAGCGCTTGGCCTGCTCCATGCTCGGGAACTCGAGCACCACGAGCCGGGTGGGCTTCCAGTCGCCTTCGACGGACTGGTGCGCGCCGCCCCGCACCACGAAGCGCCCGCCGTACCGGGCGAGCGTGGCCGGCACCCGCTTGCGGTATTCCTCCATCGCGGCGGGGTCGGTTACCGTCACGTCCGCGATGATGTAGGCGGCCACGGGACGCCTAGCCCCGCTTGCGGCGCGCCACCCCGGTGCGCACCGCTGCGTCGGCCACCGCGGAGGCCACCGCGGGCACCACGCGCGGGTCGAACATCGAGGGCGTGATGTACTCCTCGCTCAGCTCGCCGTCCGACACGATATTGGCGAGCGCGTGGGCGGCGGCCAGCTTCATCTCGTCGTTGACCCTGCGCGCCCGCACGTCGAACAGCCCCTTGAAGAACCCGGGGAAGCCGCACGAGTTGTTGATCTGGTTCGGGTAGTCCGAGCGGCCGGTGGCCATCACCTTCACGTACTTGCCCGCCTCCTCCGGCATGATCTCCGGGGTCGGGTTGGCCATCGCGAAGATGATCGCGTCGCGATGCATCGCGCCGAGATCGTCCACCTTCACGACGCCCGGGCCGCTCAGGCCGATGAAGACGTCGGCGCCGACCATCGCGTCGCGCACGGTGCCCCGGATCCCCTCCGCGTTGGTGTGGTCGGCGAACCACGCCTTCATCGGGTTCATGTTCTCGGTCCGCCCGCGATACAACGCGCCGGCGCGGTCACATGCAATGATGTTGCGCGCGCCTTCCAGCATCATCAGCTTCGCGGTGGCGATCGCGCTGGCTCCCGCCCCAGTGAACACGATCTTCACATCGTTGAGCTTCTTGTTCACGACTTTGAGGGCGTTGAGTAAGGCAGCCAAGGTGACCACCGCGGTGCCGTGCTGGTCGTCGTGGAAGACCGGGATGTCCAGATCGGCCTGCAGGCGCTCCTCGATCTCGAAGCAGCGCGGCGCCGAGATGTCCTCGAGGTTGATGCCGCCGAAGACCGGCGAGATCGCCTTCACGGTGCGCACGATCTCGTCCACGTCCTTGGTGGCGAGCGCGATCGGGAAGGCGTCCACGCCCGCGAAGGCCTTGAAGATGAGGCACTTGCCTTCCATGACGGGCAGGGCGGCCGCCGGGCCGATGTCGCCCAGCCCCAGCACCGCGGAGCCGTCGGTGACCACGGCCACCGTGTGCTGCTTGATCGTGAGGTTGTAGACCTTCTCCGGATCGTCGTGGATGGCCATGCAGACGCGGGCCACCCCCGGGGTATAGACCATCGAGAGGTCATCGCGGGTCTTCACCGCCACCCGGCCGTTGACCTCGATCTTGCCGCCCAGGTGCATGAGGAACGTGCGGTCGGAGACGTTGACCACCGTGACGTCCGGCTCCTGCCGCAGGCGGTCGACGATGGCCTGCCCGTGGGCCTCGTCGGAGGCCTTGAAGGTGATGTCCCGGGTCATCTCCTTCTGACCCGCCTCCACCACGTCCACCGCCCCGATATCGCCCCCGGCCTCGCCGATGGCGGAGGTGATCCGGCCGAGCATGCCCGGCTTGTTGGCGAGACGGACGCGGACGGTCAGGCTATTGCTGGCGGCGGGCGTATTGCGGCTCATGGCGGCCTCCTTGCCGGGTTGTCACCGGGGTGGCCAAGAATAGGTCAGTCGATGCCAGGAAGGCAAGTCCGGGCTAGACTGCCCGAATGAAGACACGCCGGGTCCTCAAGGAGATGTCCGGTCTGGCCGAGCGGTACTGCGTGCGGAACGGCCGCAAGTTCCGGCTCGAGGACACGGACCCGGCCGACACGAGGGGGGTGAAGTCGCGGACCCATGCCGAGAAGCTCCTCGAGCAGAGCACCGCCATCCTGAATGAGCTGCAGGAGAAGCTGTACGCGCAGGATCGCTCGGCCCTGCTCCTCGTCTTCCAGGGCATGGACGCGGCCGGCAAGGACAGCGCCATCAAGCACGTGATGTCCGGCGTCAATCCCCAGGGCTGCGACGTGCACTCCTTCAAGGCGCCGAGCCCGCACGAGCTCGACCACGACTTCCTCTGGCGGACCCACACCGCGTGCCCGGAGCGCGGCCGGATCGGCATCTTCAACCGCTCGTACTACGAGGAGGTCGTGGTGACCCGCGTGCATCCGAAGCTCCTCGAGGCCGAGCGCCTCCCCGATCCTCTCGTGAGCAAGCACATCTGGGACGAGCGCTACGAGGACATCAACGCGCACGAGCGGTACCTCGCCCGCAACGGGACCGTGATCCGCAAGTTCTTCCTGCACCTCTCGAAGGCGGAGCAGCGGCGGCGCTTCCTGGCGCGGCTGGACGAGCCCTCGAAGAACTGGAAGTTCTCGCTCGACGACGTGAAGGAGCGGGAATTCTGGCCCGACTACCAGGCGGCTTACGAGGCCGCGATCCGCGGCACCGCCACCAAGCGGGCCCCCTGGTACGTCGTGCCCGCGGACCACAAGTGGTACACCCACCTCATCGTGGCCTCCGCGATCGCCGAGGCGCTGGACGACCTGGACCTCACCTTCCCCGAGGCGGACCGAGGCAAGCGGAAGCAGCTCGACAAGGTCCGCGCGGCCCTGAATGATGAAAAAGGCTGACCTCAGGCCTTGAGGAACGCCTGGACCGCCCGCGCGGTGGCCTCGGGCTGCTCCAGATGGGGCGCGTGGCCGGCGCCCGGCACCACCTCGAGCCGCGTGTCTGCGATCCGCCCCGCGAACTCCTTGGCGTACGCGCGCGGGACCAGGCGGTCGTGCTCTCCCCAGAGCAGCAGGGTCGGCGCGGTGATGCGGTGGATGCGCTTCTTGAGCCCCTTGTCCGGGATCGGCCAGATGAACTTGCCGGTCGCGCCCATGGCCCACGTGAGGCGGGTCCGCGCGAGGGCGCCCGCCTCCGCCTCGGCGGGCACCGCGAACATCGCCTGCGCGGCGGGACCATCCGGCTGGTGGAAGACGTGGGCCGGCATCTCCGCCGGCCCCAGCAGCATCCAGTTGACCACCGGCGCGTCGTCCCGCCAGAGCCCGATCGGATCGATGAGGGCCAGCCGCTTGACCCGGGCCGGCTGCAGCGCCGCCACCTCGCACGCCACCATGGCCCCGAAGGAGTGGCCGGCGAGCATGACATCCCGCAGCCGGAGCTGCTCGAGCAGCTCGTCGTAGCAGAGCACCAGATCCCACAGGTGATCCACGTGCTGGATCGCGTCCGGGTCGCCCGGCGTCGTGCCCGGGTGCTCCGGCGCGTAGACCGTGAACTGCTGGGCGAGCGCGTCGAGGAACGGTCCCCAGGTGAGCCCCCACGGGCCGTGGAAGAAGACCACCGCCGGCCCCGCGCCGTTGACGTGCACGCGGATGGGCACGCGGCCGTTCCAGACGGTGACGGTTCGAGTCCCCTCACCACCATGCCCCTCACCCTGCCCTCTCCCCAGAGGGGAGAGGGTTCCTTGGGGGGTCATCGGGACGCGCCGGCGGGCTGGCGGCTGCCGCGCAGGCTCTTTGGCCACCAGTGGTTCTCCCAGCCCTTGTCGTCCCAGATCTCGCGCAGCCCGGGCAGCACCTCGCGCGCGAAGAGATCGATGTTCTTGAGCGTCAGCTCGTGCGGCATCGAGCCGATCTGCACCAGCACCATAAGGTTGCCCACGTTGAGGCGCTTGATGACTTCCTCGATCAGGCGCTCCTTCACGGTGGCCGGGCTGCCCGCGATCACGTAACCCTTCTCCACGAAGTCCTTGTAGCGGAGCGTCTTGGGATCTTCCGCGCGGCGGACCGGATTGCGGTTGGCCGCGAGCAGGCTGCGATAGTCCTGGTTGCCCGGCGGGGCGAACCACTGTGGCGGCACGTGCAGGCACTTGTGGTAAAAGTACTCGACGTGCTTCGCGTAGTCGGCTTCCGCCTGCGCGTCCGTCTCGGACACCGCGACGAGCTGCAGGAAGCCCGCGCGATACGGATTGCGCTCGAGCCCCTTCTTCTCCACCACGTCCCAGTAGCCGTCCATCATGGTGGTGGCGGCACGGGCGCCCGCGTAGGAGAGGAAGCAATAGCAGACATTGTGCTCGGTGGCGAAGTCGAAGGTGCTGATGCTGCCCGAGCCGGGCACCCAGATCGGCGGGTGCGGCTCCTGCACCGGCCGTGGCCAGAGGTTGACCTGGCCGAGCTGGAAGTACTTCCCGTTCCACGCGAAGATTTCCTTCGCCTGCCACGCCTTCAGCACGAGCTCGAAGGCCTCGCGATACCGCTCGCGGTGCTCCATCGGGGTGATGCCGTAGGCGAGGTTGACGTCCATGGGGCTGCCGAGCGGCAGCCCCGCGACGAGCCGCCCACCGCTGATGCAGTCGAGCATGCCGTACTCCTCGGCCACCCGGATCGGCGGCGAGGTGGTCGGCAGGGTCATGCCCATCTGGACGATGGCCACGTCGAGGCCGTTGGTCTGCTTGGCCAGCACACTGCCCATCAGGTTGGGGCTCGGCATGAACCCGTAGGCGTTCTGATGATGCTCGTTGGTGCACACCCCGTCGAAGCCCGCCCGGGCCGCGTACAGCAGCTCGTCGAGCGTCCAGTTGTAGTACTGGCCCACGCGCCGGGCATCGGCCAGCTCCCACCAGGGCGGGGTCACCCAGACGCTCGGGTAGCGCCGCTCGAAATCGGGGGGCAGCTCGCGGTGGGGCATCAGGTGGAACGCGCTGACTTTCATGGCGGCTCAATCTCCCTTCCAACTCGGTTGGGGGCAGCATAAGCGACCCGGCCGGCCGGCTCAAGTTTGCGAGGGAAGCGGCTCGAGTCGGCTAGACTCGTCCCCGAACGTGGAAACATCGGGTCCCCCGCCCACACTGCCCGAAGTGGTGTCCGCGCTGGTGACGGCGTGGCGGAATCTGGCCGCCTATCCCCCAGGCCACCCCGCGCGGGCTTCGGCGCTCGCCGCCGCCCATGGGCGCGTGCGCGCGTCCCTGGCCGCCGCGAGTCCCCTGCTGCTCGGGATCGGGCGAGACGGGCTGCTCGGCGGGGGCAAGAAGCTCGAGTCCCCTCAGGTGCGGGCCTTCGCGCGGGCGCTCTACCGGCGCAACGGCGGCCTGCTGCGGATCGAGGAGGACGTGGAGCCCGCCGAGCTGGAGCGCTTCCTGGCCATCCTGGGCGACACCGGCCCCGGCCGCGACCGCCCCCTCACCGGCGACGAGCTACCGTCGGCCGGGATCACCCATATCTCCATCTCGGCCATCGACTACAGCGCGTTGGTGACGACCACGGACGTCGCCCCAGCCGCGCCGGAGGAGAGGTCGCTCTGGGACGGGCTGATGGAGGCGCTGCTGGCCGAACAGCCTCTCCCGCCGGCAGGCGATCCCTCGGGCGCGCGCGAGCACCACTCGGCAGAGACCATCGCTTCGCTGTTCCGCGGCGGCCCCGGCACGGGTGGACCGGGCGGTGGCGGACCGGGAGGCGGGGGACCAGGCGGCGGGGGCACCGGCAGTCCCGGCGGCGGGGGCCCAAGCGGTCGAGGCTGGGGTGTTGGCGGCCTCGGACGCGGTAGCGGCCAGAGGGGTGGCGGTGGGGCCAGCCCGGCCAGCGGGCCGGCGGAGCTGGGCGGCCGCCTCGGCATGGCCGCCGCGTACACGCTCGCCGGCCTGGTGGGCGCGCGCCTGGACAGCGCGGACAGCGACGAGCGAGAGAAGCTCGCCCCGCAGATCATCCAGCTACTCCGCGCGCTCCCCGGCGAGGTGCGCGAGCCGGTGCTGGCCGCCGCGCTCCGGACCCTCGCCCGTGAGGAGACGGCGAGCGCGCACCTGGCCAGCCTGGCCGCCGCGCTGCCGGCCGCCGACGTGCTCCGGGGCCTGCAGCGCGTGGCCCGCGAGCAGGGCCAGCTCTCGAGTCATGCGCTCCAGATGGCCCAGGCGCTGGCCGAGGCGCACGAGGAGATGGGTCCGGCTCCGGCCCTGCCCGAGCCGCCCGCGGACTTCGCGGAGATGGCCGCCCTGTTCCGCGAGGAGGACGTGGACCGCTACAACCCCGAGGACCATCGGGCGCTGCTGGCTCAGAAGCCGACGGTGGATCTCGACGCCATCGCGGTCGAGCTGGCCGCCGATCCCGACGCCTTCGGGCCCGACACCGAGAGCGACGATGCCATCGAGCGGCGGGTCGTCACGACACTGCTCGACATGGCCGCGGGCTCGCCCGACGTCGTGCAGCCGCTCGTCCTGGGCCGCCTGCGGGAGATCTTCGTCCGCTCGCTCCCGCAGAGCCGCTTCGCCCAGGCCGTCGGCATCATTCGCGCCGTGCGCGAGCTGGCCGCGGACCCGAGCCTGGCGGAGCGGCGCGAGCTGCTCGACGAGTTCCTGGCCAACCTCGCCGACGCCCCGACCCTGGCCGCCCTCGTGACCGCGAGCCGGCAGCCGGGCGGGCCACCCTTCGTGCAGGTGCAGACGCTGGTCCTGGCCCTGGGCGCCTCGGCCGCCCGCGGGCTCCTCGAGGCGCTCGCCGCCGAGCAAGATCGGGGACGCCGCCTGCGGCTGATCGAGCTCGCGGCCTCGCTGGGCGCCGCCATCGTCCCGGAGACGCGACGCCTCCTCGCGGATCCGCGCTGGTACGTGGTGCGGAACATGGTGCTGCTCCTCCGGCGGGTGCAGGACCGCTCGGCCATGAGCGAGATCCTGCGCTGCGCCGACCATCCGGACCTCCGGGTGCGGCTCGAAGCCATCCGGGCGCTCTTCGCCTTCGACACCAAGGTGCCGCGCGACCTGCTCGCGCGGACCATCAACCACCCCGACCCGAGACTGGCGGAGGCCGCGGTGCTGCTCACCGGCCAGCACGGCATCACCCAGGCCATCGACCTGCTGGTGGAGATCCTGCTCCGGTGGGACTTCTTCGGGCGGAAGCGCTCCATGCGGCTCAAGGCGCTCCGCGCCCTGGCCGACCTGGGGGACCCGGCCGTGCTGCCGCGGCTCGGCCGCTTCTTCCGCGAGTGGCCGTTCCCGCTGGTGGCAATCGAGGAGCGCCGGTCCGCCTACCGCTACCTGAGCTCCTACGACCCCGGCGCCCGCGCGCCCTGGGTGGCGCGGGGCGAGAAGTCCCGCGATGCCGTGATCCGCGACATCTGCCGCGGGCTCACGAAGGCGGGCGCCGCCAGTCCGTCCGGGAGCGCACCAGAATGAGCGAGCCGGCGATTCCGAGCGCGCTCTCCGCGGTCGACCGGCTGGTGGTCAGCCTCGTCGCCGGGATCAACATGCGTGCGCTCTACGGCTCCGAGCACCCCGCGCTCGCCAGCCACGTGGACCGGATCCTGGAGGGAGTGTCCGCGGCCTGCCAGGAGCGGCAACAGGACTCGCTCACGTTCCTGGTCGTCGAGCAGGACCTGGTGGTCGAGACTCAGCCGCTGCGGACCGGCAGCCTCTACCACCAGCAGTTCATCCGGGCCCTCACCCGCCGCGGCGTGGAGCGCCTGACCGTGGCGCGCGGCCTCGACGCCGAGGAATGCGTACGCTTCCTGACCCCGATGGCGCTCGGCGGCGTGCCGGTGTCCACCCGGTACATCACGGTGGGCCGCGTCGAGCTGCAGCCCTCCGTGATCAAGGAGGGCCCCGGCCCCGGGACCGGTGCGGGCGGGGGCCCGGGCGCGGGCCGAGGGGGAGACTCGGCGATCGAGTCGTTGACCGCGCAGGGCGTGGATGGCGCCCGCGAGGCCTTCACCGAGTTCCGCACCGACCGCCGGGGCGGGCTCGTCCGCCTCGAGCAGGTGGTGTGGAGCCTCATGGACGCGCTCCAGCGCGCCACGCGGGAGATCCTGCCCCTGGCGCCGCTCAAGACCCACGACGACTACACCTTCGTGCACTCGGTGAACGTCTCGCTGCTCACCCTGGCCCAGGCACGCTCGTTCGGCATCGAGGGGGCGCGGCTGCACGCCATCGGACTCGCCGCGTTCCTGCACGACATCGGCAAGCTCCAGATCCCGCTCGAGGTGCTCAACAAGCCGGGCAAGCTCGAGGGCGACGAGTGGCGGATCATGATGGGCCACGCCCAGGAGGGGGCCACCCACCTCTGCGGGGTCGAGGGCAGCCATCCGCTCACCATCCTGGTGGCCTACGAGCACCACATGCGCTACGACGGCCAGCCGAACTACCCGGTGCCGCGCATCGGCCGCCGGCCCACCCTGGCGAGCCAGATGACCGCCATCTCCGACGTCTACGACGCGATCTGCACCACCCGGCCGTACGCGAAGGCGCGCTCGCGCGAGTTCGCGGTGAGCGTGCTCACCGGGCGCGTGGGCACCTTCCACAGCCCCGCGCTGGTCGCGAACTTCGTCCGCATGGTCGGCGTCGCACCCACCGGCCCTCCGGACGAGACGGCTCGGTAGGACGTCACGATGCGGGGCAAGCACTTCTCGATGATCCGGAACTTCCACCTGGCGGATCTCTTCACCATCGCCAACGGCTTCTGCGGCGTCGCCGCCGTGTTCCAGGCCATGCGCTTCCTCGCCGGAGGCGAGCGCTGGCGCATGGATCTCGCCGCGGCCCTCGTCCTCGTGGCCCTGCTCTTCGACGTGCTCGACGGGCGCATCGCGCGCTGGCGGCACCACGCCTCGCCGATGGGGCGCGAGCTGGATTCCCTGGCCGACGTGATCTCGTTCGGGGTGGCCCCGGCCGGGATCGCGTTCGCGGCGGGCCTGCAGAGTGCGCTCGACCAGGTCATCCTCATGTACTTCGTCGGCTGTGGCCTGAGCCGGCTCGCCCGCTACAACGTCACCGCGGAGGCCCTCTCGACCGAGACCGGCAAGGTGCGCCACTTCGAGGGCACGCCGATCCCGACCAGCATCGTGCCGCTCGCGCTGCTCCTGCTCGCCTTCCACCGGGGGACCCTGTATCCGGTCGCGGTGGGCGGGCTCGAGCTGCATCTGGTGAGCCTGCTCTTCTTCCTGTCCGGCAGCCTGATGATCAGCAAGACCCTCAAGGTCCCCAAGCCCTAGCCCGGACTATTCATGAACGGAGAACGCGTGAGGCGGACGGTCCTGTCGCCGCGGACGCCCCCGGGGCGACCGGCTCCGTCACCCGTCCGGTCTCGGTCGAGCCCGTTCATGAATAGTCCGGGCTAGGGCCATGATCCGGCGCGCGCGGATCGGGGTGCTGGTGCCGCCGGGGAACCCGACGGTGGAGCCCGAGCTCTACCGGATGGCGCCGCCCGGCGTCAGCCTCCACTTCGCCCGGCTGCAGGCGCCCGCGTCGGACGGCCCGCCGGGTGGTGCCGGCGGCATGGAGGAGCGCACGCGCGCCTATCGCGAGGGCCTCGACGGGCCGGCGCAAGCGCTCGGCGAGGTGCGCCCCGCGCTCGTGGTGCTGGCCCACACCGCGTCGAGCTACGCGCTGGGCTGGGGCCACGAGCAGCCGCTGGTGGACCGCGTCGCGTCGCTCTGCCGCGCCCCCGCGCTCCTGGCCGCGCAGGCGGTGCGGGCCGCGCTCCACCACCTGGGCGTGACGCGGCTCGCGCTCGGCACGCCCTACCCGGAATCGATCAGCCGGCAGGGTCGCGCGTACTGGGAGGCGGCGGGCTTTCAGATCGTCGGCTATCACCGACTCGCCGGTGTGGCCGACATCTACACGGAGAGCGAGGAGCGCGCGGCCGAGCTCGCGCGCCGGGCCGACGCGCCCGCGGCGCAGGCGGTGCTGATCAGCGGGACGGGGCTGCCGACCGTGGGGATGCTCGAGCGGCTCGAGCGCGAGCTGGGCAAGCCCGTGATCAGCAGCAACCAGGCGTGTCTCTGGCGGGCGCTCCGGCTGGCGGGCGTGGGCGAGCCGGTGACGGGATTCGGGCGGCTGCTCCGCGAGGCCTGATCAGCGACGCAGGCGCCGCAGCACGCCGACCACGCCCTGCTCGCCGCCGCGCTGCGCGGTCAACGCCTGCACCCCGGCGGCCAGCGCGGGGCCGAGGTCGGGATCCTGCGGGTTGAGCGGGCCGTCGTGGAGCGCGTCGAGCCCCTCGGGCGTCAGCGGGATGCCGTGGGCGCGCGCATAGATGAGGATGGCGAGCCGCGCGGTCTCGTTGTCGCGGGCGATGATCCGCCGCACCGTCTCCGCCACCGCCGTGGGCGCCGCGTTGCCGTAAAGCCATCTCAAAGTATTGGCCAACGGGCTCGGCGGCCGGTCGAGCTGGCCGTCCAGGAGATCGGCCGCGAGCTCGCTGATGTGGCCGAACGCGTCGACCCCGTCCCGCACCAGCGCTTCGCCGAGCTCGTGGAGCCGGCTGGGCGTCCTCGGAATGTCGCGCACCAGCGCCCGCGGGAGCTGCTGCGTGAGCTGGACCACCGCGCTGGTGGTGCCGGCCGCGTCGCTGAAGAACTCGCCGCTCCGGAGCAGCTCGAGGACCTGCGCGGCCTCCTCCGGCGTGACGGGCAGGCCCGGGCGAGCGATGCCGCCGCCCACCTGGAGGGCGCGGATCAGGACGTCCTGGCTCCCCGCTTCCACCGACGGCTTGCGGGCCACGAAGAGCTGCTGCAGCGCATGGCGCACCCGCTCTCCATCGGCTCCGCCCACCTGCGCGGCCACCTGATCCAGCAGTTCGGGCAGGGGCCCCGGAGGCGGCGCCTGCCCGACCCCGAGCACCGCGAGCGCGGCGGGGAAGTCCAGCGCGCGGAGCTGGCCGACCAACCCCTCACCCTGGATCCGGTCGACCGCGGCATTCCAGAGACCGTCAAATCCCTTCATCACGCCTTACTGTGTCAGGGGCGGTCGGGAGGCCGCTCCTCGGTCGCGTCCACCCGGTCCGAGTAGAAGGCCAGATATCCCTTGATGGGCGCCATCTCGTCGTACGGCGTCTCGTAGCTCCACACCGCGTTCTCCACGGTGCGCGGCCCGCTGCGGATGCTCCAGTAGGCCGCGTCGCCCTTGTAGGGGCAGTGGGTCACGAGGTCGGTGCGGACCAGGCGCGTCATGTCCACGTCTTCTCGCGGAATGTACGGCTGATCCGCCGTCCCCGGGGCGCGCATGACCAGGGCGCGGGTCGTATCGGCGATGACCGCCCCGCCCAGCCGGACGATCACCCGGTTCGGGTTGGGCGCGATGGTGATTCCCGCGGCGGCGGCGGATCGGCCGGCCATCAGCCGACCAACCGCACCAGCTCGTCGGGCTGGCTGAGCATCGGGTAGTGCCCGGTGTCCATCTCCGCGTAGCTCGCCTTCAGGCGCTCGGCCGTGCGGCGCTGGTGCGGCTCGGGCGGGTTCTTGGCGCGCCGGCACCGGATCACCGACGCGGGCCACTTGCGATCCCAGAAATCCGTCAGCTCCATGGGAGCCTCGAGCGCCGCGATCGGATGCGGCGTGTAGCGCGCCAGCGCCCACGCGCGGGTGGCCGGCTCGAGATCCGCGAACATGCGACTCTCGGCGTCGGCGCGCGCCGGCGCGATCGTCACCGCGGTCACGTCGCCGGCGGGGCGGCTGACGATGTCGCCCACCTTCTCGCCCGGCAGCAGGGCGAGGGCGTCCACGAAGACCAGGCGGGCGAGGCGGTCGGCGGCCAGCTCGGCCACCTTGCAGATGACCATGCCGCCCGCGCTCGTGCCGACCAGCACGACGTCGCGCAGGTCTTCGTAGTGGAGTAGCCGGGCCACCTCCCGGGCGTGAGTCCCGACGGTGATGCCGGGCCGGACCTGGTCGGCCCGCTCGGCGCAGCCGTCGAGCGTGGGCGCGTAGACCGCGTGGCCGGCCGCGCGCAGGCGCTCGGCCACCGGCTTCCAGATCCAGCCGCCCTGGTAGGCTCCGTGAACCAGCACGTAGGTCGCCATCGCGCTATCCCTTCCCGCCGACCTTCACGCCGGCGAGCTGCTCGTAGACCTTCACGACCGCGGAGCCGTCCTCCTTGTTGAGGCCGGCCGCCCGCGCCATCTGGTAGACCTGCTGGGTCACGTTGGCCAGGAGCACCGGCACGCCGAGCTGCTTGGCGAACGCGGTCTCCAGCTCCTGGTCCTTGAACGAGATATCGATGGTCCCGCCCGGTGAGAAATCCCGCTTGAGGATCCGCGGCACGCGCATCTCGAACGCGAAGCTATTGCCCGTGCTCACCCGCACCACGTCGTAGATCGCCTGCGGGTCGAGCCCCGCCTTCACCCCGAGCACGAGCGCCTCGGCCACCGCGATCGTGTTGACCTGGACCAGCATGTTGTTCACGAGCTTCATGGCGAGCCCCTGCCCGAGCCGGCCCATGTGGAACACGTTGGCGCCCATCGCGCGGAAGAGGTCCTGGCAGGCCGCCACCGTCTGAGCATCGCCGCCCACGATGATGGACAGCTCGCCCGACGCGGCCCGCTCGGTGCCCCCGCTCACCGGCGCGTCCACCATCGCGATGCCGCGGGCCGCGAGCTGCTCCGCGAGCCGGCGCGCCGCGAACGGATCGATGGTGCTCATGCAGGCCACGATGTGCCCGGCCCGCGCCATGTGGATGATGCCGCGCTCGCCCGCGATGACCGCCTCGGCCTGCGCGGTGGTCTCCACCATGCAGATCGTCCGATCGGCCTTGGCCGCCACGTCCGCGGGCGAGGGCGCCAGGGTGGCGCCGCGCGTGCGCCACCGCTCGGCCTTCACGGGATCGATGTCGTGCACCACCAGGGAGAAGCCGCGCTTGACGAGGTTGAGCGCCATCGGATCGCCCATGGCCCCGAGACCGATGAATCCGACTATGCCGGGCATTGTGCGGGGACCTCCTTGGGTGAGCGGATCGGACGTCACCGGGACTATACCCCGGACGATCCGCGACGGCGAGCGGAGGCCCGGCGCGGTGTCTACACCCAGCCGCCGTCCACGACGTAGCTCTGGTTGGTGCAGGCGCCGCTGTCGTCGGCGGCCAGGAAGAGGACCACGCGCGCGACGTCCTCGGGCAAGAGCTTCCGCTT
Organism: Candidatus Acidiferrum sp.; assembly: GCA_035635775.1. Lineage (GTDB taxonomy): Bacteria > Methylomirabilota > Methylomirabilia > Rokubacteriales > CSP1-6 > CAMLFJ01. Next base: position 33,292 of record DASQAL010000011.1, read on the forward strand.
GAGACATTGCCGGCGGAGCAGCTCCTGCTCGCCCTCCGGCGTGAGCCACCGCGCGATCTGCCGCTCGGTCATGATCCACCCGGGCACGACGGAATTGACCCGGATGTTCCGGGGCCCGAGGTCCCGGGCAAGCGCCCGGGTCAGCCCGACGACGGCTGACTTGGCGCTCAGGTAGGCCGGCATGCCCCCCTGCCCCACCATCCACGACGTCGAGCCGAGATTGACGATCGAGCCCCCGCCGGCCTCCGCCATCGCGGGCACCACGGCCTGGGCCGAGAAGAACTGGTGGCGCAGGTTCAGCGCGAAGCGATCGTCCCAGTACTCGGGCGTGACGGCCTCGATGGTGTGCCGCTCGTCGTGGGCCGCGTTGTTGACCAGCACGCGAATCGCCCCGAGGCGCGTCTGCGCCTCCGTGACCGCCGCGCGCAGCGCCGCGATGTCGCGCAGGTCGCACGGGATGAACACCGGCGCGGGCAGGCCGCGGGCCCGGATCGTCTCGACGAGCGCCGTCGAGGCCTCGCGCTGGATATCCACGAACGCCACGCGGGCTCGCTGGGCGCACAGGTGCTCGACGATGGAGGCGCCGATGCCGCTCCCGCCCCCCGTCACGAACACGACGCGATCCTCGAGGCTGGGGTACGTCGCGGACCGGATCATGCGAACAGGGGAGGCCGCCGCGCCTACGCGGGCGCCTTCGGCATGATGAGCCAGAGGACGATGTAGGCCAGAATCCCGGGGAACGCGACCGACGCGCACGAGACCACCACGTACAGGATGCGGACCACGGTCGGATCCCAGCCGAGCCACTCCGCGAGGCCGCCGCAGACGCCGGCGATCATCTTGTGCTTGCGCGAGCGCTGGAGCGGCACCGCGAGTCCTCTACGTGAGGGGCGTGCCGCCGGTGATCATCTAGCCGCCTCCGCCACGATGCTCTCCGTCATCGCCCGTGGTCACGAGGTGCGCCCGTCGCTCCTCCAGGAGCACGACGAGCCGGTCGAGGACGCCGCGGAGCTCGTCTCGCTCGGCACGGAGCCGCCCCACCTCCGCCTCCAGCTCCAGGAGCTGGCGCTCGGATCCCGGGTCGGCGATGATGCCGGGCACTTCCTGCGCCTCGTTCGGCGGCACGCGCCGAGTCGACAGCACGACGCCCAGGATGCCCGCGAGGAAAAGACCGATCGCGAGCCCGAACAGCCAAACCCCCGGATCGTAGAGCATGACGGTCAGTGTACGGATTCTTCGCGAGAGGTCAAAGAACTGCGGGAGGCTTGACCACGCGGCGGCCAGGGCGCAGGATCGGGCCCAGCCGCGAACCCTGCCCCAGCCGCGAACCCTATCAAGGAGGGAACGAGTGATGCGCCGGCTCAATGCGGTGTTGGTTGCACTCGCTGCCGTCGTGCTCCTGGCCCCGGGCGAAGGTGGCGCCCAGGACGGCGTGGTGAAGATCGGGGTGCTGGACGACATGTCCGGCCCCTATTCCGACAACACCGGTCCCGGCGACGTGCTGGCGGTGCGGATGGCGGTGGCGGATTTCGGCGGTTCCGTGCTCGGCAAGCCGATCGAGGTGATCGCGGCCGACATGCAGAACAAGGTCGACGTCGGCGTCGGGATCGCGCGGCGCTGGTACGAGCAGGAGCAGGTCGACATGATCATCGGCATCCCGCACTCGGCGATCGCCCTCGGGGTGGTGAAGCTCGCCGAGCAGACGAACCGGCTCGTGATGCCGACCGCGGCGGCCACCGCGGAGCTGACCGGCAAGTCGTGCTCGGCGCACAGCGTGCACTGGGTCTACGACACGTACGGCCAGGGCAAGACCATCGCCAACGCGATCGTGAAGCAGGGCGGTGATACCTGGTTCTTCATCACCGTCGACTATGCGTTCGGCCACGCGCTGGAGCAGAACGCGACCGAGTTCGTCAAGGCGGCGGGCGGTAAGGTGCTGGGCTCCGCCCGGCATCCGCTGAACAACGCCGATTTCTCGTCCTACCTGCTGCAGGCGCAGGGCTCGAAGGCGAAGGTGGTCGTGATGGCGAATGGGGGCGCCGACATCACCAACGCGATCAAGCAGGCCAATGAGTTCGGTCTCGAGCGGGGCGGGCAGCGGCTGGCCGCGCTCCTGATCCAGTATCCCGAAGTGCGCGCCCTCGGCCTCCGGACCGCGCAGGGGTTGTTGATGGCCAGCTCCTTCTACTGGGACATGAGCCCGGAGGCGCGCGCCTTCACCGACCGGTTTGCGGCGGCGAAGGGCATGCCGCCGACCATGATCCAGGCCGGCACCTACGGCGCCACCCTGCACTACCTGAAGGCGGTCAAGGCGGCCGGCACCGACGAGGCGAAGGCGGTCATGGCGAAGATGAAGGAGATGCCGATCAACGACTTCATGACCAGGAACGGCCGCATCCGGGAGGACGGGCGGGTGATCCGCGACATGTACCTGATGCAGGCCAAGACGCCCGACGAGTCGAAGAGCGAATGGGACCTGGCCAAGATCATCGCGACGATTCCGGGTGAGCAGGCGTTCCGCCCGCTCGCCGAGGGCGGCTGCCCGCTCGTGAAGAAATAGCGCGCCTCAAGAGGGCGACCCCTCCCCTTCGGGCGAAGGCCGGGCACCTCGGCACGTGCCCGGTAACCGTCAGCTTATCGCCGCTCTCGATCGAGGTTTGTCTAGCGCGGTCGGCTTCACCGGATGCGCGCTACCGGCCCCGCCCGTGGCCTTTCCCGTGCCCCGTCCCCCGATCGTCGTCCCGGTCGTCATGCTTCCAGCCCCGCTTATCGGCCCACTCCGGGCCCCAATCCTCCCGCCAGCGCGGCGCATGCTTGCGCTCCCACTTATTCCAGTGGCCGGGCGGGACGTGGTAGTACTGCACCGGCACCATCAGGACGGGACGGGGCACGAACTGCGGACCAACGACCACCCATGGGCCGTTGTGCCCCCTGCTGACGTGCCAGCCCCCGTTGGCGAACGCCCAGTACTGCCCGCCGTAAAGGAAGAGATTGACGGGAGCGGCCGGGGCTGGCACGTACCTCACCTCGGGGATCTGGGGCACGATGACGAGATGGGGTGGCGCGGGAAGATGGATGCCGATGTCCACGTGCACCTGGGCGTGGGCAGGTGCGACGAGCACGAACGCAAGCAGCGCGACGATCAAAGCGTACATGAGTGGCCCT
>DASQAL010000012.1:0-5861 GCA_035635775.1 Candidatus Acidiferrum sp.
CGAGACGAGAACCAGCACACAGCGGGTGATCTCCTCATCGTGTAGTCCCCTTTCGGTCGGTCGGTCGCGACTCTAACATCTTGCCCGGTCCGATACACCAGACTCGATGCCCACGCGCACCACGCCCCCGTTCACCGTGACCTGTTCTGGGGGATTCGAGGTGGCGGGGGAAACTTTGGCATCGTGACTTCCCTCGAGTTCCAACTCCATCCTGTTGGCCCAGTGGTTCTGGGTGGGGTGATAATTCATCCCCTGAGGGAGGCCAGAGAGATCCTCAGGTTCTATGCTCAGTATTCTCGCACGGCTCCCGATGAGTTGGCTGCTGATGCGGTGTTGCTGACGTCGCCTGAGGGTGAGCCTGTCTTAGCCATTTCCGTTTGCTACATTGGCTCCCTCGAAGAGGGAGAGCGTATCCTGCAACCCCTCAGGCGTTTAGGATCACCCTTAGCTGACCAGATCAGCCCCATCGCCTATACTCAGCTCCAAGCTGCGGGTGACGCCTTCTTTCCGACCGGCCTCTACTACTACTGGAAGACGCACTTCATGGCGGAGATAAGTGACGACGCTGTTGAGGCCACCGTGAGTCACTTCGCCACGGTGCCGTCTCCACGGTCTGTCATTGTGTTCCAGCAATACGGTGGAGCCGTCAGCCGCGTGGGTCACGCGGCTACCTCCTTCAGTCACCGCGAGGCGCAATACGATTTCATCCCCACGTCGATCTGGACCGACTTCACGGAATCTGAGAATCAGATGAACTGGGTGCGCCAGCTCTGGGAGACGATGAAGCCGTTCTCGACCGGCGGAGAGTACGTCAATAACCTAGGAGAAGAAGGGGAAGACCGAGTCAGAGCCGCCTATGGCGGCAACCACGAGCGATTGGTTGTCCTCAAGAACAGGTACGACCCGACGAACTTCTTTCGCCTCAATGCGAACATTAAGCCGACAGTATGACTGAACGATGAGTTGGGAGCGATACCTGCCTAACTTCCCGTTGAGCAGACCGCTTGCTCGCATTCGCTCGCCGCGCGGGAGCTTTGGCTGTGCCATCGACTCCTGGGGCGGCCGGCGTCCGAGTCTGGGAGGTGACGTCGCGGTGATGGGGGCCGCGGCCGCGGCGACCGCCGCCGGAGGGCGAGCCCCCGCGATCTCGACCAGCGCTGCTCGCTGAAATTCCGCCAGTGGCTCTTGCTGGCGACCCGGCTTTCTCGTTCCTTGAGCATCACCCCGTCAACGGTGGCGGAGGTCCTGGACATGTACACCGGGTTGGCGAGAGTGACCACGAGCGAAGCGTCGATGAGCCCCGCGCGACACCGCGGATCATCGGGCCGGGGCGATCGTCCGCCGGCGCGTCGCCAAGGTTAGGCCCCTAGGTACGCCCGTTTCACGTCGGGGTTGTCGGCAAGCTCGCGCCCGGTGCCGGCCAGCGTGACTCGGCCGTTCTCCAGGACGTAGGCGCGATCGGCGAGCTGCAGCGCGACCGAGGCCATCTGCTCGACGAGCACGATGGTCGCGCCCGCGTCCTTGAGGGTCTGGATGGTCCGCGCGATCTCCCGCACCATGAGCGGAGCCAGCCCCATGGAGGGCTCGTCCATGAGGAGCAGCGTCGGCTCCGACATGAGACCGCGCGCGATCGCGAGCATCTGCTGCTCGCCCCCGGACAGGGTGCCGGCCAGCTGCGCGCGGCGCTCGCGCAGGATGGGGAAGCGGCGCATCTCGCGCTCCATGAGCTCGACGGTGCGATGGCGGGCCCCGCGCGGGCGCGAGTAGGCGCCGAGCAGGAGGTTGTCCTCGACGGTCTGATCCGCGAAGAGCTGGCGCCCCTCGAGGATCTGGGTGATGCCGAGCGCGGTGATGGTGTGGGCGGGCGCGCGGGCGATGGACCGGCCCCGGAAGAGGATCTCGCCGCCGGTCATGGGGGCGAGGCCCGAGATCGCCATGAGGGTCGAGGTCTTGCCGGCTCCGTTCGAGCCGATGATCGCGGTGATGTCGCCCTCGCGCGCCTCGAGGTCGACCCCGCGCAGGGCCTGGACGTGGCCGTACTCGACGCGGAGGCCGCAGACGCTAAGCACCGCCGGCCTCGAGCGGTGAGCCCAGGTACGCCTCGATCACCTTCGGATCCCGCTGGATCTCGCCCGTCGTCCCCTCCGCGATCTTCTCGCCGAAGTCGAGCACGGTGACGACGTCCGAGATCCCCATGATCAGCTCCATGTGGTGCTCGATCACCACCAGCGTCACCCCGGCCCCGCGGATGTCCCTGATGATCTTCGACAGGTGCTGGAGCTCGGTGGGGTTCACGCCGGCCGCCGGCTCGTCCAGGAGGAGCAGCGCGGGGCGCACCGCCAGGGCCCGCGCGATCTCGAGCAGGCGCTGCTGGCCGTAGGAGAGGTTCTGGGCGGTCTCGTGGGCCCGGTCGGCGATGCCGACGAACTCCAGCAGCGCGAGCGCCCGGCGACGGTAGGCCGCCTCCTCGTCCACCGCGCCGCCGGTGCGGAGGAGATGGGCGGCGAGGCCCGCGCGCAGGTGGAGATGGAAACCCACCATCACGTTGTCCAGCACGGAGAGGTCCCCGAAGAGCCGGATGGACTGGAACGTCCGGGTGACCCCGAGCGCGGCCATCCGATGCGGCTTGAGTCCCTGCACCGGCATCCCCCGGAGCTCGACCACGCCCGCGGAGGGCTGGTAGAGCCCGGTGAGCACGTTGACGAAGGTGCTCTTGCCGGAGCCATTGGGGCCGATGAGCCCGTGCACGACCCGCGGCCGCACCTCGAGGGTGATCCCGGCGAGCGCGCGGATTCCCCCGAAGCGCTTGGCGAGGTCGCGGACCGCGATGACCGGCCGCTCGCCCTCTGCGGCGTGGGCGAAGGCTTGCGCCCCGCGGTCCGGCTCGATCGGGGCGGGCGCGCGCCGGAAGTGGCGAACGACGCGCGACTTGAGCAGGCTCCCGACGATCCCGTCGGGGAGGAACACGATCGTGGTCAGGATGATCCCACCGTAGATGTAGAGGTGGTACTCGTGCAGCCGGGCGAAAATGGTCGGGATGAGATTGAGGATCACGCTCCCGACGAGCGGCCCGTAGAGGGTCCCGCTGCCGCCCATGAGGACCGAGGTGAGCAGCGAGACCGACAGCGAGAAAACGAAGGTATCGCTGTTGATGAAGCCGTTCTGGTGGGCGAAGAACACGCCGCCGAGGCCCGCGTAGGCCGAGCTGACCACGAAGGCGAGGACCTTCCAGCGGTAGACGTTGACGCCGACCGTCTCCGCCGCGATCTCGCTGCCGCGCAGGGCGAGGAGGGTGCGGCCCACGCGCGAGGTCAGTAGGTTGTTGGCGATGAGCTGGCAGCCGACCGCGGCGAGCGCGATGAGCCAGAAGTACTGGGTCGGGGTCATCTCGGCGCCGCCGGGCAGCCGCGGGCCCGGAATGGCCATGATCCCCATCGGGCCCCCGGTCAGGCTCCAGCGGTTGGCGGTCACCTCCGCCATGAACCCGAACGCCACCGTCACCATGGCGAGATACGGGCCCTTGGCCCGGAGGGCCGGCAGGGCCAGGAGGGCCCCGCAGAGCCCGGCGAGGGCCACGCCGAGCGGCGCGGTGATCCAGAACGACCAGCCGAGCCGGGTGGAGAGCAGCGCGGTGGTGTAGGCCCCCACCGCGTAGAGCCCGGCGTGGCCGAGCGAGATCTGGCCCGTCCAGCCGACGAGGATATCGAGCCCGAGGGTGACGATGAAGAGGTAGGCGAGGGACTGCAGCACCAGGATGAAGAACGGGTCGTCCAGGACGAGCGGAAGAGCCACCACGGCCACGATCACGACGGCGAAGGCCAGCCACTGTCGCGGGCCGGTGTGGGCAAGGACCGGCAGCCGCACGCTAGACCTTCTCGATGTCTTTCTTGCCCATGAGGCCGGTGGGCCGCACCGCGAGGATGAGCAGGATCACGAGGAACGTGATCCCTTCCTTCAGGTTCGAGTTGATGATCCCGAAGAACTGCTCGAGCAGGCCGATGACGAGCCCGCCGATCAGGATGCCGACCGGGTTCTCCAGGCCGCCGAAGATCGCCGCCGCGAACGCCTTGATGCCGGGCACGGTGCCCATGTAGGCCCACGCGAAGGTGACCGGGGCGATCAGGATGCCCCCGAGCCCGGCGAGCGCCGAGGAGATCACGAAGGCGAGCACCACCATCCGCTGGACGTTGATCCCCATCACCGCCGCCGCGTTCCGGTTGTGGGCCACCGCCATGAGCGCCTTGCCGAGCAGCGCGCGCTTGAGGAACACCTGCACGAGCAGGACGGTGCCGATCGCGGCCACGATGATGAAGAGCTCCTGGGGGAAGATACCCGCCTCGCCGAAGCGGAGCACGGTGTCGCCGAAGGGTGACGGGAACTTGATCTGCTCGGGCCCCCAGATGTTCACCGCCGCGTTCTTGAGGATGATGCTGATCGCCACCGTGCTCAGCACCCAGGAGAGCGAGAGCGCGTGGCGGAGCACCGGGCGGATGGCCACCCGCTCGAGGCCGACGCCCATGAGCCCCACCAGGATAACCGCGCCCGCCACCGCCAGCGCGTAGGGCAGCCCGAGGGTGACGTAGCACGTGAGGCCGAAGAGCGCCCCCATCATGAGGAACTCGCCCTGGCCGAAGTTCAGCGCGCCGGTGGTGATGTAGGTGACGTAGTAGCCCTGGGCGATCAGCGCATAGATGCTGCCGATGCCCAGGCCGCTGATCAGCGCCTGCCAGGTCTTGACGAGATAGGCGTCCATTGAGGAGCCCGCCGGATCGCCTCGCCCGCCGCCGCTCGCGCGGCTAGTCGGCGCGGATCAGCTTGCCGTTCCGCCAGACGGCCAGGAAGCCGCTGTCGCGTCCGAGGGCCTCGTGGTTGTCCTTGGCGTACGGCCGCGGCTTCATCTTGGTCGCCGCCTCGGTGAAGTCGCTGATCTCCTCGACGGCGTCCCGGATCTTCTTCGGGTCCGGTCCCACCCGGTCGAGCGCGCGGAGGAGGAGGCGGGCGCCGTCATACGTCTGGGCGGTGGCCACCGGGTGGAAGTCGCCGCCCTGGTCCTTGAAGCGCTGCTCCACCTTGGCGTGCAGCGCCTTGGCGTTGTCGCTGTGGTCGGGGGTGTACGAGGTCACCGCCATCACGCCTTCGATGAGGTCCTTGCCGCCCAGCTTGAGGAAGTTCGGGGCGATGAGGGCCCAGGTGGACGTCCACGGCACCTTGAGCCCGATCTTCTGCATGCTCTTGGCGATCTGCACGCCCGCGGGGGCGAGGGAGTAGGAGATGATGAAGTCGGTCTTGGCGTCCTTCATCTTGGTCAGCTGGGGGGTCATGTCCGTATCGTTCTGGTCGAACACCTCGGGGCCCGCCGCGACCGGGATATTGGCCTCCTTGAGGAGGCGCGCCGCAGTGTCACGGCCGCTCTGGCCCCAGCCGGTGGAGTCGTGGATCAGCCCGACCCGCTGGAACTTCTTCTTCTGGATATAGTCGATCATGAAGGACGTCTGGATCCCGTCGTTCAGCGAGACGCGGTAGATGTAGTTCTTGGGCGCCTTCGCGTACCGCTCGATGATCGGCTCCGCGGTGGCGATGGTATCCATCAGCGGCATCTCCATCTTCTGGGCGATGTCGATGATGGCGAGCGCCACCCCGGAATTGACCGGGCCCACGATGCCGAAGACCCGGTCGCGGGTGATCAGCCGGGTGACGTTCTCCACGCCCTTGGCGGGCTTGGTCTCGTCGTCGTAGACGACGAGCTCCACCTTCTGCCCCTTGTACCCGCCTTTGGCGTTGTACTCCTCGACCGCGAGGGTGAGCCCCATGAGGGCGCCCTTGCCGTAGTCGTCGGTGCCGCCGGTCAGCGAGAGCGTGGA
>DASQAL010000013.1:0-26887 GCA_035635775.1 Candidatus Acidiferrum sp.
ATGATCACCACGCGCCACATGCACGAGCACGGCACCACGCTCGAGCAGTGGGCGCAGGTCGCGGTCTCCACCCGGAAGTGGGCGGCGCTCAATCCCAAGGCGCGCTTCCGCGATCCGATCACGGTGGCCGACGTGCTCAACTCGCGCCCGATCTCCTACCCGTTCAACCTGCTCAATATCTGCCTCGTCACCGACGCGGGCGGCGCGGTGGTGCTCACGCGCGCGGATCGGGCGAAGGACTGCGCCAAGCCGCCGGTCTACGTGCGCGGCTTCGGCGAGGCCACCGAGCACGTGATGGTGACGCAGATGGAGGATCTGGCCTCGAGCGCGGCGACCCGGCTGGCCGGCGAGCGCGCCTTCTCGATGGCCGGCGTCTCCGCCAAGGACTTCAACCACGTGATGCTCTACGACGCCTTCACCTCGGGGCCGCCGATCATGCTGGAGTCGCTCGGCGTGGCCAAGCCGGGCGAGGGCGTGCAGTTCTTCTCGGAGGGACGCTCCACCCCGGGCGGCAGCCTGCCCATCAATACCAACGGGGGCGGGCTCTCCTACACCCACTCCGGCATGTACGGCATCTTCCCGATCATCGAGGCCACCCGCCAGCTCCGCGGCGAGTGCGGCGCGCGCCAGGTGCCCAACACGAGCTGCTCGCTGGTCAACGGTATGGGCGGCATGCTCTCGGCCGCCGGCACGCTGGTGCTCGCCAACCGAACCTAGAGCGGCGGCGGTTACTCTATGGGGACGAAGATGCAGTGGCGTAGCTTGCCGTCGAGCGCCTTGGACAGGTGACCCTTCCCCCAGGTGTCCTCCACCAGGATCACCTCGCCGGCGCCGATCTTGCGGGACTGCCCGTCGCTCGCGGTGATCTGCACGCCCGCGTCGAGGTTGATGATGTACTGCCGCCGCGGCGCCGGGTGCCAATCGAGATCGTAGTCGGGCGCGACTTCCCGGAATATGATCCCGGTCGCGGGCAGCCGCGCCGACAGCTTCCCGGCCCGGCCCGATTCGGTGTACGGGATCTCCATGTCCTCGAAGTGCGACTCGCCCTGCTTGTCCACGTAGAGATGATGGATCTTCATGGCTCTCCTCGATGCGTGATGGATGACGGCTCGGGCTCCGAAGGTAGCATAGACCGACGCGCGCGACGCACGGGGGGCGGCGGGGGGGCGGGGCCGCCCGGACTTCGTCACCCGCTCGCCGGATTCGCCGCTCTTCGAGCGGCGTACCGGACTCGGGGGGCCCACTTCGCTCGGCCGGCCCCGCCCCCCCGCCGCCCCCCGCGCGGTTCCCCGTCCTCCATCTCGCCGACGGGCGGGCTGCCGTGAAGCCTGCGTCGTTCCGCTATGCGCGGGCGGGCAGCTTGGCGGAGGCGATCGCGCTGCTGGCGGCTGGCCACGGAGACGCCAAGATACTGTCCGGCGGGCAGAGCTTGGTGCCGATGATGAACATGCGGCTCGTGCGGCCCGCGGTGGTGGTGGACGTCAACGGGCTGCGGGAGCTCAGCGGGATCACGCCGACGCCCGAGGGCGGGCTCCGCGTCGGGGCGCTCACGCGTCACGCCGAGCTGGCGGCCTCGCCCGCGGTGATCGAGCGGGCGCCGCTCCTGGCCGAGGCCGCGCGGCACGTGGGCCACGCGGCGATCCGGAACCAGGGCACGCTCGGCGGCAGCGTCGCGCACGCCGATCCTGCCGCGGAGCTGCCCGCGGCGCTGGTGGCCCTCGACGCGCGCGTCCGGATGACGGGGCCGCGCGGCGCGCGCGAGGTCGCGGCGGACATGTTCTTCCGCGGCCTGCTCACCACCGCGCTCGAGGCCGACGAGATCCTGACCGCGATCGAGGTCCCGGCCCAGCCACCCGGCTGGGGCTTCGTCGAGCTCGCGCGACGCCCCGGCGACTTCGCGCTAGCCGGCGTGGCGGCGGTCGTGCGGGTCGGACACCCCCTCACCCTGCCCTCTCCCCCTCGCGGGGGAGAGGGAGCGTCTGAACCACGGCCGCCCGAGGTGGTACGCCTGGTGGGCTTCGGCGTCGGTGATCGCCCGGTCCGGCTCACCGGCGCGGAATGGCTGCTGACCGGCGTGCCCCTCGACGCCGACAGCGCCGCACGGGCCGGCGTCGCCGCGGGCCCGGCCTGCGATCCGCCGAGCGACGTGCACGGTTCCGCGGACTATCGCCGGCACCTGGCCACGGTGCTCACCGAGCGCGCCCTGCTCCAGGCGGTCGCCCGCCTCCGGCCGGGTCCCCGATGACGACGCCGAGCGAGCGCGTCGCGGTGCGCCTCACCGTCAACGGCCGCCCGGTCGAGCAGGTGGTCGAGGCCCGTCGCTCACTCGCCGACTTTCTCCGCGAAGACCTCGGGCTCACCGGCACCCACGTGGGCTGCGAGCATGGCGTGTGCGGCGCCTGCACCGTGCTGGTGGACGGCCGGAGCGCGCGGAGCTGCCTGCTCTTCGCGGCTCAGCTCGAGGGTCGGGGCGTGACCACGATCGAAGGCTTGACCCCACCCGAGGGCCTGAGCCCGCTTCAGGAGTCCTTCCGGGTCTGCCACGCCATGCAGTGCGGCTTCTGCACGCCCGGCATGATCGTGACCACCACCGAGCTGCTGGCCCAGGAGCCGGCACCCTCGACCGAGGCCATCCGCGAGGCGATCTCCGGCAACCTCTGCATGTGCACGGGCTACGTCAACATCGTCCGCGCGATAGAGCAGGCGGTCGCCGCGCGGACGGCGGGAGCCCGCGCGTGAGCCACGAGCCGGCCCCTGGCACTCGATGGGTCGGGCGGCCGGTGCCGCTCAAGGAAGATGCGCGCCTGGTGGCCGGCCGCGGGCGCTTCGTGGACGACCTGGGCCGCCCGCGCATGCTCCACGCGGCCATGCTCCGCAGCCCGCACGCCCACGCGCGCATCGTCGCGATCGACACGCGCGAGGCGGAGGCGCTCCCCGGCGTCTTCGCGGTCCTCACCGGCGCGGAGGCGGCGGCGCGCTCGGGCCCCATCCGCCCGCTCATCCCCACCACCGCGGGGGTGCCCGACTACTGCCTGGCGGTGGACCGCGCGCGCTACGTGGGCGAGCCGGTGGCCGCGGTGGCCGCGGTCGATCGCGCCACCGCCGAGGACGCGCTCGAGCGCATCCGCGTGGAGTACGAGCCGCTGCCAGTAGTGGTGGATCCCGAGGCGGCCATCGGGCCCGACGCCCCGCTCCTCTACCCGGAGCTCGGCACCAACGTGGTCTGGCACGACACGCTCACCTACGGCCCGGTGGACGAGGCGATGGCCCGGGCGGACGGCGTCCTGCGCGAGCGATTCACGATCCAGCGCTACGCCTCTACGCCGCTCGAGACCTTCGGCGGCATCGCGGAGTACGACGCGGGCACGGACGTCTTCGAGTTCTGGACGAACGACCAGCGGCCGGGCCTCACGATCTCGATCCTGGCTGCCTCGCTCGGCGTGCCGCAGTCGCGGATACGCCTTTCCTGCCCGGACATCGGCGGCGGCTTCGGCAACAAGCGCCGGCCGGCCTATTTGCTGATCTGCGCGCTGCTCGCCCACAAGACCGGTCGGCCCGTGAAGTGGATCGAGGACCGGATCGAGAACCTCACCGCGCTCATGCACGCCTGCAACGGGATCATGGACGTGGAGCTCGGCTACCGAGCCGACGGCACCGTGCTGGCGCTCGCGGTCCGCGACATCGCGGATGAGGGCAAGAACCTCATCACCCCGACCCAGCACAACCTGATCAAGCTCGGCAATATCGCCAACGGCTACCGGATCCCCGCGGTGCGCTACGAGGCCTGGTCGGTGCTGACCAACAAGTGCCCGAGCGGGGCCAACCGCGGCATCGGCAAGCCGTTCATGTGCTTCGCGATCGAGCGCGCGATGGCGCTGCTGGCCCGCCGCCTCGGCCTGGATCCGGCCGAGCTGCGGCTGCGCAACTACGTCACCGCCGAGCAGATGCCCTACACCACCCCGCCCGGCGCCCAGTACGACAGCGGCGACTACCCGGCGACTCTACACCGTGCTCTCGAGCGGTTCGGCTACACGGCCCGGCGGGCCGAGCAGGCGCGGGCGCGCAAAGAAGGCCGGCTGCTCGGCATCGGCATCGCCACCTCGGTGGAGCCGGCCGGGACGAACCTCGCCTCCTACGAGATCATCACCGGCCGGCGCGCTGCCTCGGGCTCGGCGGAGGCGGCGATGGTGCGCATGGAGCCCGACGGTCAGGTGCGCGTGTCGCTCGGCGATCCGCCGAGCGGGCAGGGCTACGAGACGGTCCTCGCCCAGATCGTGGCCGACGAGCTCGGGCTCACCCCGGACGCGATCACGGTCGCCCGCGGCTTCGACTCCACGACCACGCCCTGGCTCTACCTCTCCGGCAACTACTCGAACAAGTTCTCGGTCACCGACGTGGGCGCGGTGGTGGGCGCGGCCGCGCGCGTGCGGGCCAAGCTGCTGCGCATCGCCGCCCACCGGCTGGAGGCCGCGATCGCCGATCTCGAGCTGGGCGGGGGCGCGGTGGCGGTGCGCGGCGCGCCGGACCGCCGGCTCAGCTTCGCCGAGCTGGCGCGCACCGCCTACGCCGACGTGCTCGGCCTGCCGCCCGGCGAGGAGCCGGGGCTCGAGATCCGGCACGCGCACCAGAACCCGCTGGCCCAGCCGATGGACGCGGATCGCCGCGTGCGCTCGCAGCTCGTCTTCTCCAACGCCGCGCACTGCTGCCTCGTCGAGGTGGACCGGCGCACCGGGCTCGTGAAGATCCTCGCGTACCTGGTGGTGCACGACTGCGGGCGCGAGCTCAACCCGCTGATCGTGGAGGGCATGGTGCACGGGGCGACCGCGCACGGCATCGGCGCCGCGCTGCTCGAGGAGTTCCGCTACGACGCGCAGGGCCAGCTCCTCACCTCGACCTTCATGGACTATCTCAAGCCCACCGCGATGGACGTGCCCCTCATCGAGGTGGACCGGCTCGAGCACCCCTCGCCGGTCACGCCGCTCGGCGCCAAGGGCGTGGGCGAGGGTGGCGCGATCCCCGGCCCCGCCGCGGTCGCCAACGCGGTCGAGGACGCGCTCGCGCACCTGGGCGTGGTGGTCCGCTCGCTGCCGATCACGCCGGAGCAGGTCTGGCGCTGGCTCCGGTGAGCGAGCCCGCGCCGTCGGCGCCCGCGCTGCCGGCGCGCTGGCGCCTGCTGACCATCCTCACCGCGTCCTACGGGGCGGGCGCTTTCGGCATGCTCGGCATCTCCCCGCTCTCACCGAGCCTGGTCGAGGGGTTCGGGCTCACCCGCTTCCAGGTCGCCTTCCTCATCCCGTCCATCTACCTCTCCGGGCTCCTGTTCTCGCTGCCCGGCGGCCGCCTCGCCGATCGGCTCGGGGTGCGCCCCGCCTTCCTGGGCGGTCTCGTCGTGGCCGCGATCGGGCTGCTCGCCGCCGCGCTCGCGCCCGGCTTCCTCGCCTTCCTCCTCTGTCTCTTCGTGGCGGGCAGCGGCTGGAGCGTGGTGAATCCCGCGCTGGGCAAGGCCATCATCGACGCCTTCCCGGTAGGCGAGCGCGGCATCGCGATGGGCGTCAAGCAGATGGGGCTCACGCTGGGCGGCCTGGTCGCCGCCCTGGTCCTGCCCGCGATCGCGGCCGCGCTGGGCTGGCGCTACGCCATCGGCGCCTGCTCGGTGATCGTCGCGGTGCCGGTCGCGCTCGGCTGGCGGCCGCTCGCCGCGTTCCGCACCGGCGCGCGCGGGGCCCCGATCACGGCCGGTGCGACCGGCGCGGGCTCGACCTGGTGGTGGGCACGGCGGCCCGCGCTGGTCATCTTCTTCGCGGCCGGCTTCGTGCTCGGCATGGTCCAGGGTGCGGTGCTGAGCTACCTGCCGCTCTTCACGATCCAGGCGCTCGGCTTCGACAAGATCGGCGCCGGGCTCCTCGTCGCCGCCTCGCAGGCGGGCGGCGCGGTCTCCCGCCTCGTCCTGGGCGCGGCCAGCGATCGCTGGGCCGCGGGCCGGCGCTCGCTCTGGCTCGCCTTCACGGGCGCCGTCGGCGCGGTCATCTTCCTGGTCTACGCGGTGTGGCCCGCCTCCTCGGCCGGGCTGGCGGGGCTGCTCGCCTTCGCCGCCGGGGTCGGCGCCTACGGCTGGGTCGGCATCTTCTTCGTGATCAGCGCGGAGGCGGGCGGCCGGGGGCAGGCGGGACTGCTGAGCGGCGTGGCCTTCGCCTCCATCGTGCTCGGCCTCCTCGTGGGACCGCCCGTCTTCGGCCTGCTGCTGGAGGGCTCCGACTCCTACGCGGTCGCGTGGGCGGTCTACGCCGCGCTCTCCGGTCTCGTCGCCCTCGTCTCCGTCCTCGCCGGCCCCGCAATCGACCGCGAATCCGGGGTCAGGTCTTGAATTACGACATTTCGACGCGGTGCGATGTCGTAATTCAAGACCTGACCCCGTGGCGTGGCGGAGGGGCCTTGGGCTATCATGCGGGCACGTCACGCGCGAGGGAGCGCTCACCATGGGCTACGAGCAGATCCTGTACGAGGTGAAGGACCGCGTCGCCACCGTCACCCTGAACCGCCCCGACAAGCTGAACGCGTGGACGGGCGTGATGGGGCGCGAGGTGCGGCAGGCCATGGAGGAAGCCGCGCGCGACGAGGCGGTGCGCGTGATCGTGCTGACCGGCGCCGGCCGCGGCTTCTGCGCGGGCGCGGACATGCAGATGCTCTCGGGCATCGCGGGCGCGGGCCGGCAGGACGTAGGCGAAGCCGCGGCGGAGCGCGCGCCCGCGGCGGCCGGCGGTGACGCGGCCATCCGCCCGGACTTCCGGGGCCCCTACGCCTACTTCCCGATGGTCCCCAAGCCGATCATCGCGGCGCTGAACGGGGCCACCGCCGGGCTCGGCCTGGTGGTCTCGCTCTACTGCGATCTGCGCATCGCCGCCGACACCGCGGTCTTCACCACCGCGTTCTCGCGGCGCGGGCTCATCGCCGAGCACGGGGTGAGCTGGATGCTGCCCCGCCTGGTGGGCCTGCAGCACGCGCTCGACCTGCTGCTCTCCGCCCGCAAGATCACCGCGGCGGAGGCGCTCGCGATGGGCCTGGTCGCCCAGGTGAAGCCGGCCGCGACGCTCCAGGAGGACGTGCGCGCCTACGCGCGCGAGCTCGCGGACCTGGTGTCGCCGCGCTCGCTCCGGGTCATGAAGCGCCAGCTCTGGGAGGCGCAGTTCCAGAGCCTGGCGGAAGCCACCGCGGTGGGCGACGAGGAGATGCAGAAGAGCTTCACCGCGGAGGACTTCAAGGAAGGCGTGGCCCACTTCGTGGAGAAGCGGGCGCCGCGCTTCACCGGGCGCTAGGCGATGGCCCGGCTCGAGATCCTGCCGCCGGACGCGATCGCCGATCCCGAGCTCCGCCGCATGGCCGAGGCCTCCGGCGACGAGATGTACGGCGTCTACGGCCACTGCCCCGAGCTCTTCGCGGCCTTTCTGCGCTTCTATCGGCCCACGAAGTACGGCGGCCGGCTGCCCTTCGCGCTGAAGGAGCTGGTGCGGCTCAGGATCGCCGCGCTCAACGAATGCGCGCGCTGAGCGACCGCTCGCGAGCCCTCGGAGAGGGCGCCGGGACTGTACCTCGAGCTGCTGCCGAAGCTGGCCGGGGAGACCGAGCCGACCGAGCGCGAGCGGGCCGCGCTGGCGTTCGCGGAGAAGCTCGCGGCGAATCACACCACGATCGACGATGCGTTCATGACCGAGATGCGCCGGCACTTCACCGACGCCGAGCTGGTGGAGCTGGGCTTGATCACCGGCGCCTTCATCATGCTCGGGCGGCTCCACCGGACCTTCGGCGTGGCGCCGATGGGTCCCCGCAGCCACGCGATTCTCGAACGGGGGTACAACTCATGACGTCCATCTGGAGATCTCTTCTCGCGGCTCTCGTCGTCACACTCGCCCTCGGCCCGGCGGCTCCCGCGCCGGCCTTCGACGGCGAGAAGGCGCTCCACGAGGCGGCGAAGAAGGAGAAGGAGTTCACCTGGTACACCGCCCACTACAACTCGGAGTCCGCGGCCGCGCTCTGCCAGGGCTTCGAGAAGAAGTACCCCGGCGTGAAGTGCAATTACATCCGCACCACCGCCCAGGTCGCCTACCAGCGGCTGGCCCAGGACCAGAAGGCGGGCATCGCCCAGGCCTCGATCATCAGCTCCACCGACCAGAGCCACTACACCAAGATGAAGCAGGACGGGTGGCTGCAGCCCTACAAGCCCAAGAACCTGCCCGAGCTGGTGGACGCCTTCCGCTCCTTCAACGATCCGGACGACCTCTTCATCGCCACCGCGGCCGGCCTGGTGCTGATCACCTACAACACGAGCGTGGTCTCCCCCGCGGAGGCCCCCAGGAAGTGGACCGACCTCGCCGACCCCAGGTGGAAGAACAAGGTCTCGATCGGCCACCCCGGTTTCAGCGGCTACGTGGGCACCTGGGTCGTCCAGATGAAGAAGCTCTACGGCTGGGACTACTTCAAGAAGCTCGAGCTGAACAAGCCGCGGATCGGCCGCTCGATCAACGACACCGTGACCATGCTGAACGCCAAGGAGTCCATCGTGGCCGCGGGGCCGTCGGCCACCACCCTCGAGAGCAAGGCGAAAGGCAATCCGCTCGCGGTCGTCTACCCGGAGGACGGCGCGGTGCTGATGGTTTCGGCCTCCGGCATCCTCAAGAACGCGCCGGCGCCCAACGCGGCCCGGCTCTTCATGGAGTACCTGCTGAGCCGCGACGGCAACGAGGTGATGGTGCAGCAGCACCAGGACCCGGTGAACAAGCACGTGAAGCCGATGGCGGGCGCGAAGTCCATCGCGGACGTCAAGACGATCCGGCCGACCCCCATCGAGATCGAGAAGGGCATCCCCGAGGTCAAGGAGCTGTTCCGCGAGACCTTTGGCATCTGACCGGTCCTTCGACAAGTCGCTCGTCGTCTGGCTGCTACTGATCGCGCTGCTGCTGCTGCTCGTGGTCAATCCGCTCGCCCGTCTGCTGTGGGCGAGCTTCGAGCACCCGGAGACCGGCGCGTTCACGCTCGAGAACTACGCGGCGGCCTACGGGCGCTGGCGGTACATCGAAGCGCTCATCAACTCGCTCGTGATCGGGCTCGCGGTGGCGGTGGTCTGTACCGTCTTCGGCGTGCCCATGGCCTGGGCGGTGTCCCGCACCGACATGCCCGGCAAGGGCCTCGTATGGGCGGCGGTGCTCGGCACGTTCATCATGCCGAACTACCTGGGCGCGGTGGCCTGGATCCTGATGGCCGGCCCCAACGCGGGCTGGCTCAACCGGATCTACACCGGCCTCACCGGCGCCTCCGCCGGCCCCTTCAACGTCTACAGCATGGCCGGGCTGGTCCTGGTCATCGCCTGCTACTCGTTCCCGTACATGTTCGTGTTCACCCGGTCCGCCCTCGACCTGATCTCCTCGGAGATGGAGGACGCGGCGAGCACGCTCGGCGCGGGCGCCCTCCGCACGACGCTTCGGGTGACCCTGCCGCTGGCCCTGCCCGCCATGATGGGGGCGTTCATCGTGGTGTTCCTCGAGGCCATCGCGCTCTTCGGCGCGCCCGCCCTGATCGCCCTGCCCGCGCGCTTTCAGGTCATGACCACCACGCTGTGGCAGATGTTCGAGTTCCCGCCCCGCGTGCAGGTGGCCGCCGCCTACGCGATGCCGCTGCTGCTGATCACCGTGTTCCTGTTCTGGCTGCAGTACCGGATCATCGCCCGCAAGGGCTTCGTGGCGCTGACCGGCAAGGGCGGCGAGCGGCGCATGGTGCGCCTCGGCCCCTGGCGCTGGCCCCTGCTCGCCTACTGCCTCTTCGTCACCTCGCTCTCGTTCTTCATGCCCATGCTGGTGGTGCTGCAGGCCGCCTTCGCGCGGGCCTGGGGCCGCGGGTTCTCGTGGGACAACGTCACGCTGCGCAACCTGCGCTTCGTGCTCTTCGACCAGACCGCCACCCGCGCGGCCACCGTGAACACCTTCGTCTACGCGGCGGCCGCCTCGCTCATCGCGCTCGGGCTGGCCCTGGCCATCGCCTACATCGTGGCCCGCCGCCTGGTGCCGTTCGGTCGCGTGCTGACCTACGTGGCGATGGCGCCCTTCGTGATTCCGGGCATCGTGCTCGCCATCGGCTTCTACGCGGCCTACACCACGAAGCCGCTGCTGCTCTACGGCACCGCGTGGATCCTGATCCTCGCCTTCGCCACCCGCTTCCTGCCGATCGCGTACTCCAACAGCGACGCGGCGCTCCGCAGCATCAACCCGGAGCTGGAGGACGCCGCGCGCATCCTGGGCGCCGGGCGGCTCCTGGCCCTGCGCCGCGTGGTGGCCCCCCTGCTCCGGCGCGGGCTGGCGGGCGCCTTCATCCTGGTCTTCATCCCGGCCACCCGCGAGCTCTCCTCCGCGATCTTCCTCTACACCACCGGCACCCAGGTGCTCTCGGTCCTGCTCTTCGACAAGAGCGACGAGGGCAACTTCGAGGTGCTCTCCTCCATGGGCCTGATCCTGGTCGTGGTCACGGTGGCGCTGGTGCTGGTGGGCTTCCGCCTGGTCGGCCGCGATTTTCTCTTGAAACGGACCGCCACGTGAGCCGTCTCGTCCTCACCGACGTGAGCCGCCGCTTCGGCAGCGTGACCGCGGTGGACCATTTCAGCCTGACGCTCCAGCCCGGCGAGTTCGTCTCCCTCCTGGGGCCGTCGGGCTGCGGCAAGACGACCACCCTGCGGATGATCGCGGGCTTCCTCGCCCCGAGCGAGGGCACCATCGCGATGGACGGGCGCACCATTTCTTCGCCCGGCTCCACGCTGCCGCCCGAGAAGCGCCACATGTCCATGATCTTCCAGAGCTATGCGATCTGGCCCAACATGACGGTCGCGGAGAACGTCGCGTTCGGGCTCGAGGTGCGGCGCCTGCCCCGGACGGAGATCCGCACCAAGGTGGACCAGATCCTCGACGTGGTGCAGATGGGCCACCTGGGCGCGCGCTACCCGCAAGAATTGTCGGGCGGCCAGCAGCAGCGCGTCGCGCTGGCCCGCGCCATCGTGGTGCAGCCGGCGGTGCTGCTGCTCGACGAGCCGCTCAGCAATCTCGACGCCAACCTGCGCGAGGAGATGCGCTACGAGATCCGCCGCCTGCACGACGAGTTCCACATCACCACGGTGTACGTGACGCACGACCAGGCGGAGGCGATGGTGGCCTCGGACCGCATCGCGGTCATGAACCAGGGCCGGGTCGAGCAGGTGGACGCCCCGCGCGCCCTCTATGCGCGTCCACGTACGCGCTTCGTCGCCGGCTTCATCGGGCGCACCAACCTGCTGGACGGTGAGGTGCGCGGCGAGGAGGTCGTCTTCGACCACTTCGCGATCGCGCGGCGCGCCTTCCCCGAGCCAGCGTCGCTCGCGGGTCGGGTGAGCTTCTCGCTCCGGCCGCAGTCCATCCTGCTGCACCGCCAGCCGCCGCCCGCGGCCGACCGGGCCAGCGTCGTCCCCGGCCAGGTCGCGCAGCGCGCCTACCTGGGCGAGCACTGGGACTACACGGTGCGCCCGGCGGGCAGCGCGCTCTCGCTGCGGGTGACCGCGCGCCCGCACGAGATCTTCGAGGTGGACGAGAAGGTCTGGCTCGAGCTGGATCCGCGGCAGATGGCGGCGCTCGAGTCCGAGTGAGGCTGATCCTCCTCAACAAGCCCTACGGCGTGCTGTGCCAGTTCACCGACACGGCGGGCCGGCCGACGCTGGCCCGCTACGTCTCGGTTCCCGGCGTCTACCCGGCCGGCCGCCTCGACCACGACAGCGAGGGGCTCGTGCTGCTCACCGACGACGGCGCGCTCCAGGCGCGGTTGGCCGAGCCGCGGCGCGGCGTCGAGAAGACCTACTGGGCGCAGGTGGAGGGCGAGCCCGCGGAGGCCGCGCTCGAGCAGCTCCGCGCCGGCGTGGTCCTCAAGGACGGGCGCACGCGGCCCGCGCGCGTGCGACTCATCGCCGAGCCGCCCCGGCTCTGGCCGCGCGATCCGCCGATCCGCCGGCGCGCGGCCATTCCGACCGCGTGGCTCGAGATCGGGATCCGCGAGGGGCGCAACCGGCAGGTGCGGCGCATGACCGCGGCGGTGGGGCATCCGACGCTGCGGCTGATCCGGGTCGCGATCGGCCCCTACGCGCTCGGCACGCTCCCGCCGGGCCAGTGGCGCGCCGAGGAGCCCGTGCGGAACCGGTAGGACCCCTCACCCTCCCCTCTCCCCTGAGGGGAGAGGGTGTTTCGACTCCTTCTCCCTCCCAGGGAGAGGGTCGGGGTGAGGGTGGACTAGAAGATGGCGTAGCCGCCGTCGATGACGAAGGTGTCGCCGGTGTGGTAGCTGCTGGCGTCGCTGGCCAGGTAGACCGCGATGCCGCCGAAGTCGTTGCCGGTGCCCCAGCGCCGGGCGGGCACCCGCGGGAGCACGCGCGTCTGGAAGGCATCGCCGTGGACGGCCTTCTCGGTCATCGGCGTGTCGATCCAGCCGGGCACGATGGCGTTGACCCGGATCTTGTGCCGCGCGAGCCCGACCGAAAGCGCGCGCATGACCGAGAGCATGGCGCCCTTGCTGGCCGCATAGTGGGCGCTGAGCGGCGAGCCTTCCAGCGCGGCCAGGCTCGCGGTGACCGCCAGCGAGCCGCCGGCCCCGCGCGCGGTCATGTGCCGGGCGGCCGCGCGCAGGGTGAAGAAGGCGCCGTCGAGATTCACCGCCAGCACCCGGTGCCACTCCTGGGTGGTCATCTCCGCAAAGCTCGCGGCGGCGCCGCGGCCGGAGACGCCCGCATTGACGAAGCAGGCGTCCACCCCGCCCAGGGTCGACACGGTCTCGGCGAACGCGTGGTCGACCGCCACCTCGTCGCTCACGTCGCAGCGGAGGGCCAGGGCCTTCGCCCCGATCGCGTGCAGGCGTGCGAGCGCGTGCACGTTCTTGTCCTCGTTGGTGCCCCAGATGCAGACGGCCGCGCCGGCGTGCGCCATCGCCTCCGCCATGCCGAGGCCGATGCCGCTATTGCCGCCGGTGACGATCGCGGTCTTGCCGGTGAGATCGAAGGCCTGGTACGCCATGGCTGAAGGGCCTTTCATCACTATGTCCCTCTCCCCTCAGGGGAGAGGGCAGGGTGAGGGGTGGGGTAACCGAGCGCGCTCACGGCCGCATGCGGTGGGTGGACGGACCCGGCTCGCGCAGCGGCGCGGCCAGCTCCGCAAACTCGCAGAGCAGCGGGCGGGTGGCGCGCGGGTCGATGATCTCCTCGATCCAGAAGGCCTCCGCGGAGCGGAAGGGCGAGCGGAGCTTCTGCAGCCGCTCCTCGATCTCGATCATCTTCGCGGCCGGATCGGCGGCCGCGTTGATGTCGGCGCGGTAGGCGGCCTCGATGCCGCCCTCGAGCGGCAGCGAGCCCCAGCGGCCCGACGGCCACGCGTAGCGCGGGCCGTAGCGCGCCCCCGGCTTGTGGGCGGCGCCCGCCACCCCGAAGACGTTGCGGATGATGACCGCGCACCACGGAATGGTCGACTGCCAGATGGCAGCCATCGCGCGCACGCCCTGCTTGATGGTGCCGGTCTGCTCGGCCTCGAGGCCGATCAGGAAGCCCGGGCAGTCCACCAGGTAGACCACCGGCAGGTGGAAGGTCTGGGCGAAGTCCACGAAGCGTTCCACCTTCTGGCAGGTATCGGCGGTCCAGGCGCCGCCGTAGTAGTACGGATCGCTGGCCAGGACCGCCACCGGCCAGCCGTCGAGCCGGGCCAGCCCGGTGATGATGGCGCGGCCGTAGAGCGGCTGGATCTCGAAGAAGGAGCCGCGGTCCACCACCGCCTCCACGATCGCGCGCATCTTGTACGGCTTACGGATATTACGCGGCACCGCGTCGGCGAGCCACTCCTCGCGGCGCTCCCGGTCGTCGGTCTGCGGGCCGCGCGGGGGCAGCTCGTAGATGGACGAAGGCAGATAGGAGAGGAAGCGCCGCGCGACCGCGAAGGCGTCTTCCTCCGTGTCCACCGCCTGGTCCACCGCGCCGGCCTTGAGCTGGATCTGCCAGCCGCCGAGCTCGTTCTTGGTGAGCTTCTGGCCGAGGCGCGCGACGACGGGTGGGCCCGCCACGAAGAGCGCCGACTTGTCCTTGACCATGACCGAGAAGTGCGCGGCGGCGAGATGCGCGGCGCCGAGGCCGGCCACCGAGCCCAGGCCCAGCGCCACGCGCGGCACTGTGCCGATGCTGTTCACGACCCACTCCCAGCCGGCCACGCCGGGCACGTTGGCGCGCCCGGTGGTCTCGATGGTCTTCACCGAGCCGCCGCCACCCGAGCCCTCGACGATGCGGATCAGCGGGAGGCGCAGCTCGTTGGCCATCTGCTCGCACTGGTTGTGCTTGCCCTTGATCGTCGCGTCGGCCGAGCCGCCCCGTACCGTGAAGTCGTCGCCGCCCACCACCACCGCGCGGCCATCCAGGCGGGCGCGGCCGAAGACGAAGTTCGACGGCATCAGCTCCTTGAGATCGTTCTTGGCGTCGTAGGAGGCCTTCCCCGCGATCTTGCCGATCTCGTGGAAGCTCTGCGGATCCACCAGCCGGTCGATCCGCTCGCGGATCGTGTAGCGCCCGCCGTCGTGCTGTCGCTTGACGCGCTCGGGGCCGCCCAGGCCCTCGGCGAACTCCTCGCGGCGCTTCAGCTCGTCCATCTCAGACTTCCAGGTCATGGCGAGACCTCCGCGGGGGATGGTAGCAGGGAGCGCGCGGGATGCCTAGGCGGCGCCGATCACGAGCGAAATGCGGTTCCGGTCGCCGGCCCTCTGGTACTCGACCTGCTGGGCCATGGCGGAGACGAGGAGCACGCCGAGCCCGCCCACCGGCCGGTCCTCGACGTCCGCGCCCGGGTCGGGGCTCGCCACCACCGCGAAGGGATCGTGGGGCGGGCCGGTGTCCTCGTAGACGAGCGCGATGCGCCCGGCCGCCACCTCGCAGTCGAGATGCACCGGGGCGTCGCTGTCGGCGCCGTGGCCGTGCACCACCGTGTTGGTGAAGAGCTCCTCCACCAGCAGCGTGATCCGCAGGCACATCTGGCGGCTGAGGCCGGCGCCCGCGCACATCTCGGTGAGGAACGCCTCCACCTCCGGCAGGGCGTCCCGGCGGGCGGGGAAGCTGCGGGTGTGGCGGGTGCTCATCGCCCTGTCAGCACAACGCCCTGACGTGGCACTCCGGACCACAGCAGGCGCTCGCTCGCCTCGAGCTCTCGCGCGATCTCCCGTTCGGCCTCGACCGTGGCCATCGACATGGTATCTGCCTCTAGTATGCCCCGGCTCCCGTACTGAACGGGCAGAGACCGACGCGCTTACCTATGACGCCTGACGATCGCTGAGCGCCTGCGCCTCAAGAACCCGAGCGCGACCACCCCAACCGCAGCGCCAGGCAAGCCGAGCGTCCAGGCGCCGGCGAGCGCAAGTAGGAGCCCGCTGCCAACCACCAGCAGGATGCGAGCGCGCCGAAGGGCGCCGAACCCGACGAGTGCGAGTCCGACGAGCGTCAGTACGCCGAACGCAACTACGGTGACATCACCCAGGAAGTCTCCTCATGAATCCGAGGGCGCGTATCGAGGATCGACGTATGCCCACGCACGTACCCCCGATTGAAGGACTACTGCCACTCGCTTGACCGCCGCCACTTCGTACTTGTCGGCATTCTGAATTTCATCTGACGTGACCGCAAACACCGTTCCGGATACCACGTCGGAAGCGCGGCCGGTGAACTTGGCCATGGTGTGCTGCGCCTTTCCGCTGATGGCAACGACCGTCTGGTCTTCGATCTTTAACAAGACCAGTTCGAACCCTCGCAACGCATCGCTTGTACCAGCCAATTGCCGACCAAACGTCGCCATTTGCACAGCCTCGAGTTGGAGCGTGCCGTACGAGAAGAGAAACGCAGCGTACACTTCGTTAACTGCCATGGGATCTCCGTTTTATGAGACCTAATGTCCAGGCGGCCCAACGCGAGCTAGCGCAACGCGATAGAACTCATGCCCGCGCATCTTGCGTGCCGCGTCCTTGAAGTAGCGCTCTCGATACTCTGCGGCGCCAACATCGCTTTCGAGGGACAGGCCGCGTTTCGCCAGGAACTCCGGCAACTCGCTTGGTTCGATCCCGAACGTCAGCTTCTCGCCGACCTTTGCGAGAGAAGCGAAAAGCCTCTCGGTGCCGATGAAGGCGCCTGGCCTCGTGAGTACGTCGCGGTGAACGTACGTGAAGAGCAGTAGGCTACCGGGCGACGCGCCCGCGCACCACCGCAGGGTGGTATCGACAGCGGCTTCTGTCAGGTAGTTCGTTACGCCTTCCCAGAGAATGAACGTGCGCGCCGCCTCGCGGTAGCCGGCCGCGGGCATGACGGACTCCAGCTCGCGCTGATTGAAGTCGATGCCAACGAACCGAACGTGCTTCGGCAGGACGGAGAGGACGCGTCCCAGTGCCCTCCGTTTGGCGGCCTGGGTATCTGGATGGTCGACTTCGAAGACCGTGATGTCGCCCAGGCCCGGCAAGCGGTAGGCCCGGGAGTCGAATCCCGCACCAAGAATGACGAGCTGCTCGGTGCGTTCTCCAAGGGACGCCGCGATCGCATCATCGATGAGCCGGGTGCGGGCGACCACGGAGGAACGTACCCCCGGCCACCGGCTGTCGATGAACCAAGGGACGAGCTCCCGAAGACCGGGAACGACCGCGAGCCAGGTCACGACTGCGAACGGCCACGTCAGAAAAGCCCGCGCCAGCGGATCCTTGAAGAGCCGTCTGCTCTCAGGCAGGGCCGATTCGAGCGCGCGGAAGAGCGCGTTGTGTTCTGCAGTGCGACTTGCGTGGCCTTCCCGCATGGCCCCCGACTGGGGTTCGAGGTTATGTCTCGAGTACTCGGCCTTAGTCGGTCAGTGGTCGGTTGAGTTCCGTGCGCCAGGTGGCGGGGTCTGGGTTCGACTCCGGGCCCGCGACGTAGCATTCCCACAGGTCCGAGGCCGGCGTGTGCCCGTTGGCCGCGATCCAGGCATCGAACTCGCCCCAGGCGGCGCCGAGTCCCTCGTAGGCGCCATGGTAGACCGTCCGCGCCACCGTCGTGGCGGGCAGTTGGCCCAGCTTCACGCGGCCCGCGGCGGCAACCGGCGCCGCGACGGGCACGCTGATCTCGAAGTCAAAGGTGTCTGGGTCCATCCTCAGGTGGTGCGTGAACCATGGCCCGGCGGGGGCGATGCCCTGGGCGGAGATGGTGGCCATCAGCTCGCGGATTCCCGGACCCATGACATTCCGGATCTCCTCCCGCGGAATGGTCAGGGGGATGATGGCGGTTAGCTGGACGGCGGTCTGCGTGATCTGCGGTGTGTCGATCATGACGATACAATCTCCTATCGATCTTGGGATCGAGTATAGGGCGCCCCGAGGGCCTCGAATCGATTGTGTGCCCTGTTTCTACCGAATAGTCGAACGAGGGGGCGCGAATTCGACACGGCGACAAACTTTTGTCGATTGCCGTTTACGCAGGAACTCGCCTCGCCTAACGACCCAAGCTCAGCGACCCGGCCCATGTGTCTGTCTCCAGAAGGTCTCTGCCTGACTGTCCAAAAGCGGCAAGACCTCTCGTGCCGCTCTCTCGTAAGGGTCGCTGAATGAAAGCAAGCCACGGCGGTCGTATCTAAACCAATGGTCGCTCTTGGCGTCGGATGCTCCCAGCCGTAACCGATGGATGACGTGCTGGGCCGTGACCTTGGAGGGCGGGATGTGCTCGCCCCAGTGCATGGTGACTCCTTCCACGGGGCAGGAAGCAATCTCAATGACGAAACCGCCTCCCCACTTGTCGAACTGGAACGTGAGTAGATGAATCGCGGTGTCGGTCGGGCGGCGAAAATGCGGGAACGAACCCTTGAAGCCTCGGTCCTTGAGGACAGGCACGAGATGCTCCTTGAGAGTCGCAATCATCTTTTCGCGTTCGGCTGACATGACGTGTGGAGTCGGCCTAACGATCCGCTTCACTGGCGCGAAAGCAGCAAGCGAAGCGCGGCTGGTTGAGCGTCCGGTGCAAGCGGGGGTTAGAGCGCTTTCTCATAGATGCCAAAGCCCTCGCCTTCATGGACGATGCGCTCCAGGAGCTGCCAGCCACAGCGTTGCAGCAGACGTTCGGTGGTGCTTGTGCCGCAGTAAATGCGATTGAAGCCCATGACTCTGGCCTGTGCCTCCAACGCGAGCAAGAGCTGCTGACCGATACCGCGCCCGCGTAGACCGGGACGGACCAGCCCCGCTGCGGCCCACGGCGAGAGATGGGCGTGGCTCGCGATGGAATCGACCTTGAGTGCCCCCACACCGCACACGGAACCCTGTTCAAACGCGACCACCCCGAATGGTAGACCGTCTGGGTTCGAGTAGGCCTGGAGGTCGCGCCGCGCATCGCCCGGGCCATCAGCGCCGTAGTACGACGGCCACTCGGCTTCGAACCACGCCTGCAACTGGGGTAGCACCTCAGGATGCGACGCGAGCGGCTCGACGATCACGGTGTATGCGCTCTAACGCTCACGCTCAGCAGCCGGAGGGCGAGCAGCGCGAGCCCCCGGTCTGCTGCAGCGTTCAGTTCGACAGTGCCCGCTCGCACGGGTCATGCGCGCTGGAATATCTCTCCGAAGAAGTGACGATCGCCGGCGAAGGTCGGCTTCAGCGTCGCAATCTCCTGGACGGTCACCCAGCGGGCATCACTGACCTCCCGCCGGTCAGGCCTGAGATCGTGGTCCTCCGCGTCCGCCAACCACCAGTGCAGTGTATGGGTCCCTCCCGCTGAGATGCTTTCCCAGACCTTCCGTACCGGTCGGATCGTCACGCCTACCTCTTCCTTCACCTCGCGGATGACAGCGGCCTCCTGTCTCTCACCGGGCTCCACCTTGCCGCTGGGCGGCGCCCAATATCCGGGATCGGGTCCACTCGGCCCCCGCCGAATCATCAACACCAAGGGCCCACTCAGCACCACAGCAACGATGGCGTCAGGCAGCGGCATTCTCTACGGTTTCCGTATGCCACTCATCCGTCGAACGCGCACGCTCAGCGGCCGCGGGCGAGCAACGCGGCGAAGCGCTTCGCGGCCAGCTCCATGTCGGCTCCCAGGGGCTCGAATCGGGTGGAATCGGGGGTCCGATTCTAACACCGGGCCCGGCTGTGGCACACTGGGGCGTCTTGGAGAAATCAGACCTCCTCAGCCAGTTGCGTATCGATCGCGGCGCGGACCGCCCGCCGCGCCGGCGCATCCGTCTGTACGTCTTCCTCGCGTCGGCCGCGGTGCTCCTGGGTGGCGGGCTCTGGCTCGGCGTCCTCCGCGCCCAGCCCCCGGTGGTGCAGACGGTGGTGGCGCGCGCGACCGGCCAGGGCGCGGGGGCCGGCTCCGTGCTCGACGCGAGCGGCTACGTCACCGCCCGCCGTCAGGCCACCGTCTCCGCCAAGATCACCGGCAAGGTGACCGAGGTGCTGATCGAGGAGGGCCAGCGCGTGCGCGAGGGCGCGGTGCTGGCCCGGCTCGACGACACCGAAGCGCAGGCGCAGCTCGGGCTCACGCGGGCCCAGCTCACCGCCGCGCGATCCCAACTCGCCGAGGTCCGGGCCCAGCTCGTCCAGGCCGAGCAGGACCACGCGCGCCAGCAGGGGCTCTACGACCGCCAGCTCATCGCGCCGCAAGCGCTCGACGCGGCGCTGGCCCAGCGCGACATGCTGCGGGCGCGCCTGGCCGCCACCGAGGAGCAGGTCAAGGTGGCGCAGCAGTCGCAGGCGGTCGCCCAGGTCCAGCTCGACAACACGGTGATCCGCGCCCCGTTCAGCGGCGTGGTCGTCGCCAAGTCGGCGCAGCCCGGGGAGATGATCTCGCCGATCTCGGCGGGCGGCGGCTTCACGCGCACCGGCATCGGCACCATCGTGGACATGGACTCGCTCGAGATCCAGGTGGACGTCAACGAGTCCTACATCAACCGCGTGACCCCCGGCCAGCCGGTGGAGGCGACGCTCAACGCCTATCCGGAGTGGAAGATCCCCGGCGAGGTGATCGCGATCATCCCGACCGCGGACCGGAGCAAGGCCACCGTGAAGGTCCGCATCGCGATCAAGGCGAAGGATGCGCGCATCGTGCCGGACATGGGCGCGCGGGTGGGCTTCCTCGACCCGAAGCCGGCCGGTGGTGAGATGCCGCGACCGGTGCCGGGCGTGTTGATACCGGCCGAAGCCGTACGTACCGACAATGATCGCGCAACGGTCTTCGTCTACGCCGACGGCAAGGTCGAGCGCCGGAGCGTGACGCTCGGGCCCGACGTGTCGGGCCAGCGCCGCGTCCTGAGCGGCCTGCGCGACGGCGAGCGGGTCGTGCTCGCCCCGCCGCCCACGCTCACCGACGGCCAGGCGGTGAAGTCGGCCGAGCCCCGGTGAGCGCGGTGGCGAACCTCGTCGAGATTCGCGGCGTCACCAAGGTCTACCGGCGCGGCCGCGAGCGCATCGAGGTGCTGCACGGCATCGACCTCGACATCCCGACCGGGGACTTCGTGGCCCTGATGGGGCCCTCGGGCTCGGGCAAGACCACGCTCCTCAACCTGATCGGCGGGCTCGACACCCCGACCGGCGGCAGCATCACGGTGGGGGACCGGCGCATCGATCAGCTTTCGGGCGGGGAATTGGCCGCCTGGCGGGCCGCCCACGTGGGCTTCGTCTTCCAGTTCTACAACCTGCTCCCCGCGCTCTCGGCCCAGCGGAACGTGGAGCTGCCGCTGCTCCTGACTGATCTCTCCGCGGCTGAGCGCCGCCGACGCGCCCACATCGCGCTGTCCCTGGTCGGCCTCGACGATCGCGCCCGCCACAAACCCCGGGAGCTATCCGGCGGCCAGGAGCAGCGGGTGGCGATCGCGCGCGCCATCGTCTCCGATCCCACCCTGCTCGTCTGCGACGAGCCCACCGGCGACCTCGACCGGGCCACCGCCGACGAAGTGCTGCGCCTCGTCCAGATGCTCAACCGGGTGCACGGCAAGACGGTGGTGATGGTCACCCACGATCCCAAGGCCGCGGAGTACGCGCGGCGGCGCGTGCACCTCGACAAGGGCACCATGACCGCGGAGCCCGTCTCCGCGTGAGATATCTCCCGCTGCTCTGGGCCGGCCTCTTCCGCAAGAAGACGCGCACGATCTTGACGCTCCTGTCCATCGTGGTGGCCTTCGCGCTGTTCGGGCTCCTGCAGGCGGTGCAGGTCGCTTTCGAGTCGGGCGCCGATGCCGCCGACGCCAAGCGCCTGCTCACCACCGCGCGCTACTCCATCATCGAGCCACTCCCGATGTCCTACGGACGCCGGATCGAGCAGGTGCCGGGGGTGGTGGGCGTGGCCTCCGCGGACTGGTTCGGGGCCAAGTACCAGAACGAGTCCAATGCCTTCCCGGTCTTCGCGGTGGATCCGGCGCGCTATCTCGACATGTACCCGGAGTTCACCATCGATCGCGCGCATCGGGAGGCCTTCGCCCGGACGCGCACCGGGGCGATAGCGGGCAAGCGGCTTGCCGATCGCTTCGGCTGGAAGGTCGGGCAGAAGCTGCCGATCAGCTCGGAGATCCATCCGAAGACCGATGGGAGCATGAGCTGGGAGTTCGACCTGGTCGGCATCCTCGACGCCGACGATCCGGCGGTGCGCGGCAATACCGACATGGTCCTGATCAACGTGGCCTACTTCGACGAGGCTCGCCAGAACGGGCGCGGCAAGACCGGCTGGTACATCGTGCGGGTGGCCGACTCCACGCAGGCCCGCGCCATCTCGGCCTCGATCGACACCCTGTTCACGAACTCGCCGGACGAGACCAAGACCCAGCCCGAGAAGGAGTTCGCCATTGGCTTCGCCAAGCAGATCGGCGACATCGGCGCCCTGGTCACCCGTATCCTGATCGCGGTGTTCTTCACCATCCTGATCCTGACCGGCAACACCATGGCCCAGTCCATCCGCGAGCGCATCCCGGAGCTGGCAATCTTAAAGACGCTCGGCTTCTCCGACGGCAAGGTCACCGCGCTGGTGCTCGCGGAGGCGGTGCTGCTGCTGGTCCTGGGCGGCGGCATCGGCATGGGCGCGGCGGTGGCCGCCATGCCCGCGCTCAACGGCTCCACCGGCGGCCGCTTCCCCCCGCTCTTCGTCGGCGCCGACACCTGGCTGCTCGCCGCCGCCGTCGCGGCCCTCGTCGCCCTCGCCATCGGCCTCCCTCCGGCATTGCGAGCCAACCGCCTCAAGATCATCGACGCCCTCTCCGGCCACTAGCGGTCAACCGGCCGGCTCATGACGCGCGCAGGTACGGCATTGTTCTTATTGGGGGGGAGCGGCGGCGCTCCTCCCCCAATCCCCCCCACCGCATCATTCATCTGCGCGGGGCCAGTTCCGGTTCGTGGGCGGACACGCGTCGACCACCGGCTCCCTTGATGCGCACGCTGACCCAGATCGCGGCGATCACCCTCATGAACCTGCGCAACCTGCCGTCGCGGGTCGGCACGTCGCTCGTGGTGGTCGTGGGAATCGCGGGCGTCGTGGGTGTGCTGGTCTCGGTACTCGCGATGTCCGAAGGATTTCGGCATACGCTGGCGAGCACCGGGCGCGGCGATCGCGTGATCATGCTGCGCGCCGGCTCCGACGCGGAGCTGTCGAGCGGCGTCGAGCGTGACCAGGCAACCTTGCTGGCGGCCCTGCCCGGCGTGGCCCGCGACGGAGCCGGCCGCCCGCTCGCCTCCGCGGAGCTGGTGGTCATGGTGGACCTGCCCCGCAAGGGCGAGAGCCATCCCAACAACGTGCCGTTCCGCGGCGTGCAGCGCGCCGCGTTCGACATCCGGGACGAGGCGCGCCTCGTGGAGGGCCGCCGCTTCGAGCCCGGGGTCCGCGAGGTCGTCGTCGGCCGCAAGGCGGCCGGCCAGTTCGCGGGGCTGTCGGTCGGCTCGCGCATCGGCTTCCGCGACAGCGACTGGACGGTGGTCGGCATC
This sequence comes from Candidatus Acidiferrum sp., assembly GCA_035635775.1. Taxonomy (GTDB): domain Bacteria; phylum Methylomirabilota; class Methylomirabilia; order Rokubacteriales; family CSP1-6; genus CAMLFJ01. The sequence goes on from DASQAL010000013.1 coordinate 22,978, forward strand.
TTCGAGAGCGGCGGCGACGTGCACGAGTCCGAGATCTGGGCCGACGCCGAGGTGGCCATGTCCGCGTTCCGGCGCACCGGCTACCAGTCGGTCACCGCCCGGCTCGCCGACGGCTCGGACGCGGGCCTCGCTGCCTTCCGCGACTCGGTCGGGCGCGATCGCCGCTTCTCGATCAGCGTGCTCCGCGAGCCCGAGTACTACGCCAAGCAGGCCAATGTGCTGGCCGGGCTCATCAACGTGCTGGGCTACACGGTGGCCACCTTCATGGCGGTGGGCGCCACCTTCGGCGCCCTCAACTGCATGTACTCGGCCATCGCGAGCCGCCAGGTCGAGATCGCCACCTTGCGCGCCATCGGCTTCGGCGGCGCGCCGGTGGTGGTCTCGGTGATGATCGAAGCCCTCCTGCTGTCGCTCCTGGGCGGGGCGGTGGGCGGGGGGCTGGCCTACGTCTACTGCGACGGGGCCTCGCTCTCCACGCTCAACTTCAATACCTTCTCCCAGGTGGCCTTCGACTTCCGCGTGACGCCGGGCCTGCTCCTCCGCGGGCTCACGTGGGCGCTGGTCATCGGCCTGGCCGGCGGGCTCCTGCCCGCGGTGCGCGCGGCCCGCATCCCGGTCACCGAGGCGCTGCGGACGCTCTAGCCCTGTGCGCCCCACCCTCACCCCGACCCTCTCCCTCCCAGGAGGGAGAGGGAGCCGGTTGGTGACCCCTCTCCCCCGCGAGGGGGAGAGGGCAGGGTGAGGGGGCGGCCCTGATGCCGACAGGAGCCTGGCCTCGGTTGACGGGCCGCCGCCCCCGCGCTAGCCTCAGCCGGTCAGGCAAGCTCCGAGCCCAGGAGGCCTCCTCGTGCACGATCTCGTCATCGACAATGCGCGTCTCATCGACGGTCTCGGCGCGCCCGCGCGGGACGGCAGCCTCGCGGTCAAGGACGGCCACATCGCCGCGCTCAGCGGCGACCGGCGCGGCGGCGATCTCGGCCCCGCGCGCGAGCGGGTGGACGCGGGCGGCCTCGTGCTGGCGCCCGGTATCGTGGACATCCACACCCACTACGACGCCCAGCTCACCTGGGATCCCTTCGCCACCCCCTCGACCTCGCTCGGGGTGACCACGGTGGTGATCGGCAACTGCGGCTTCACGATCGCCCCGTGCCGCCCCGCCAACCGCGACCTCGTCGTGCGCAACCTCACGCACGTGGAGGGCATGTCGCTCGAGGCCATGCGCGCGGGGATCCAGTGGGACTTCGAGAGCTATCCCGAGTACCTGGCCTCGCTCGAGCGCCGGGGGCTCGTGCCCAACGTGGCCTCGTTCGTGGGCCACTCCTCGGTGCGCACCTACGTGCTCGGCGAGGAGGCCAGCAAGCGGAAGGCCACCGACACGGAAATCGCGGAGATGCGGCGGATCGTGGTGGAGGCCCTCCGGGCCGGCGCGATCGGCTTCGCCACCTCCACGCTCGAACAGCACAACGGCGAGCACGGCATCCCGATGCCCTCGCGGCTGGCCGACGAGCGCGAGATGGCCGCGCTCACCGGCGCGCTCGGCGAGGTCGGCCACGGGGTCTTCATGCTCACCAAGGGCATGACCTCCACGGTGCCGTGGCTCGAGGGCATCGCGGCCGCCACCCGCCGGCCGGTGATGATCGCGGCGATGTTCGTCGACCCGGGCGATCCGACCCGCGTCTTCCGCGAGCTGGGCGAGATCGAGGCCGCGCGCAGCCGCGGGCGCGAGCTGTGGGCGCAGGTGGGGTGCTTCCCGCTCGGCATGGAGTTCACCCTCCGCCACCCCTACCCGCTCGAGGCCTTCATCGCCTGGCGGCCCGCCATCGAGGCCACCGACGAGGCGCGCTACCGCGCGGTGCTCGCCGACCCGTCGTTCCGCGCCGCCCTCAAGCGGGAGATCGGCCAGCCGGGCGTGCCGAACCGTTTCAGCGACAAGAACTGGGATCACCTGGCCATCGCGGAGGTGCAGCGCCCCGAGCACCGGGGGCTGGAGGGCAAGACCATCGGCGCGCTGGCCCGCGAGCGGGGCCAGCATCCCTGGGACACCTTCCTCGACTTCGGCCTCGACGGCGAGCTCGACGCCATGTTCGACTGCCGCCTCTTCAATATTGACGAGGGCGAGGTGAAGCGGCTCCTGCGCCACCCCCATGCCGCGGTGGCCCTGTCCGACGCGGGCGCCCATCTCTCGTTTCTCTGCGACGCGGGCTTCGGCCTGCACCTCTTCGGGCACTGGGTGCGCGAGCGTGGCGACCTCACCCTCGAGGAGGCGGTGCGGGCGGTGACCAGCGCGGTGGCCGACGCCTACCGCATCCAGGACCGCGGCCGGCTCCAGGCCGGCGCCTGGGCCGACCTCATGCTGTTCGATCCGAGGACCGTCGGCCGCGGCGGCAAGCGCCGCGTGAACGACCTGCCGACCGGGGCCAGCCGGCTCGATACGCCGGCCGTCGGCCTCCGCGGGGTGTGGGTCAACGGGGTCCGGACCGTGAACGAGCGCGGCGTGATGCCCCAGTGCGGCCGGCCCGGCCGGCTGCTACGGGAGTTCCCCGGGTAGGAGCCCGTCGCATCCAGCGCCCAGACCCGGCAAGAAGTGTCAGCAGACTGACACGCCCTGCCAGAGTCGCCGTGGCACGCTGCTGTTCTTTCTTTCCATTTCGGTAAGTTGGACTAAATTCTCGCTGGCAATCCGCTTGCACTCTCGTCGGCTTGTCCGGGCGCACCCGGAGAAACCGAGGAGGCAAGCAATGGGTGGGGTCACCGTCGCGAAGCGGCTGGAGCGGCTAGTCCGGTTCGTTCCCGGAGTGGCGGGCTATCAGGACCGGGAGAATGCCCGAGCCACCGACAAGCAGGTCCGGATGCGGCTCGTCGGTGAGCTGCAGCGACTCATCCAGAGCCTCGAGGAGGACAAGGAGCGCATCGCCGGCTCCGGCGATCTCTCCTCGCTGCCGCGCCTCGACCGGCTCGCGGGCCGGCTCGAGCGCCTGAGCCGCACCGTGGAGTTCGCGGGCCGGGGCTACTCCGGCCTCTTCGACCTCCACACGGTGGACGGCGACACGCTGGCCCAGCTCTACGCCTTCGACCTCGGGCTCTTCGACGCGCTGAGCGCGGTGCGGGCCAAGGCGGAAGCGGTGCGCGCCGCGCTCTCCGACGCGGAGGCGCTCCGGAGCGCGGCCGAGCACATGCGGGAAGCGCTGGATGACTTCGCGGAGCTCTTCGACCAGCGTCGGCACATCGTCGACGCGGACTAGGACGGACCACCGCCATGTCCCCGATCATGATGGAAGTCATCGAGTGGTTCGATCAGACCGGCACCGGCATCGTCCAGCGCTACCCGGAGGACGGATCGGGCGACATCAAGATGGGTGCCCAGCTCATCGTGCGCGAGAACCAGGCCGCGGTCTTCTTCCGCGACGGCCAGGGGCTCGACGTGCTTGGACCCGGCCGCCACACCCTGTCCACCCAGAACCTGCCGATCCTCACCCGGCTGCTCTCGCTGCCCTGGGGGTTCCAGAGCCCGTTCCGCGCCGAGGTCTACTTCGTCAACCTGAAGGTCTTCACCAATATGCGGTGGGGCACGCGCGATCCGGTGGCCTTCAAGGACAGCCAGCTCGGCCTGATCCGCCTGCGCGCCTTCGGCAGCTTCACCATGCGGGTCACCCAGCCGCTCCTCTTCGTCAACAGCCTGGTGGGCACCCAGGGCAGCTACACCACGGATCAGATCGAAGACTATCTCCGCGAAGTCATCGTGGCCCGGCTGAACGACTTCCTCGGCGAGACCGTGCAGAGCCTGCTCGAGCTGCCGCGGCAGTACGACGAGATGGCGGTGGCGGTCAAGACCCGCCTGGCCGAGGAGTTCCGGAAGTACGGGACCGAGATGGTGGACTTCTACATCAACCGGATCACGCCGCCCGAGGAC
>DASQAL010000014.1:0-20291 GCA_035635775.1 Candidatus Acidiferrum sp.
CCCTCACCCTGCCCTCTCCCCTGAGGGGAGAGGGAGATGGCGCGAGTCGAGGCCGGTTGTTATCCTGAGGACCGCCATGACCCGCCCGGCCGACGTCAGCGCGCGGCTCGACGAGCTGCGTGAGCAGATCAACCGGCACAACCACCTCTACTACGCGGAGGACCGTCCAGAGGTCAGCGACGCCGAGTACGACCGGCTCTGGCGCGAGCTGGTGGCCCTCGAGCAGGCGCACCCGGAGCTGGTCACGCCGGACAGCCCGACCCAGCGGCCGGGCGGGCGGCGGGCGGAGACCTTCACGCCGGTCGAGCACATGGTGGCCATGCTCTCGCTGGACAACGCAATGACCGTCGAGGAGCTCCAGGAGTTCGAGGCGCGGATCCGGCGGGCGGTGCCCGGCCTCAGTCCCGCGTACGTCTGCGAGCCCAAGATCGACGGCCTCGGGGTGGCCCTGCTCTACGAGCGCGGGCGCTTCGTCCGGGGCGCCACGCGCGGCGACGGGCGCATCGGCGAGGACATCAGCCAGAACCTGCGCACGATCAAGTCCATCCCGGCCACGCTCTCGGGACCCTTGAAGGGCGCGCGCAAGCTCGAGGTCCGCGGCGAAGTCTACATGCCACGCGAGGCCTTCGCCCGCCTCAACGCGGGCCTGGAGGAAGCCGGCCAGCCCGTCTTCGCCAACCCGCGGAACGCGGCGGCGGGGGCGGTGCGCCAGAAGGACCCGGCGGTGACCGCGTCGCGCCCGCTCGCGATCTTCCTCTACCACGTGAGCGTGCTCGAGCCGCCCGGCTTCCGCTCGCAGTGGGAGCGCCTCGAGGCGCTCCGGCAGAGCGGCTTCCCGGTGAACCCGCGGTCGCAGCGCGCGGGCACCCTGGACGAGGTCGTGGCGTACTGCCGCACGCTCGAGGCCGAGCGGGATGCGCTCGGTTACGACGCCGACGGGGTGGTGGTCAAGGTCGACGATCTCGAGCACCAGCGGCGGCTCGGGGCCACCGCACATCACCCGCGCTGGGCCATCGCCTACAAGTTCACGGCCCGCCAGGCCACCACCCGCGTGCTCGGCATCACGATCAACGTGGGCAAGTCGGGCGCGCTCACCCCCACCGCCCAGCTCGAGCCGGTGGAGCTGGCCGGGGTCACGGTGTCCAACGTGAGCCTGCACAACGAGGACGAGGTGCGCCGCAAGGACGTGCGCGTCGGCGACACCGTGCTGGTCGAGCGCGCGGGCGACGTCATCCCCTACCTGGTCCAGGTCGTCACCGACAAGCGTCCGCCCGACGCGGTCCCCTTCACGATGCCGACCCACTGCCCGGCCTGCGGGGGCCTGGCGGCCCGGGTGGAGGGTGAGGCGGTGTGGCGCTGCACCAATACCGCCTGCCCCGCCCAGCTCAAGGAGCGGCTCTTTCACTGGGGCTCGCGCCGGGCCATGGACATCGAGGGCCTCGGCGAGGTGATCATCGGCCAGCTCGTGGACCGCGGGCTGGTCCGCGACTTCGCCGATCTCTACGCGCTCGACGTGGACACGCTGGCCGATCTCGAGCGCCTGGCCAAGAAGTCGGCCCAGAACCTCCACCGCGCCATCGAGGCCTCGAAGACGCGCGGGCTCACGCGACTGCTCAACGCCCTCGGCATCCGCATGGTGGGCGAGCGGGCCGCCCAGCTCCTGGCCGCGCGCTTCGGCACCATGGAGCGCCTGGTCGCGGCCTCGGAGGCCGACATCAACGAGATCTACGGGATCGGGCCCCAGATCGCCCAGGCGGTGACGATCTTCCTGGCCGAACCGCGCAACCGCGCCACCATCGAGCGGCTGGCCGCGGCGGGCGTCGTCATGGCCGAGGAAGGCCACACCGAGGGCCCCCGGCCGCTCGAGGGCAAGACCCTGGTGCTCACCGGGGGTCTCGCGACCCTGAGCCGCGACCAGGCCAAGGACCTCGTCCTTCGCCTGGGCGGCCGGATCACCGGCTCGGTCTCGAAGAAGACCGATTACGTCATCGTGGGCGAGGACGCCGGCTCCAAGGTCGACGACGCCAAGCGCCTGGGCGTGGCCACGCTCGACGAGGCGGCGTTCCTCAAGCTGATGGGGCGCGCGTGAGCCGCGCGGGCGCCGCCCTGGCCCTGCTCGCCCTGGCGCTGGGCCTGCTCGCGTCCGGCGCGTCCGCCCAGGTCAAGTCCCCGCTGACCCGGGAGCAGGCGCTGGCCGACATCACGAAGCCTGATCTCGAGACGCGCCGGCACGCCACCGCCTGGCTCGGCGAGGTCGGCGTCATCGCCGACGCCCCCGTCCTGATCGGCGCGCTCTCGGACGACGACGAGGTGGTGCGGGCGCTGGCCGAGCACTCGGTCTGGCAGGTGTGGAGCCGCTCCGGCGATATCGAGGCCGACGGCCTGCTCCAGATCGGCATCGAGCAGATGAACCGCGGCGACGGCCCGGCCGCGGCGGAGACCTTCACGAAGGTGATCCAGCGGAAGCCCGACTTCGCGGAGGCCTGGAACAAGCGGGCCACCGTCTACTTCCTCATGGGCGAGCACGAGAAGTCGCTCAAGGACTGCGACGAGGTGATGAAGCGCAACCCGGCCCACTTCGGGGCCCTCGCCGGCTACGGGCAGATCTACCTGCAGCTCGACCAGCCCGAGCGCGCGCTCTCCTACTTCCGCCGGGCCCTCCGGGTCAACCCGAACATGCGGGCCCTGCGGCAGGTCATCCCGCAGCTCGAACAGTTGCTCACCGAGCGGCGAAAGGGCACTATCTGACCCGACCCAGCCGCCAACCCCATACGCCAATCCCATATGGAGGACACCGTGCCGCTCACCGCGCAAGAGATCGAAGCGCTCAAGAAGATCACCAGCCCCAGCGTCGCCAACGCCATCGAGACCTTCAAGGTCCGCCCGCGGGAGCAGGGCAACCTCTCCTCGGATATCCGCGCGGTCTTCCCCGACATGGGCCCGATGGTGGGCTACGCGGTTCCGTGCGTCATCCGGGCCGAGCAGGGGCCGATCGAGGGCCACCGGGCCAGCACCTACGGCTGGTGGGACTACGTCCTGACCATCCCGGCGCCCCGCGTGATCGTGGTACACGACCTGGACGACCCGCGCGGCCAGGGCGCTCAGTGGGGCGAGGTGCAGGCGAACATCCACCGCGCGCTCGGCTGCGTGGGCGTGGTCACCGACGGCTCGGTGCGCGATCTCGACGAGGTGCGCGCGCTCGGCTTCCAGTTCTGCGCGGCCCACGTCTCGGTCTCGCACGCCAACGTGCACATGGTGGACTTCGGGATCCCGATCAAGGTGGGCGGCGTCCTGATCAAGCCGGGCGACCTGATCCACGGGGACCAGCACGGGGTGTGCACGATCCCGCACGACATCGCCAGCAAGATCCCCGAGGCGATCGCCAAGGTGGAGGCCGACGAGCGCGAGATCATCTCGGCATGCCAGAGCTCCGGCTTCAGCGCCGACAAGCTCAAGGAGCTGTTCAAGCGGATCCGTCCCGGCACGTACTGAGGCGCCGGCCGCCGCTCCCGGGCGCCCCATGATCGAGATCCGACTGCCCCGGGTGGCCGACGAGGTCGGCTGCCGGACCCTCGCCGCTGCCGTCATCGGGGAGGAGCGCGCCGGCGCGTTCATCCGCTCGCACCTGGAGCGCCACCATCTGATCGTCGCCGAGGGCCTAGGCGAGGTCGTGGGCTTCCTCGCCTACCGGATCGATTGGTTTCAGTGCACCTTCGTCAGCCTGGTGGTGGTGCGGGACGACTTCCGCCGCAAGGGCATCGCGCGCGAGTTCTTCAAGTCGGTGGAGGCGGTGTCGCCCACCTCGCGGCTCTACTCCTCCACCGAGGAGACCAACGTGGTGTCGATCCAGATGCACCGCGCGCTCGGCTTTCAGCCGAGCGGCCACATCGACAACCTGCCCCAGGGGGTCCGCGAGCTGCTCTTCTACAAGCGCATCCCGCCCAGCGGGGTCAGGTCTTGAAATACGACATTTCCGCATCGCGTAATGTGGGCAACCGGCGAGAAAATGTCGTATTTCAAGACCTGACCCCCTACGAAGCTCCGCGCAAGGAGGCGCGCCAACATGTCAGAGAAGACGACCCTGCTGAGCGAAGCGGAGACCGAGTACACCCTCTTCAAGCGCGCGATCGCGGGGCTCGAGGAGGCGCAGATGCGCCAGGTCTGGCTCGGGACGTGGAGCGCGCGCGACATCGTGGCCCACATCTCGGGCTGGCATCGTGAGATGGGACCGGCCCTCGAGCGGATCGCCCGGGGCGAGCGCCCGATCGCCGAGGGCGTCTCCTACGAGGACGTGGACGCCTGGAACGGCCGCTTCGCGGAGGCCAGGAAGGCCGCGCCCACCGCCGACATCTTGCGGGAGCTCGACGCCTCGCACGCCGCCTTCCTGCGGGCGGCCGCCGCGGTGCCCGACGAGCGCTACGTGCCCGGCAAGACCGCCCACAAGATCGTGGACCTCAATAGCCGGCATCACTATCAGGAGCATCGGGGGCAGATCGAGGCCTGGCGCAAGGCCGGCTAATGCAGGGATCTGTCCCGGTAGTCGGGCATGACGCGTAGGGAATGGGCGGGTCCGCTTCGAGCGCGGGCTCTGCCCGCGCAGCCGGTTTCTGGGGGGGAGGTTCGGAAGGGGGGCGCCGCCCCCCTCCGAGTTCCCTAGTGGCCCGGACGCGCTGGGGGGTCCTGGTCGTCCCCGCTCTCCTCTATTTCCTCTCCTACTTCCACCGGGTAGCCCCGGTGGTGGTGGCGGGCGACCTGATGGCGGCCTTCGCGGTCTCCGCGGCGACCCTCGGCGCGCTGTCCGCGATCTATCCGTACTGCTTCGCGGCCATGGCGCTGCCCGGCGGCAGCCTCGCCGATTTCCTGGGCCCGCGCCGCACCCTGACCCTCGGCGGGCTCAGCATGAGCGCGGGCTCGGTGCTCTTCGGGCTCGCGCCCGGCTTCGGGGTGGCGTTCGCGGGGCGCCTGCTCGTGGGCCTGGGCGCCTCGGTGATCCTCATCGCCGGACTGCGGCTGGCCGCGGAGTGGTTCCCGAGCGGGGAGTTCGGCACCGTCTCGGGCGCGGCCCAGAGCGTGGGCTCGATCGGCGCGCTCGCGGGCACGACGCCGCTCGCCCTGCTCGTCGAGCAGATCGGCTGGCGCCGGGGCTTCGTCACCATCGGCGCGGCCACCGCGTTGCTGGCCGTCGCGTGCTTCCTCACGGTGCGCGACCACCCGGAGCAATCAGCCGGCCCGGGCGCGCGCCCGCGCGCGGCGGAGCCCGGCCTGCGGGAGATCATCGCGGGGATCCCGAGCGTGATCGTCAATCCCCGTTCGTGGACGGTGGGCCTCATCTCGGGCGGCATCTACGGGGGCTTCGCCGCCTTCGTGGGGCTCTGGGGCGTGCCGTACCTGACCCAGGTCTACGAGCTGCCGCGCGTGCGGGCCGCGAACCTGGTCGGGCTGGCCGCGCTGGGCCTGCTGGTAGGCGCGCCGCTGATCGGCTGGCTCTCCGACCGGCTGCATCGGCGCCGGCTGCCCCTCCTGGTGGTGAGCGGCCTGAACGTCTTCACCTGGCTCGCCCTCGTCGCTCCGGCAACGCCCATCGCCCCGGGCTTCCTGCCGCTCATCTGCTTTCTCATCGGCCTGGGCTCGAGCGTGGTCGTGCTGGTCTTCGCGGCCATCCGTGAGGTCAACGACCCGCGCTACGTGGGGGTGGCGCTGGGCTTCCACAACCTGCCCACGTTCCTGTCCTTCGGCGTCATGCAGTGGGTGACCGGGCTCGTGCTCGACCGGTACTGGGACGGCGCGCTGGTGGCGGGCGCGCGCGTGTACGGGGCCGACGCCTACCGCGCGGCCTTCGCCCTCTGCCTGCTGCTGGCCGCGGGCGCTTTCGTCTCCGCCTGTCTCGCCCCCGAGACCCGCGGCCGGAACATCTGGAGCGCGGCCTGATGGGCCAGATCCTGGAGCGGGCCGAGCAGTGCTGGTCGGGCGGCGTGGAGCCGCGCGAGTTCTGGAAGGCGACTGGCGCGACCGAAGAGATCGCCCCCGGCGTCTTCTTCGTGCACGCCTTCGCCAACGTGACGGTGGTGCGCGCCGGGCGCGGCCTCGTGCTGGTGGACACCGCCAACTACGTGGGCCGCGACCGGACCTTCGCGTCCGTGCGCGCGATCGATCCCGGCCCGCTCCACGCGGCCATCTATACGCACGGCCACGCCGATCACGCCTTCGGGCTGCCTCCGTTCCTCGCGGAGGCGGCCGCGAAGGGCTGGCCGCGGCCTCAGATCGTCGGCCACCGGACCGTGGCCGCCCGCTTCGACCGCTATCGCGCCACCACCGGCTACAACGGGCTCATCAACGCGCGGCAGTTCTCCATCGCCGCCTCCTGGCCGACCGAGTACGACTACCCCGATACCGTCTACGATCAGGCCCTGCGCCTCGAGACCGACCGCGTGGCGCTCGAGCTGCAGCACGCGCGGGGCGAGACCGACGACGCCACCTGGGTGTGGTGGCCGGAGCGGCGCATCCTGTGGACGGGTGACCTCTTCATCTGGGTCGCGCCCAATGCGGGCAACCCCCAGAAGGTCCAGCGCTACGCCGCCGAGTGGGCGGCGGCGCTGCGCGAGATGGCGGCGCGCGGCGCGGAGCTGCTCATCCCCGGCCACGGCATGCCCATCGTCGGGGCGGAGCGCGTGCGGCAGGCGCTCAGCGACACCGCGGAGTGGCTCGAGGCGCTCGTGAGCCAGACGCTCGCGCTGATGAACGCGGGGGCCACGCTGGAGGAGGTGCTGCGCTCGGTGAAGCCGCCGGCTCACCTGGCCGAGCGCCGGTATTTGCAGCCCGTTTACGACGAGCCGGACTACGTGGTGCGCAATCTCTGGCGGCTCTACGGTGGCTGGTACGACGGCGTGCCCTCGCATCTCAAGCCGGCGCCGGAGGCCGAGCTCGGCCGCGAGATCCTGACGCTGGCCGGCGGCATCGCCGGCCTCATCGCCCGGGCGCGCGCGCTTGCCGCCGAGGGCCGGCTGGCGCTGGCCGGTCACCTCATCGACTGGGCCGTCGCGGCCGAGCCGGACCATCGCGAGGCGCATGCCGCCCGCGCCCAGATCTACGAGCGGCGCGCCGCGGAAGCCCGCGCGCTGATGACCCGCGGCATCTTCTCCGCCACCGCCCGCGAATCCGCCGCCAAGTCCCGCACCGGCGACGATCCCCTCTCCCCTCAGGGGAGAGGGCCAGGGTGAGGGGTGGTGACCATGGCCAACACCTACCGCCTCACCCCCAGCCGCCGCGCCGCGAATCGCCTCGTCCGCCTCCTGCTGAAGCTCGGCCTGATGCCCGGCCCCACCTACCTGCTAACGGTACCCGGCCATCGCACCGGCCGCCCACTGTCAACACCGGTAACCCTCGTCGAGGACGGCGACACTCGCTGGCTGGTCGCCCCCTACGGCGACGTCGCCTGGGTCCGCAACGCCCGCGCCGCCGGCCGGATCACGCTGAGCCGCGGCACGCGCTCCGAGACGCTGCCGATCCGCGAGCTAAGCCCCACCGAAGCCGCCCCCGTCCTCCGGCGCTACATCACCCGCGTCCCCATCACCCGCCCCTACTTCGACGCCAAACCCGATTCCCCCCTCGCCGCCTTCATCGCCGAAGCCCCCCGCCACCCCGTCTTCCACCTGGGGAGCGGCTGAATCGCCTTGGGGTCACGTCTTACATTCCGACATTCAAGTGGCTGGATACGTGAGTGCGGGTCACTGTCGAACCGGAGACGGGCGGGTGGCACCGGGGTGGCCCTCGCCGGGCGGCCTTCGTTCACCCCCCGGAGTCCGGTGCGCCGCTCGAAGAGCGGCGAGTCCGGCGAGCGGGTGAGGAAGGTCGAGCCGGCGAGGGCCACCCCGGTGCCAGGACCCGCCCGCCTCGCGCTCAGCAGATAGCGGCACCGCGCGCGACGAAATGTCGTAATTCAAGACCTGACCCCAGTTAGATGAGGTCGTCGGTGCGGGACAGGACTTCGCCGAAGCGCGCGAGGGCGGGCGGCGGGAGGGTCTTGTAGACCTCGGCGATGCGGACATTGATCTCGCGGTTGGCGAGGGCGAAGAGGCTGCGGCCTTCGGCGTCGCCCTCGACCAGGAAGGGCCCGAGGCGGTCCACCTCGAGGACCCAGAGCGCCTGGGCGATGCCCAGCTCGCGGAGCCAGTGGACGTCGAGGACGCGCCTGATCCCGCGCCCGTAGGCCGCGCCCATGCCGTAGCCCACCGTGGTGAGGTACACCGCGCCGTGGGGCACGAACCACTCGCGGTAGGCCAGCTCGGTGAGCCCGGCCTTGCCCACGATGACGCGCGCGCCCGAGCGCTCGAACCACGGGCCCATGGACTTGCCGAAGCGGAAGCTCGCGGTGGCGGTCACCGCCTCGACCACGTGGGTGCCGTCCGGCCGCGTGGCCGCCGCGGGCGAGCAGTGGAAGTTCACGTTGGTCAGCGCGCGCACCGCGTCCGGGAACGCGACGCCCTTGTCCACCACCTGGCGGTACACGCCCTCGCGCGCGGTGTAGAGCGCGCCGCTCAGGTACACCACGTCGCCCAGCTTGAGCGAGCGGATGGCCTCGTCCGACACCGGCGTGGTGAGGTGCACCTCGTCCATCGCCACGTCGTCGAGCCGGGCGATCACCGCGCCCATCACTCGATCCCCAGGCGGCGATAGTAGTCGGTGAACCAGCCCGGATCGCTCCGGAACTCCACGCGCCCATCCGGATGGATGCGCGCGGTGGCCCGCCGCGACGAGAGGCAGAACTGGTGGATGCCCACCGGCATGCCGCCGGTATGCGTGTAGGCCAGCTCCACGTGGGTGGCCACCACCATGGAGGTGCCCGCGAAGCCCATGGCCCCGATCCCGATATAGTTGCCGAGCGCGGTCAGCTCGTCCTCCAGCGCCGCCGCGGCCGGATCGGGATTGCGGCTGCCGACTATGCGTAAGCACGCCGCTTCTTTTCCGAGTCGCACGCAGGTGTCCTTGGACCCGCCGATGCCCACGCCCACGATGGCGGGCTGGCAGGCCAGGCCCCGCTTGCCCGACTCGATCAGCGTGTCCACGAAGAAGCGCTTGATGCCGGCCATACCGTCGCCCGGGAACAGCATCCGGTAGTCGCTGCCGAAGAGCCCGCCCTTGTGCACGGTGGTCACGTCGATCCAGTCCGCGTGAGGCTCCACCGCGAACGTGACCTCGGGAGCGTGGAGGCCCACGTTGTCGTTGCGGTCCTCGCGGGTGAGCGGGTGCACGCGGTTGGGCCGGAGTGGAATCGCCTGGGTGGCCTCCGCGGTCGCCTTGCGGAGCGCGCGCTCGAGGGCGACCAGCCCGCCCTCGACCGCCGCCTCGTTGCCGAGCCGCACGTAGTAGCGCGGCAGCCCGGTGTCCGCGCACATCGGCCGCCGGTCGGCGGTGGCGATGTCCCAGTTGCCGAGCATCTGGTCGAGCACGAAGCGGGCGAGCCGATTGCCCTCCCGGTCCCGCGCGAGCCGCACCCCATCACGGTAGTCCGCGGGAATATCGATGGCCGCCCGGGCCGTCAACTCCCGCGCCGTATCCTCGATCAGCTTAGAAGGGATTGGGGACATTTATCCCGAGGCGGTAGCGCGGGGGCGGGGCGGCCGGCGGGGGCGGGAGGGGGGTCGGGTGACCCGTTCCCGCCAAGTAGAACGAAGCCAGCAACCACCCGGATTGGGAACTCCAGATCGGGTCGCCGAAGGGCAGCGCATCGTGGTCAGAGACCCCCCTCCCGCCCCCGCCGGCCGCCCCGCCCCCGCGCTACCGCTTGCCCTGCTTCTCGTCGCGTCTCAACTTGTACTCGACCGAGTCCACCAGCGCCTGCCACGACGCCTCGATGATATTGTCGGCCACCCCCACCGTCCCCCAGGTCTCGTTGCCGTCGCCCGAGGTGATGAGGACGCGGGTCTTGGCCGCGGTGGCCTTCGATTCGTCGAGGATCCGCACCTTGTAGTCCAGCAGCGCCATCTCGCGCAGATTCGGGTAGAAGTCCTCGAGGGCCTTGCGGAGGGCGTGGTCGAGCGCGTGCACGGGGCCGTTGCCCGCCGCCGCGGTATGCTCCTCGATGCCCTTCACGCGCAGGCGCACGGTGGCCTCCGCCACCGGCTCGCCGTCGCCCGCGTCCTCCTCCACGATCACGCGATAGCCCTGCAGCTCGAAGTACGGCCGGTGGTTGCCGAGGGCCCGCTCCATCAGGAGCTCGAAGGAGGCCTCCGCGCCCTCGAACAGGAAGCCCTCGTCCTCGAGCCGCTTGAGCATCTCGAGGATGCGGCGGGCCTCCGGGGTGTTCTTGTCGAGATCGATGCCGTACTCCTTGGCCTTCCAGAGCACGTTGGACTGCCCGGCCAGCTCGGAGACGAGCACCCGGCGCTGGTTGCCCACCGCCCCCGGGTCCACGTGCTCGTAGGTCTCGGGATGCTTGAGCACCGCGGAGACGTGGATGCCGCCCTTGTGGGCGAACGCGGAGTCGCCCACGTAGGGCTGGGACGACCACGGCTTGCGGTTGGCCAGCTCGGACACGAGGCGGGAGACGTCGCGCAGCTCGCGCAGGTTCTGGGGCGGGATGCACTCGAGCCCCATCTTCAGCATGAGATTGGGGATGATCGAGACGAGGTTGGCGTTGCCGCAGCGCTCGCCGTAACCGTTGATCGTCCCCTGCACGTGGCCGATGCCCTCGCTCACCGCGGCCAGCGAGGTCGCCACCGCGCACTCGGTATCGTTGTGCACGTGGATGCCGAGCGGGGTCTCCGCCTTCACCGCGCGCTGGACCTGCTTGATGATGGCGGCGACTTCGTGCGGCAGGCTCCCCCCGTTGGTGTCGCAGAGCACGAGGCAGTGGGCCCCCGCCGCCTCCGCGGCGCGCAGCGTCCGCATCGCGTACTCCGGGTTGCGCTTGAAGCCGTCGAAGAAGTGCTCGGCGTCGTAGATGACCTCCTCGAAGTGCTTGAGGAGGTACGCGACCGAATCCGCGATCATGGCCACGTTCTCCTCGAGCGTGGTGCCGAGCGCCGAGGTCACGTGGAAGTCCCACGCCTTGCCGAAGATGGTGACGGCGGGCGACCCCGCCTCGACGAGGGCCTGGAGGTTGCCGTCCTCCTGCGGCCGCACGCCGGGCCGGCGGGTGGCGCCGAAGGCGCTGATCTTCGCGCTCTTGAAGACCGCGTCCTGCACGCGCTTGAAGAAGCGCAGGTCCTTGGGATTCGACCCGGGCCAGCCGCCCTCGATGTAGTGCACGCCGAGCTGGTCGAGGCGGTGCGCGATACGCACCTTGTCCTCCATGGAGAAGGCCACGCCCTCGCCCTGGGTGCCGTCGCGGAGCGTGGTGTCGTAGATCTTGATCTGGCGCGACATGGGGGCCACATCATCCCGCCGCCGCCCGGGGGGTGTCAAGTTATGCTCGGGGGCGTGATCGCGGCCCTGATGGCGATGGTGGTGCTGGTGGCGGCTTTCGTCAAGGGCGCCATCGGGTTCGGCTTCCCCGCCCTCGGCACCCCGCTGCTGAGCCTCGTGGTCGACGTCAAGACCGCGGTGGTCGTTCTGATCCTGCCCAATATCGTGATGGACGGCATCCAGTTCGCCCGGCGCGGCACGCCGCTCTCGACCGTGCGACGCTTCTGGGTCCTGCTCGCGGCCGGCGCCGTCGGGGTGGTCCTCGGCACGCGCGCTGGTCCTCCTGTCACCCCAGGCCGCGACGCTGATCCTGGGCGTCTTCGTGCTCTGCTATGTCGCGCTGAACGCGACCGGGCTGGCCCCGCGCGTGCCCGCGCACTGGGAGCGCTGGCTCTCGGCGCCCGCCGGCTTCGTGGCCGGCGTCATCGGCGGGGTGACCAATGCGCCCGCCGTCGCGCTCGTCCTCTACTTCCAGGCCATCGGGCTGTCGAAGCACGACTTCGTGTCCTCGGTGGCCTTCACGTTCTTCTTCTACAAGCTGGTCCAGCTCGGCGCGGTGACCTGGTACGGGCTCCTGCCCTGGTCGCTGGTCTGGCCGTCGCTCGCCCTGACCGCGGTGGGCCTGGCCGGCTTCGCGGTGGGACTGCGCGTGCAGGACCGGCTGGATCAGCGTGGATTCAACCGCGCGGTGCTGGGCTTCCTCGCGCTGCTGGGCGCGTGGCTGCTGATCCGCAGCCTCTGGTGAGGAGCCCGCGCCCGAGCGGGGCGCGCGCTACACGACGCCGGTGGCGCGCAGCTTGTCCACGCGCGCCTTCGGCATGCGGAGGAGTCCGGTCAGGATCGCGTCGGTGTGCTGGCCGAGCAGCGGCGGGGCCAGCGTGGCCGCGCCCGGCGTGTCGTGCAGGCGCACCGGCACCCCCATCACGGTGATCGGCCCCGCCTTCGGATGGGACAGCGAGACCATCATGCCCCGCGCCTTGAGATGCGCGCTCTCGCACACCTCGGCCACCGACTTGATGCGCCCGGCGGGCACGCCCGCCTTGTCCAGGCGCGCGAGCCACTCGTCGGCGGGGCGCGCGCCGAGGATCTCGTTGAGGAGCGGCACCAGGACCTTCCGGTTGGTCACGCGGTTGGCCTCGGTGTCGAAGCGCGGATCCTTGATGAGATCCTCGCGCTCCAGCGCCCGGCACGTGCGGTCCCACAGCGAGTTGTTGGCGACGCCCAGCGTGATGTACACGTCCTGGGCTCGGAAGACCTCGTACGGCACGATGGACGGGTGCTCGTTACCGCGGCGGGCGGGGCGGCCGCCCGCGTTCCAATAGAGCCCGGCCTGGTAGGTGAGCAGCGAGGCCATCACGTCGAGCATGCCGATCTCGACCTTCTGCCCCCGCCCGGTCTTCTCGCGGCTCAGCAGCGCCAGGGTGATGCCCTGGGCGGCGGCCATGCCCGCCACCAGGTCGCCGATCGAATTGCCGACCTTGACCGGCGGGCCGTCGGGAAATCCGGTGATGTCCATGACGCCGGACTCGCCCTGCACGATCAGGTCGTAGCCGGGCCGGTGCGCCTCGGGACCGCTCTCGCCGAAGCCCGAGATCGAGCAGTACACCAGCCGGGGATTGACCTTTCTCAGAGCCTCGTAGCTGAAGCCCAGGCGCTCCATGGTGCCGGGGCGGAAGTTCTCCAGCACCACGTCGGCCGAGGCCAGGAGCCGGTGCAGGATCTCCTGCCCCTCGGGTGCCTTCATGTTCAGCGTGAGGCTCTTCTTGTTGCGGTTGACCGAGAGGAAGTAGGTGGCCTCGCCGCTCACGAAGGGCGGCCAGCCGCGGGTGTCGTCGCCCTTCCCGGGCTCCTCGATCTTGATCACCTCCGCGCCCATGTCGCCCAGCGACATGGCGCAGAAGGGCCCGGCCAGCACGCGGGTGAGGTCGATGACGCGCACGCCGGCGAGCGGCGGCCGGCCGGACGGCCGGCGGGCCGCGGGCTTCGGGCGGGCGGCGGATGGAGTCTTGCGGGAGCGGGGCTTAGTCTTTGCCACGGGGCCTCCTGTTCCACAACCCTTTGACGACGCTCTTGCCGATGGCGCCGACACGCTCGCCGCGGGCACCGGCGCGGCGCCAGAAGAGGCGCGCCCGGTCGGTGAATCCGATGTGAGAGAAGTAGAACACGGAGTCTACCGCTTCCACCGACACGTGGGAGCCGATCTTCACGCCCTCGGTGGCGGTGCCGTGGCAGAAGAGCCGGGCGCCGCCTTCGAGCTCCACGAGGGCCAGGTGGAGCGGGGCCCGGAAGCCCTCGGGCGGCGAGTGCAAGGTGGTGAACGAGACCACCTCCCCGAGCGGCGGCAGCAGCGCCTCCTCCATCCGCACCGGATGATCCGGACAGATGCTGGCCGGCGGCACCACGAGCCGGCGACAGCGCGGGCAGCGGGAGGCGCGGAGCCGGTCGGGCATCAGCGACGCGCCTCCAGCAGGGTCACCCAGTTGTTGGTGGCGAGCCCGCCGATGGACTGGGCCAGCGCCACGCGCGCCTCCACCTGGCGGCCGTCGGCCCGCCCGGTGAGTTGCCAGAAGAGCTCCACGATCTGCGCGATGCCGGTGGCGGCGAGCGGGTGCCCGCGCGCCTTGAGCCCGCCGGAGGTGTTCACGGGCAGCCGCCCGCCGATGGCGGTCTCCCCGTCCAGCGTGGCCCGCCCCGCCTTGCCCACCGGCACGAGCCCGGTGTCCTCGAGGGAGATCAGCTCGAACGGGGTAAAGGCGTCGTGGATCTCCGCCACTTCCACCCGAGCCGCCCCGAAGCCGGCCATGCGATAGGCCGCCTCCGCCGCGGCCTGGGTGGCGCGGAACGAGGTCAGGTCCGTCCGGTAGCGCACCGCGATGGTGTCCGCCCCCTGCCCGATCCCCGCCACCCGCACGCTCCGCCGGTCCAGGGTCAGCAGGAGCGCGGCGCCGCCGTCGGAGATGGGGCAGCAGTGAAAGAGGCGCAGCGGGTCGGCCACGAGCCGGCTCTCCATCACCGCGTCGAGCGTCACCGGCTCCTGGAAGTGGGCGAAGGGGTTGCGGGCGCCGTGGGCGTGGTTCTTCACCGCGACCTGCGAGATCTCCCGCAGCGACATCCCGCGCCGGTGCATGACCGCCCGCGTGATCAGTCCGGCGAGGGCGGGCATGGTCGTGCCGTAGCTCCTCTCGTGCGGATCGATGGAGCGGCCGATGATCTCGGACACGCGCGGCGTCGGCAGGTGGGTCATCTTCTCGCCGCCCACCACGAGGATTGATCGATGGAAGCCCGCGGAAATCGCGGCGAAGGCCGAGTAGACCGCGGCCACCCCGGAGGACGTCGCGGTCTCCACGCGCAGCGCCGGCACGTGGGAGAGGCCGAGCCGCGTGGCGATCAGCGAAGCATAGTTGCCCTCGCCGGTGAACTCCTCGGGATTCATCGCGGCGACCACGAGGGCGTCGGGCCGCTCGATGCCCGCGTCGTGCATGGCGGCCAGAGCCGCCTCCGCCATGAGGTCCTGGAGGTTCTCGTCCCGCCGGCCGAAGCGGGTCATGCCCGCGCCGGCGATCCACACGTCGCTCACCCATCCATTTCAAACCGGGGCGTGACCGGGTGTCAATGTGTTTGCGCCGGCGCGGCTCCCGCGGCGGGCGGCCCGCCCGGCTCCGCGCGCCGCCCGGGCAGCGGCGCGGGCGGCACGCGGATCTCGAACTCCCGGATGAGCCGGAGCAGATAGGTGCGCTGGAGCCCCAGCGCGCGCGCGGCGCGCGTGCGGTTGCCGCCCGCCTGCGTGAGCGTGGCCTCGAGCAGCCGGCGCTTGAAGTCGGAGACCGCGCCGTGAAAGCCGGGCAGCGGTCGGGCGGGCGCGGCGGGCAACCCGGTGGATTCGGCGAGGCCCTTGGGCAGGCGGGGCGGCGACGGCCGGGGAGCGGTCTCGGGAGCGGGCATCAGTGCTGTCATGCGCGAGCATCATCGCAAGGCCTGTGCCACGCGCGACGCCGCGCGGAACCTGCGATTTCGCCCGCTCCGCGCGCCGCCGTGCACCGCGCCGTGTGCAGCCCCCGCGCGGCCGTGCCGTCGCGTCAGGGCAAAAAAAGAGGGACCCGCGAGCGGGCCCCTCGTCACCTCGAGCGGGCGCCGAAGCCGGCTACGCCTTGGTGGCCGGCTTGACGCCCGGGTTGTCCTTGAAGAACTGCTTGTTCAGCTCGATGTAGTTCTTCCAGTTCGCCGGCGTCTCGTCTTCCGCGAAGATCGCCTTCACCGGGCAGACCGGCTCGCAAGCCCCGCAGTCGATGCACTCATCCGGGTGGATGTAGAGCATGGTCTCGCCCTCGTAGATGCAGTCCACGGGGCAGACCTCGACGCAGGCCTTGTCCTTCACGTTGACGCACGGCTCCGCGATGATATACGCCATTCCGGCCTCCTGTTAACCGGTGACCCCGGATACCTACCTTGAAACCCACATATTTCTACCAACTTGCACGGCAGGTGTCAAGGCGTTTGACCTGGGAGCTAGAGGGTTCGTAGCTTCGGATCGAGCGCGTCGCGGAGGGAATCGCCGAACAGGTTGAAGGCGAACACGGCCAGGCTGATGGACAGCCCCGGGAAGAGCGCCATCCAGGGCGCCGCCTCCGCGAAGTCCACCGCGGCGCCCCGCAGCATCAGGCCCCAGGCGGGCGTCGGCTCCTGCACGCCCAGGCCCAGGAACGACAGCGAGGCCTCGAGCAGGATGGCCTGGCTCAGGAACGCGGTCAGCATGATCAGGTAGGACGCGACCACGTTCGGCAGCATGTGGCGCAGGATGATACGGGCGTGGCCGAAGCCGGCGGCGCGCGCCGCGTCCACGTAGGGCATCTCCCGGATCGTCAGCGCGGAGGACCGGATGACGAGGGCGGCGCGCGGGATCATCGGAATCGTGATAGCCATGATCAGGTTCGGGATGGAGTTGCCAAGGATCGCCACCAGGGCCAGCGCCAGGATGATCAGCGGGAACGAGAGGAAGATGTCCATGAGGCGCTGCAGGTAGAGATCCACCAGCCCGCCGAAGTAGGCGCTGCCCACGCCCAGGATGGCCCCGATGGTGGCGCCCATGAGCGCGGCGCCGAAGCCGACCAGCAGGGCGGTGCGCGAGCCGTAGATGAGCCGCGAGAGCACGTCGCGGCCGAAGGCGTCGGTGCCGAGCCAGTGCGCGGCGTTCGGCGCCGCGAGCATGGCCCCGAAGTCCACCGCCACCGGGTCGTAGGGCGCGAGCGGTCCCGCGAACCCCGCGAGCATCATCATCAGCAGTACCACCGCCGCACCCACCGCCCCCAGGGTGCGGTGGCGCGCGAAGTCGCGGGTCGCGGCCAGCCAGCGGGCGAGGCGGCCGGGTTCGGCTGCTTCCGGAGCTGTTGCCTGGTCAATCGGCGAGGTTATTGCCATCGGCCTTTGGCTGTTGCCTGGTCGATCGGCGAGGTTATTGCCATCGGTCTTTATTTGATCTTACGGGCGTCGCAAGCGACGCCCTCTATAGGGTGGCTTCGCATTGTTTTCGAGTGCGTTGTTGTCTTGCGGTTGTTCATACGCATTATTTTCTAGCGGAACCGGATGCGCGGGTCGATCCAGGCGTACATGACGTCCATGGCGAAGTTCACGAAGATGAAGATCCCGGCCACCAGCATCACCAGGGCCTGGATCAGGGTGTAGTCGCGGTGGGCCACCGCCTGCACGAAGAGCAGCCCGATCCCGTTCAGGTTGAAGACCTGCTCGGTCACGACGAGGCCGCCGATCAGGAACGCGAACTCGAGCGCGATGACCGTCAACACCGGCAGCATCGCGTTTTTGAGCGCGTGGCGGACCAGGATGAGGCGCTGCGCGAGCCCCTTCGCCCGCGCGGTCCGCACGTAGTCCTCACGGAGCACCTCGAGCATGGCGGAGCGGGTCATGCGGGTGGCCACCGCCGAGTAGCGGTAGCCGACCGCGAGCGCCGGCCAGACGAGCTGCAGCATGTTTTGCCACGGGTTCACCCAGAACGGGGTGTAGACCATGGGGGGCAGCCACTTGAAGACGATCAGGAAGCTCAGGATGAACAGGATACCGAGCCAGAAGGACGGCACCGCCAGGCCCGCGATGGAGAAGATGCGGACCGCGTAGTCCACCCAGGTGTCCTGCTTGAGCGCGGCGAGGATGCCTAAGGGCACCGCCAGCACCACCGCCACGATGGTGGCCATGATCGCCACCTGCAGCGACAGCGCGAAGCGGAGCTTGATCTCATCCCAGATCGGCGAGCCCGTCCACATGGAGGTGCCGAAGTCGAGGCGGGCCACCCCCACCATCCAGGTCCCGAACTGTTTCCAGAGCGGCTGGTCGAGGCCGAACCGCTCGCGCTCCATCTTGATGGCGGCGTCGGAGGCGGCCCCGCGATCGCCGGCGAGCCGGAGCTCGACCACGTCTCCCGGGATCACGCGGATGAGGAAGAAGGTGACCAGCGCCACCCCGATGAGGGTGGGGAACATGAGGAGGAATCGCTTCAGCAGATACTTCCACATGAGCTGGGTGCGGGCCCGAGCCGGCTCAGCACCGGCCCCGGCCCGCCGCGGCCTCGCTTACTCCGACAGCCAGACGGTGTCGAGCTGGTTGTTGAGGTAGTGGCTGGGCGTGACCGTCCAGCCCTTCACTTTCGAGCTGTGCGGCATGATCCGGTTCCACTGCAGCGTCATCAACGAGTGCACCTCCTCGTCGAGGAGGCGCTTCTCGAAGGCGCGGAGGACCTTCTTGCGCTCCTCGGGGTCGGTGGCGCGGGCCTGCCGGTTGTAGAGATCGTCCAGCACCTTATCACCGGACTTGCCGTAGTTGGCGTCGGAGTCGGACAGGAAGCGGGGCAGGTCGAGATCCGGCTCCACGATGAAGCCGCACTGGAAGTCCATGGCGGTTTCGAAGTCGGCCCGCCTCAGCATCGTATAGTAGGCCGACGCCTCGATGATCTCCTGCTTGACGTTGAGACCGATCTGCCGCCACTGGTCGATGAGCCAGATCCCGACGGGCTCGTACGGCTGCGGGATGCCGCGGTTCTTGAACGTGAAGGAGAACCCATCCGGGACCCCCGCCTCCTTGAGGAGCTTGCGGGCCTCGGTCCGGGACGCGTTGATGTCCTTCCAGTAGCCGGCCAGCTTGGCCAGCTCCTCGGGCGGGGTCGCGAAGGGGGTGCCGGGTACCTGAATGCCGGCGACTTCCTTCACGATAGCGATCTTCGACAGGTTCCTGGAGGCTTCGTAGCGGTCCAGCGCCAGGGTCATCGCCCGGCGCACACGCTTGTCGTCGAAGGGCTTCTTCTGGTGGTTCATGGCCACCATCAGGATGCAGTCCCACGGACTCTCTTGGACCGTGATCTTGTTGCCGAGGGCCTGGACGAGGCCATCACGGTCGGCGGGGGTGAAGCCCCGGAACTGGATGTGGGCCCGCTCACCCCGAACCGCCGCCACCTGAGCCGAGGACGAGGAGATGAAGATCGCCCGGTACCCGTCGAGATAGGGCTTCCCCTTGTCCCAGTAGTCGGGGTTCTTCTTGCCCACCCAGTGCGAACCCTTGACGTGCTCGACGAACTTGAAGGGGCCCGTGCCCATCACGTTCTTCTCGTACCAGTGGATGTCCTTGGCCAGGATGTCGGCCTTGTAGATCCAGTTCCAGGGTGAGGCGACGTTGAGGAGGAACGATCCCTCGGGCCACTTCAGCTTGAAGCGGACGGTCTGCGCATCCGGAGCCTCCACGGCCTCGACGGCGCGGTAGGCGCTCTTCCGCGACGACGCCACGCCGGTCGGCGGGAAGACGATCTTGTCGTACGAGGCCTTGACGTCCCTGGACGTCAACGCGCTCCCGTCGTGGAACTTCACTCCCTGGCGCAGCTTGAACGTGTAGGCCATGCCATCCTTGGAGACGGTCCAGGACTCGGCCAGATCACCGACCGGCTTCGTCCCGGTCTTGTCGAACGGGTCCACCTTGAGAAGGGTGCTGTAGTGCGGCGCCATCGGGTGGATCACCCCGAAGGTCTCCTCCTTGTGCCCGTCGTAGGAGGGGGGCTCCGAGGGCACGACGAAGACCAGCTCTCCGCCGGAGCGTGGCTTGTCCTGGGCAACCGCTCCGGTCCAACCACTGGACAGGACGAGAGCCAGGGCGATGAGCGAGCAGACAATCCAGTTATGACGATGGCGCATGAGCCACCTCCCCGATGAGATGGACAGCCGAATCTGTTGGCGAATCTGTTGGCGAATCTGTTGAGGAATCAATCCGTGAGGATGGGTGTCGGTTCCGTCTAAGTTTCGCTACTTTAGCGGTCGCCACCCCCCGCTGTCAAGCCCGCGCTACTACAGGCGGATGCAGGCGGCGAGGTGTCCGGGCTTGATCTCCCGGAGGTCCGGGACGACCCGGCGGCAATCGTCCACCGCGATGGGGCACCGGGGGTGGAAGACGCACCCGGCCGGCGGGTTCAGCGGGCTCGGCACCTCCCCGCCCAGAACCACGTGCTCCCGAGCCGCCTCCACCGCCGGGTCCGGGATGGGCACCGCCGAAAGCAGGGCCTTCGTATACGGGTGCTGGGGGTCCTCGTAGAGCGACTTCCGGTCCGTGATCTCCACGATCTTGCCGAGATACATCACGGCCACCCGGTCGGAGATGTGGCGCACCACCGAGAGGTCGTGGGCCACGAACAGGTAGGTCAGCCCGAACTCGGACTGCAGCTCTTCGAGCAGGTTGATGATCTGGGCCTGGATCGAGACGTCCAGCGCCGAGACCGGCTCGTCGCAGATGATCAGGCTCGGCTCCATGGCCAGGGCCCGGGCGATGCCGACGCGCTGGCGCTGCCCGCCCGACAGCTCGTGCGGGTACCGCCGAGCCATGGTGGGCAGCAGGCCCGCGTGGCG
>DASQAL010000015.1:0-11708 GCA_035635775.1 Candidatus Acidiferrum sp.
GTGGCAAAGCGCTTCGCGTCGAGGGGAATCGTGAGTTGAGCCATTTCGTCGTCCTCGCTTCGTGTGGGTTGTGGTTGGGCCCTTGCGGCTACGGTTTACTTCGCGGCTGCGGTTTACTTCGGCTCCGGTTTACTACAGTAACCTTTCACTGCATTTCTTATGGTCGCCTCGCCTTCGGCTGCGGCTCCCACTGCTACTGCCACCCTCCATCGGAACCAATAACATCACTTCGGCGCCGTCGCGGAGCGGGGTGTCGCGCTCGGCCAGCTCGCCGTCCACCGCGGCGGTGAGATCGGTCGCCGCGTCGATGCCGATCGCGTCGAGCAGATCACCCAGGGTGGCGCCGGCCGCCAGGGTGTAGCGCTGGGGGCCGTCGGGGCTCTTGGGCCGGAGCCTCCGCAGACCCGCGGACAGGATGACCGACACGCCGATCGTGCGGGCCTCGGTGCGCGCTGCGTCGTGAAGCCGGCTCATGGGGTGACCAGGGCGGAGTATACTACGCCGCGAATGGCCCGGCGGGAATGGTTCAGGCACTTCTTCGACGCCAGCTACGTCGCGGCGCTGCGTGCAGAGAAGCCCTTCCGGCAAACCCGCCTCGAGGTGGACTTCGTGCTGCGCAGTCTGCGCCCGCCCGAGGGCGCGCGGATCCTCGACCTGCCCTGCGGCTACGGCCGTCACGCGGCCCTGCTCGCCCGGCGCGGCTTCCGCGTGGTCGGCGTGGACCTCTCAATCGCGATGCTCGCGGAGGCCCGACGCCGCTCCACCGAGGGGCCGCGCCTGCGCTTCCGGCGGGGCGACATGCGGCGCATCACGTACCGCGCAGAGTTCGACGCGGTGATCAACCTCTACACGAGCTTCGGGTACTTCACGCCCGCGCAGAACGTGGCGGCCCTGCGCCGGATGGCCCGCGCGCTGCGGCCGGGGGGCCGGCTCCTGGTCGATCACCGCGACCCGGTCTACGACGCGGGCCTCCCGCGCCGGCTCTGGTACCGGACCGGGAAGACGCGATTCGTGCTCGAGGATCGCCGGTTCGATCGCCGCACGAAGATCACGGACAGCACCCAGCTCATCGTCATCGCCGGGCGGCGGTGGGTCGCGCAGAAGACCCTGCGCTTCCAGGAGTTCTCCCTTCCCCAGTGGCGGCGGATGCTCCGCCGCGTCGGTCTGCGGTTCCTCCGGGCCTACTCCGGCTACGATGGGCGGCCGTACCGTGCGGGCTCGACGGGCCGTCTCATCCTGGTGGCCGAGAAGTGAGGATCGAACATGGCGGATAATTCCGGTGGCAAGCTCATGATGGCCGGGCTGATCGTCGCGTTCATTGGCCTGTGCATCGTGCTGGTCCAGGTTCTCCACGTGCCGCGGTACTGGGTTCCGCTGATGGTCGGCGTCGGGATCTTCCTCCTCGGGCTCGTCCGGTGGCTCAGCGCGCGCGATTCGTGACCGCGCCGTCTTGACAGGCCGCGCCCCGCGGCGTAGCATACGGACACATCACGATTCACTCCTTTAAGCGGGCCCCGCGAGGCCGGCAAGGAGAGATCAGCATGCGGCACCCGAAGAACATCTGCAGCTCTCCGCCCCGTCAGGGGTATTTTTTTTGCCGGGGAGCGGCGGCGTGAGCTCCCGGGACAAGGCTCAGGTCCTCGACGAGACCGGTCTCGACCGCGCGCTCACCCGGATCGCCCACGAGATCGTCGAGCAGGCCGGCGGCGGGCAGGACGTGGCCCTGGTCGGCATCAAGACCCGCGGGGTGACCCTCGCCGAGCGGATCGGCGCCAAGATCGCGGCCATCGAGGGCACCAAGCCGTCGGTGGGCGCGCTCGACATCACGCTGTACCGGGACGACCTCGGCCTCAAGGCCGCGCAGCCGGTGGTCCGCAGCACCGAGATCAGCTTCCCGATCAAGGGACGCACGGTGGTGCTGGTGGACGACGTGCTCTTCACCGGCCGGACCATCCGCGCCGCCATGGATGCGCTCATGGACCTGGGGCGCCCGCGCATCATCCGCCTCGCCGTCCTGGTGGACCGCGGCCATCGCGAGCTGCCCATCCGTCCCGACTACGTCGGCAAGAACCTTCCCACGAGCCGCCGGGAGACGGTGGCCGTGCTGCTCCGCGAGCACGACGGCGTGGACCGCGTCGTCATCCAAGAGGAGTGAGGCGATGAGCTGGAAACGCAAAGATCTGCTCGGCATGCAGGGCCTGGACGCGGCCGAGATCAGCGGCGTGCTCGACACCGCCGCCTCGATGAAGGAGATCGCGGCCCGCGAGATCAAGAAGGTCCCGGCGCTCCGGGGCAAGACGGTGGTGAATCTCTTCTACGAGTCGTCCACCCGCACCCGCACCTCGTTCGAGATCGCGGGCAAGTGGCTCTCCGCCGACGTGATCAACTTCTCCGCCTCCGGCTCGAGCGCGGACAAGGGCGAGAGCCTGCTCGACACCGCGCGCAACATCGAGGCCATGAGCCCCGACGTGGTGGTGGTGCGCCACCAGGCCGCGGGCGCTCCCGCGCTGCTGGCCCGGCACCTGCGCTGCGGGGTGGTCAACGCGGGCGACGGCGCCCACGAGCACCCGACCCAGGCCCTGCTCGACCTCATGACGATCCGGGAGAAGAAGGGGCATCTGGAAGGGCTCAACGTCACGATCGTGGGCGACATCACCCACAGCCGGGTCGCGCGCTCCGACATCTACGGCATGCGGAAGATGGGCATCACGGTGACGGTGGCGGGCCCGCCCACCCTGATCCCGGCCCAGTGCCAGGAGCTGGGGGTGAAGGTCAGCCACCGCCTGGAAGAAGCGATCGCCCACGCCGACGTGATCGTGATGCTGCGCCTGCAGCACGAGCGGATGCAGGGCGGCTTCATCCCGTCCCTCCGCGAGTACTCGCGGGTGTGGGGGCTCTCCCTGGCCAAGCTCGAGCACTGCCGGCCCGACGTGCTGATCATGCACCCGGGCCCGGTGAACCGCGGCGTCGAGCTGGCCCCGGAGGTGGCGGACAGCGCCTACTCGGTCATCCTCGACCAGGTCTCCAATGGGGTGGCCGTCCGCATGGCGGTGCTCTATATGCTGGCCGGGAGCAAGAGCGCATGAACGTGCTGATCAAGGGCGGGCGCGTGGTAGATCCGGCGGGCGGCATCGACGCGGTCCAGGACGTCTGGATCGCCGCCGGCCGCATCCACAAGGTGGGGCGAGGGCTGAAGGCCCCCGCGGGGATCGAAACCGTGGACGCGGCCGGCAAGGTGGTGTGCCCGGGCTTCATCGACATACACGTGCACCTGCGCGAGCCGGGCTTCGAGTACAAGGAAACCATCGCGAGCGGGACGCGGGCCGCCGCGGCGGGCGGCTTCACC
Source organism: Candidatus Acidiferrum sp. (assembly GCA_035635775.1). Taxonomy (GTDB): domain Bacteria; phylum Methylomirabilota; class Methylomirabilia; order Rokubacteriales; family CSP1-6; genus CAMLFJ01. The sequence continues at coordinate 3,347 of DASQAL010000015.1, forward strand.
GCGGTCGCCTGCATGGCCAATACCTTCCCGGTCAACGACAACCGCGCGGTCACCGACTACATCCTGGCCCGCGCGAAGGTCGAAGGCGTCGTCCGCGTGTACCCCATCGGCGCGGTGACCCGGAACCTCGAAGGCACCCAGCTCGCCGAGCTGGCCGAGCTGGCCGAGGCCGGCTGCGTGGCCTTCTCCGACGACGGCAGGTGCGTGATGAACGCGGAGCTGTACCGCCGGGCGATGGAATACGCCCTGCCCTTCGGCGTGCCGGTCATCAGCCACGCGGAGGACTGCGAGCTCGCTCACCGCGGGGCCATGCACGAGGGCTTCGTCTCCACCGAGCTGGGCCTCGCGGGCCAGCCCGCCGCCGCCGAGGACGTGATGGTGGCTCGCGACATCATCCTCGCGGAGCTGACCGGCGCGCACCTGCACGTCGCGCACATCTCCACCGCGGGCGCGGTGCGGCTCGTGCGCGACGCCAAGGCGCGCGGCGTCCGGGTGACCGCGGAAGTGACCCCGCATCACCTGCTGCTCACCGACGAGGTGGTGCGCAGCTACGACTCCAACTGCAAGATGGCGCCCCCGCTCCGTAGCAAACGCGATGTCGAGGCGTGTCTCGAAGCTCTGGTGGACGGCACCATCGACTGCGTGGCCACCGACCACGCTCCGCACGCGCTCTCCGAGAAGGAGGGCGAGTTCGCGGAGGCGGCCAACGGCATCGTGGGCCTCGAGACCGCGGTGCCGCTCCTGCTCGACCGGCTCGTGCGCCCCGGCGTGCTGGATCTGCCGACCCTGGTGACCCGGCTCAGCACCGGCCCCGCGCGGCTCCTGAACCTGCCCGGCGGGAGCCTGGCCCCCGGCGCCGCCGCCGACATCACGATCCTCGATCTCGAGCGGACCTGGACGGTGGATCCGGCCGCCTTCCGCTCGCGCGGCCGGAGCACCCCGTTCGCGGGGTTCACCGGCGCGGGCGCGCCGTGGATGACCCTGGTCGGCGGCCTCAAGGTGGCCCCGTGACGCGGGCGGCCCTGCTCGCGCTCGCGGATGGCCGGGTATTCCGCGGGGACGCCCTCGGCGCCCCCGGCGAGAGCCACGGCGAGGTCGTGTTCAACACGTCCATGACCGGCTACCAGGAGATCCTCACCGACCCGTCGTACCGGGGGCAGATGGTCTGCATGACCTATCCCCTGATCGGCAACTACGGCATCAACCCGGAGGACGTCGAATCGCGGCAGCCCTGGGTGCACGGCTTCATCGTGAAGGAAGCCTGCCCGTTCCCCTCGAGCTGGCGCGCGCGGGTGCCACTCGACACCTACATGCGCGAAAACCGCATCGTGGGCATCCAGGGGATCGACACGCGCGCCCTCACCCGGCACCTGCGCGATCACGGCGCCCAGGAGGGCATCATCTCCACCGAGGAGACGGACGCGGCCCGGCTCGTGGAGCGGGCGCGGGCGCTGCCCGGCCTGCTCGGGCGCGACCTGGTCACCGAGGTGAGCGTGACGGAACCCCACGGCTGGGACGAGGCGCCGTGGGATCTGGCGCGCGGCTACACCACGCCGCCCCCCGCCCGGTTCAAGGTCATCGCCTTCGACTCGGGGATCAAGCAGAACATCCTGCGCTGCCTCACCGGGCTCGGCTGCCGGGTCGAGGTCATGCCCGCGAACACGAGCGCGGCCGCGGTGCTCGAGCGGAAGCCGGACGGCGTCTTCCTCTCCAACGGCCCCGGGGATCCCGAGGCGGTGCCGTATCTCATCGAGGCCGTGCGCGGGCTCATCGGGAAGACACCGATCTTCGGCATCTGCCTGGGCAACCAGATCCTGGGGCTCGCGCTCGGCGGCAGCACCTACAAGCTCAAGTTCGGCCACCACGGCGGCAACCACCCGGTGAAGGATCTCGCCACCGGGCGGGTCGAGATCACGGCTCAAAATCACGGCTTCGCGGTGGACCCGCGCTCCGTCGAGAAGCTCGGGCTGGTGGAGACGCACGTCAACCTCAACGACGGCACCTCGGAGGGAATGCGGCACCGGGAGCTGCCGATCTTCTCCGTGCAGTACCACCCGGAGGCTTCGCCGGGTCCGCACGACTCGCACTACCTGTTCCGTCGCTTCGCTGACCTCATGACGAAGGGAGGGTGAACCGATGCCCAAGTACCTCATCGCCTACCGCAAGACCGAGGAATCGGGCCAGAAGCCGGAGTGGGCGGTCTTCACGACCGACAGCGAGCTGAGCCTCGAGGCGCACGCGGTCAAGGAACGCGTCGAGAAGCGCATGAGCGTGCTCGGCGAGAAGCTGTGGGGCAACGGCGAGGCCGTGTGGATCGGCAACGGCCGCCTCGACGACGTGCTCTACCGGCGGGACGAGGCCGCCCCCGAGACGTCCATCGTCTACGGATCCATCGACGCCTAGGAGCCGCGGCCGTGCCGAAGCGTACCGACATCCGCAAGATCCTCCTCATCGGCTCCGGGCCGATCGTCATCGGCCAGGCCTGCGAGTTCGACTACTCGGGCACCCAGGCCTGCAAGGCCCTGCGCGAGGAGGGGTTCGAGGTGGTGCTGGTGAACTCCAACCCGGCCACCATCATGACGGACCCGGAGATGGCGAACCGCACCTACGTGGAGCCGCTCACCCCCGAGTTCGTGACCAAGGTCATCGCGCGCGAGCGGCCCGACGCCATGCTGCCCACCGTGGGCGGACAGACCGCGCTCAACCTGGCGGTGGCCCTCGCGGAGGACGGCACCCTCGATCGCTACGGAGTGGAGCTGATCGGGGCCAAGCTCCCCGCGATCAAGACCGCCGAGGACCGCAACCTCTTCGGGGCGGCCATGGCGCGCATCGGGCTCGCGATGCCCACTGGCTTCTACGCGACGAGCCCGGAGGACGCCCTCGCGGGCATGCGCAAGCGGCGGATGCAGTTCCCGTTGATCATCCGCCCCTCTTTTACCCTGGGCGGCACCGGCGGCTCCATCGCCTACCATCCGGAAGAGCTGGAGGCCGCGATCAAGTGGGGACTGCAGCAGAGCCCCCTCCAGCAGGTGCTGGTGGAGGAATCGGTGATCGGCTGGAAGGAGTTCGAGCTGGAGGTGATGCGCGACCTGAAGGACAACGTGGTCATCATCTGCTCGATCGAGAACTTCGATCCGATGGGCGTGCACACCGGCGACTCCATCACGGTGGCCCCCGCCCAGACCCTGACCGACAAGGAGTACCAGCTCATGCGCGACGCTTCCCTCGCGATCATCCGCGAGATCGGCGTCGAGACGGGCGGCTCCAACATCCAGTTCGGCATCAATCCGGTCGACGGCCGCATGGTGGTGATCGAGATGAACCCTCGGGTCTCGCGCTCCTCCGCGCTCGCCTCCAAGGCGACCGGCTTCCCCATCGCCAAGATCGCGGCCAAGCTCGCGGTGGGCTACACGCTCGACGAGCTGCGCAACGACATCACCCGAGAGACGCCCGCCTCCTTCGAGCCCGCCATCGACTACTGTGTGGTGAAGATCCCGCGCTGGGACTTCGAGAAGTTCCCGGAAGCGGACCAGACCCTGACCACCCAGATGAAGTCGGTGGGCGAGGTCATGGCGATCGGGCGCACCTTCAAGGAGGCGCTCCAGAAGGCGGTGCGCTCGCTCGAGCAGGACCGCTGGGGGCTCGCCCTCGACCGGCCGATCGAGGATCTCGACGAGCTCAGGCAGAAGATCCGCATCCCCAACGCGGACCGCTGCTTCGCCATCGGCGAGGCCTACCGGAGGGGGCTCGGCACGCGGGAGATCCACGAGCTGTCCGCCATCGATCCCTGGTTCCTCGACAATATCCGCCAGATCGTCGAGTACGAGTCGGTGATCATCGGGGCGGGGCTCGGCGACCCCGCCGTCCTGCGGCGGGCCAAGCAGATGGGATTTTCCGACAAGCGCATTGGACAGCTGATCGGAGCCACGGAGGATGAGGTCCGGCGCACGCGGATCCAAGCCGGCATTAAACCCGTCTACAAGATGGTCGACACCTGCGCGGCCGAGTTCGTGGCCCACACCCCGTACCTCTACTCGACCTACGAGGAAGAGGACGAGGCCCCGCCGACCCCGCGCGAGAAGGTGGTGATCCTCGGGAGCGGGCCCAACCGCATCGGCCAGGGCATCGAGTTCGACTACGCGTGCGTGCACGCCGCCTTCGCGCTCCGGGACGCGGGCGTGGAAGCGATCATGGTCAACTGCAATCCGGAGACCGTCTCCACCGACTACGACACCTCCGACCGCCTCTACTTCGAGCCACTCACCTTCGAGGACGTGATGAACATCGTGGAGCGCGAGCGGCCGCGCGGGGTGATCGTGCAGTTCGGCGGCCAGACCCCGCTCAAGCTGGTGGTGCCGCTCGAGCGCGCGGGGGTGCCGATCCTCGGCACGCCACCCGACGCGATCGACCGCGCCGAGGACCGCCGCCGCTTCTCGGATCTCCTCGATCGGCTCGGGCTCGCGCAGGCACCCGGCTCCACCGCGCGCTCCTACGAGGAGGCCTCGCGGATCGCGGCCCATATCGGCTACCCGGTGCTGGTCCGGCCGTCCTACGTGCTGGGCGGGCGCGCCATGCAGATCGTGTACGACGAGGCGGATCTCCAGAACTACATGAAGGAAGCGGTGCGGGTGAGCCCGGAGCATCCCATCCTGGTGGACAAGTTCCTGGAGGACGCCCTCGAGATCGACGTGGACGCCATCGCGGACGGCCACCGGGTGGTGGTGGGCGGGGTCATGGAGCACGTGGAGAAGGCGGGCGTGCACTCCGGCGACTCCGCGTGCGCGCTGCCGCCCTACTCGCTGGGCGACGACCAGATCGAGCGCATCCAGGCGCAGGCCCGCGCGCTCGCGACGGAGCTGGGCGTCATCGGCCTGCTCAACATCCAGTTCGCGATCAAGAACGAGCAGATCTTCGTCCTCGAGGTTAATCCGCGCGCCTCCCGGACGGTGCCGTTCGTGTCGAAGGCGATCGGGGTGCCCCTGGCCAAGCTCGCCACCCGGGTGATGCTCGGGGACACGCTGGTGGGGCTCGGCTTCGGTGAGGAGCGCGAGGTCCGGCACATCGCGATCAAGGAGGCGGTCTTTCCCTTCATCAAGTTCCCGGGCGTGGACACCATCCTCGGCCCCGAGATGAAGTCCACCGGCGAAGTCATGGGCATCGACCACGACTTCCGGAAGGCCTACGTGAAGTCGCAGCTCTCGGCCGGCTCTCCCCTGCCCACCTCGGGCAAGGTGTTCGTCTCGGTCAAGAACCGCGACAAGCGCGCGGTGCTCCAGCTCTCCAAGCGGCTCGCCGAGATGGGCTTCAGCCTGGTGGCCACCGTCGGCACCGCCAAGCTGCTGCAGCGCCAGGGCATGGCGGTCGAGACCGTCTACAAGGTCAACGAGAGCTACCGCCCGAACATCGTGGACCTCATGAAGCGGGGGGAGATCGCGCTGGTCTTCAACACCCCCGAGGACGGCCGGGCGCGCAAGGACTCCTACCTCATCCGGCGCACCGCGGTGACCCAGAACATCCCCTACTACACGACGGTGGACGGAGCCCAGGCGGCGATCGGCGGCATCGAGGCGCTGCTCAAGGGCGAGATCTCCGTGAAGCCGCTCCAGGAGTACCATGGCGCCTCGTGATCCGAAGGACCGCCTGATCGTCGCCCTCGACGTGGCGACCCTGGCCGACGCCGAGCGACTCCTGGATCGCCTCCAGGGCCAGGTCACGCGCTTCAAGATCGGCTCCCAGCTCTTCACCGCGGCGGGGCCCGCCGCCGTCGAGAGCGTCCACAAGCGGGGCGCCGAGGTCTTCCTCGACCTCAAGTTCCACGACATTCCCAATACGGTGGCGGGCGCCGCCCGGGAGGCCGCCCGCATGGGGGTGCTCCTGTTCAACGTCCACGCCTCCGGGGGCCGCGCCATGATGGCCGCGGCGGCGGAGGGCGCGGCCGCCGCCGCCCGTGAGCTGGGCGTGCGGAAGCCCATCACCCTCGCGGTCACCGTGCTCACGAGCCTCGACCGCGCCGCATTGAGCCGCGAGCTGGGGGTGGCGGACTCCGTCGAGGGCCACGTGCTCCACCTGGCCGGGATGGCGGCGGAGGCGGGCCTCGACGGCTGCGTGGCCTCCCCCAACGAGATCGCCGCGCTGCGCACCAATCGCGGGCCCGCCTGGGTGATCGTCACGCCGGGCGTGCGGCCGGCGGGCAGCGCCGCGGGAGACCAGTCCCGCATCGCGACCCCGGGGGCCGCCGCCCGGGCCGGCGCCCACTACCTCGTGGTCGGGCGCCCGATCACCGGCGCCCCGGACCCGGCCGCCGCCGCCGCCGCCGTCCTGCAGGAGATGGCGTCGTGACCGCCGCGGGCCCGCACGAGACGCTGATCCGGCGCCTCTTCGAGATCGGGGCCATCCGCTTCGGCGAGTTCACGCTCAAGTCGGGCGTCGTCTCGCCCTTCTACATCGATCTCCGCGTCGTCATCTCCTTCCCCGACGTGCTGGAACAGATCGGCGCGCTGATGGCCGCGGAGGTGGCCCGCTGCGGTGGCGACCGCGTCGGCGGCATCCCGTACGCCGGCCTGCCCCTGGCGGTCGCGGCCAGCCTCGCGGGCCGCGTGCCCCTCATCTATCCGCGGCGGGAAGAAAAGGGCTACGGCACCCGGCGGCGCATCGAGGGGCAGTTCAAGGCCGGCGAGCGGGTGGTGCTCATCGACGACATCATCACCGACGGGGCGAGCAAGCTCGAGGCGATCGCCCCGCTGGAGGAGGCGGGGCTGGTCGTGAAGGACCTGGTCATCCTGGTGGACCGGGAGCAGGGCGGGCGCGAGCTCCTCGCGGCGCGCGGCTACACGCTGCACGCGGTGCTCACGATCTCGCAGTGCTTCGACGGCTGGGAGCGGGCCGGGCTCGTGCCCGGGGACCTGATCCGGCAGTCGCGGGAGTTCCTCCGGGCCACCCGGTTCGCCTGATGCCGGCCGGGGGCGACAGTCCGGGCGAGGTCCTCGTGGATCGCGACGCGATCCAGACCGAGGTCGCCCGGCTGGCCGCTCAGATCTCCGCCGATTACGGCGAACGCCCGGCGCACCTCATCGGGGTGCTCAAGGGGTCGGCGATCTTCCTCTCCGACCTCATGCGGGCGCTCACCGTGCCGGTGACCGTGGACTTCATCTCGGTGGTCCCCTACGGCCCGGTGACCGCCTCGGGAGTGGTCCGGATCCGCAAGGACCTGGACGAGCCGATCGAGGGGCGGGACATCATCGTGGTAGAGGGCATCTGCGCGAGCGGGCGCACGCTGGCCTACCTGCTGCGCAACTTCCAGACCCGCAATCCCGCCTCGATCCGGGTCTGCGCGCTGCTCGCCAAGCAGTGCGCGCGACCCCAGGAACTGACGCTCCACTACGTGGGCCGCGAGATTCCCGACGTCTTCGTGGTCGGCTACGGCCTCGACAAGGACGAGCGGTACCGCAATCTGCCGTACGTCGCCCGCCTGGGCGCCTAGGCTTCCGCGAGCAGGCGCAGCTCGATCTCCCGCCGTCGCGGCCCCTCGAACTCCATCAGCACGATCCGCTGGAACTCGCCCAGGGCGAGCCGGCCGCCCAGCACCGGGACGTGGACGCTCGGCCCCACCAGGCCGCTCAGGAAGTGCGCGCCCACGTGCGCCGCCGAGTCGTGCCGGTACGCCCGCCTCGGGACCAGGGTCTGGAGGATATCCATGATGTCCTCGGGGACCCCCTCTTCGCCGGTGAGGATCATGAGGCCCGCGGTCGTGTGCCTCAGGAAGAGGTGACAGCTGCCGTCCCGGGCGCCCCCCAGGAGGGCGTCGACGCGGGCCGTGATGTCCACGACCTCCCGGGCCGACTGGGTCTCGAACTCGATGGTCGCGGGCTTGGTGGTCGTCATGTGCCGGTCCTCCTCACATCCTTCTCTAGGACTGGGGGCCCCTCCTGTCAAGTGCGGTATGCTCAGAGACAGGCTCATGCGTCACCATCGCGCGGCCGCTCGGTTGCTCACGCTGCTCCCCCTCGTGGCCCTGCTGGCCGGCTGCGAGAGCTCCGGGGAGTCGCGGACCGTTCAGATGTCGGAGCGGCCTCGCTGGACGGCGGGAGACTCCTGGACGTATCGAGGCAAGGGACGCGACGGAGCGTACACGATCACCCGGCGGGTGCTGCGCGAGGGCGTCTTCGAAGGCCACGACGCGTACGAGGTCGAGGCGGGCGACTCGCGCTACTGGTACACGAAGCGGCTCGGCTACCTGGCGCGGGTCACCGGCGACCGGACAGTGCGGCGGGCCATACCGCCCGAGGACTGGCAGTGGCCGCTCCAGGTCGGCCGGTCGTGGTCGGCCACCGTGACGTGGGTGGACGGCCCCGCGCAGGACCAG
>DASQAL010000016.1:0-9789 GCA_035635775.1 Candidatus Acidiferrum sp.
CCGGACGCGGCGGCCTCGGCCAGCGCCCGGAAGTTGGAGCCGCGCCCGGAGGCGAGCACGCCCACGCGCAGCGGCTCAGACATAGTCCACGCCCGGCTTGCCCGGCACGATCTCGCCGATCGGGTACACCCGCTCGCCCAACGCCTCGAGCTGCCGCGTGGCGGCGGCCGCGTCCTCGGGCGCGACCACGACCACGAAGCCGATCCCCATGTTGAAGGTGCGCCGCATCTCGGCGTCGTCCACCGCGGCGGCGCGCTGGATGGCGGCGAAGATCGGCGGCTGGGGCCACGCGCGGGGATCGATCCGGGCGCGCCGCTGGGCGGGCAGGACGCGCGGCAGGTTCAGGGTGATGCCGCCGCCCGTGATGTGGGCCATCGCCTTCACCCGCACCTCCCGGATCAGCTCGAGCACCGGCTTGACGTAGATGCGGGTGGGCTCGAGCAGCTCCTCGCCCACGCTCCGGCCGACACCCGGGATGGGATCGTTGAGGTTGAGGCCCATGCGGCTGAAGATCGCCTCGCGCGCCAGGGTGTAGCCGTTCGAGTGCAGCCCCGAGGACGCGAGCCCGAGGACGCGATCACCCGCGGTGACGTGCTCACCCGTGATCAGGGCGGCGCGCTCGGCCACGCCCACCGCGAAGCCGGCCAGGTCGTACTCCCCCGGCGCGTAGAGGGCCCCCATCTCGGCGGTCTCGCCGCCCACGAGCGCGCAGCCGGCCTGGCGGCAGCCCGCCGCGATGCCGGTCACGATCGCCTCGATCTTCTCGGGCTCCACGCGGTGGACGGCCAGGTAGTCGAGGAAGAAGAGCGGCTCGGCGCCGTGCACCAGCACGTCGTTGACGCCCATCGCCACGAGATCGAGGCCGATCGTATCGTGGCGGTCGGCCATCACCGCGATCTTGAGCTTGGTCCCCACCCCGTCGGTGGAGGAGACGAGCACCGGATCCTGGAGGCCGAACGGGACGCGGCAGAAGGCGGCGAACGAGCCGAGGCCGCCCAGCACCTCCGGGCGGTGCGTGGACGCAGCCAGGGGCGCGATCCGGCGCACCACCTCGTCGCCGGCCCGGATATTCACGCCGGCTGCCCGATACGTCAGGGGATCCATACTCCTTACGAGTCGAACAGCCTGAGCTGCGCCTGTTCCTCGGACTCGAAGCCTACCTGGTACTGGCCCGTGAAGCACGCGTGACAGAACTGATCCGGGGCCGACCCGGTGGCCTTGAGCATCCCCTCGAGCGACAGGTAGCCGAGCGAGTCCGCGCCGAGATAGCGCTGGATCTCCTCGACCTTGTGGCTCGACCCGATCAGCTCCCGCCGGGTGGGCGTGTCGATACCGTAGTAGCAGGGCCACTGGATCGGCGGCGAGGAGATGCGCACGTGCACCTCGCGCGCGCCCGCGGCCCGGATCATCTTGACGATCTTGCGGCTGGTGGTGCCGCGGACGATGGAGTCGTCGATGACGACGACCCGCTTGCCGTCCAGGACCTCTCGGTTCGGGTTGAGCTTCACCTTGACCCCGAAGTGGCGGATCCCCTGCTGCGGCTCGATGAAGGTGCGGCCGACGTAGTGGTTGCGGACGAGGCCCACGTCGTAGGGCAGCCCCGATTCCTCCGAGAAGCCGAGCGCCGCCCCGACCCCGGAGTCGGGCACCGCGATGACCAGGTCGGCCACCACCGGATACTCGCGGGCGAGCTGGTGGCCGAGGGCCTTGCGCACCGCGTGCACGTTCCGGCCCCACAGCACCGAGTCCGGCCGCGCGAAGTAGACGTACTCGAACACGCACTGCAGCCGCTGGGCGGGGCGGAAGGGCTTGAGCGAGGTGAGGCCGCGCTCGTCGATCACCAGGATCTCGCCCGGCTCGACGTCGCGCACCACCTTGGCTTCCATCAGGTCGAGCGCGCACGTCTCCGAGGCGAGCACCCACGCGTCGTCCAGGCGGCCCACCGTGAGCGGCCGGAAGCCGGAGGGATCACGCACCCCGATGACCGAGTGGGGCGTCAGCAGGAGCAGGGTGTAGGCCCCGCGCACCCGGGTGAGCGCGCGGGCCAGCTGCTCGGCCAGCGTCGCGCCCTCGGAGCGGGCGAGCAGATGCAGGATGACCTCGGTGTCGGACGACGACTGGAAGACCGCGCCGTCCTTCTCGAGCTCTTCCCGAAGTGCCTCCGCGTTCACCAGGTTGCCGTTGTGGGCGATGGCCACGGGCCCGTGCGCGGTGGTGCCGGTGATGGGCTGGGCATTGCGCAGGTTGGAGCTGCCCGCGGTGGAGTAGCGCACGTGCCCGATGGCGCGCTGGCCGGGGAGGCGCTTGAGGCGGTCGCGGCTGAACACGTCGGCGACCCAGCCCATCGCCTTCTCGACCTGGAAATGGTCGCCGTCGGTCGAGGCGATGCCGGCGGATTCCTGGCCCCGATGCTGGAGCGCGTACAGGCCGAGGTACACGACGTTGGCGGCCTCGGCGTGATTCCAGATGCCGAACAGTCCGCACTCGTCGTGGAACTTGTCGTCCAGCTCGAGAGCCGTCGCCTCAGCTGACATGTCGCTCAAAGCCGCCCCTCCACGCGCTCGCGATGCGGTCCACGTCCAGATCCACGAGGCTCGCCTCGCCCGCCCGGATCCGCAGCCGGTCACCCCCGACCCGTCCGATGAAGCGCCACGGGACCCGGAACTCGCTCATCAACTGCTCGAAGTGGCGGGCCCGGTCCGCCTTGACCGACACCACCACGCGCGACGGCCCTTCCCCGAAGAGCGTCAGATCCACGCGGCCGCCGCCCGATCCCAGGTCGATCTCCGCTCCCCACGGGCGCGGCCCGCTCATGCAGGCCTCGGCCAGCGCCACCGCCAGGCCCCCCTCGGCGCAATCGTGGGCCGAGCCCAGGAGGTGCGCCGCGATCGCCGCGCGACAGGCCTCCTGCACCGCCCGCTCCACCGCCAGGTCGAGCGGCGCGAGCCGGCCCGCCACCGTGTGGTGCTCCACCCACAGCCACTCCGACCCGCCCAGGCTCACCGCGTCCGGCCCGAGCAGGGCCACCCGGTCGCCCGCCTCGGCGAACCACTGGGTGCACCGCGCCTCGGCATCGTCGAGGATCCCCGCCATCCCGATGACCGGGGTGGGGAGGACCGCCTGACCGAGGGTCTCATTGTAGAAGGAGACGTTGCCGCCGACCACGGGGATTTCAAGAGCGCGGCAGGCCTCGCTGATGCCCGCCACCGCCTCCTTGAACTGCCACAGGATCTCCGGCCGCTCCGGGGAGCCGAAGTTGAGGCAATCCGTGAGCCCGAGCGGCCGCGCCCCGCTCACCGACAGGTTGCGCGCGGCCTCCGCCACCGCCATCGCCGCGCCCGCGCGCGGATCGAGGTACACGAAGCGCGCGTTGCAGTCGGTGGTGACCGCGACCCCGGTGCGCGTGCCCTTGATGCGCAGGACCCCCGCGTCGGAGCCGGGGAGCACGAGCGAGTTGATCCCGACCTGCTGGTCGTACTGACGGTACACCCACTCCTTGGAGGCGATGCCCGGCGAGGCCAGGAGGGTCAGGAGGGCGTCGGAGGCGTCACCAGAATCGGGGGGCGCCGGCAGCGCGAGCGGATCGTAGGCCTCGAGGGCGTCCTGCCACCGGGGCCGGGCGGTGGGCTTCTCGTACACCGGGGCCTCGTCGGCCAGGGCCTTCACCGGCACCTCGGCCACGACCGCCCCGTGGAAACGCACGCGCAGCAAGCCGTCGTCGGTCACGGTGCCGATCTCGACGGCGTCCAGCTCCCACTTGGCGAAGGTGCGGCGGACGTCCTCCTCCCGGCCGCGCTCGGCCACCAGGAGCATGCGCTCCTGCGACTCCGACAGCATGATCTCGTACGGCGTCATGCCCGTCTCGCGCTGGGGCACGCGTGAGGCCTCGATCTCCATGCCCATGCCCGCGCGCGCGGGCATCTCCGAGCAGGCGCAGGCGAGCCCGGCCGCCCCCATGTCCTGGATGCCCACGATCGCGCCGGTGGCCATGGCTTCAAGACAGGCCTCGAGCAGCAGCTTCTCGGTGAACGGGTCGCCGACCTGCACGGTGGGCCGCCGCTCCTCGGCGGTCTCGTCGAAGGTGGCGGAGGCCATCGTGGCGCCGTGGATGCCGTCGCGCCCGGTCTTGGCCCCCACGTAGAAGACCGGGTTGCCCACGCCTTCGGCACGCGCCCGGAAGATGCCGCGCTTGGTCACGAGGCCCACCGCCATCGCGTTGACCAGCGGATTGCCCGCGTACTCCGGCGCGAAGCCGACCTCACCGCCCAGGTTCGGGACCCCGAAGCAGTTGCCGTACCAGCTGATGCCGGAGACCACACCCTCGATGAGGCGCCGTGTGCGCGGATCGGCGGGATCGCCGAAGCGCAGGGAGTCGAGGACCGCGATGGGCCGCGCGCCCATGGTGAAGATGTCGCGCAGGATGCCCCCCACCCCGGTGGCCGCGCCCTGGAAGGGCTCGATGAACGACGGGTGGTTGTGGCTCTCGATCTTGAAGGTCAGCGCGAGATCGCCCCCCAGGTCCACGATGCCCGCGTTCTCGCCCGGCCCCTGCAGCACGTGGGCCGCGCGGGTGGGGAGCGAGCGCAGGAACACGCGCGAGTGCTTGTAGGCGCAGTGCTCGGACCAGAGGGCGGAGAAGAGGCCGAGCTCGGTGAACGTGGGCTCCCGGCCGAGGCGCCGGATGATGCGATCGTATTCTTCGGCCGTGAGGCCGTGGGTCAGGGCCAGGTCCAGCGTGACCTTAGGCTCGGCCGCGGTCACCCCGCCCCCACCCGGTTGTCACGTGGCAGCTACCGCTTGAGGAACGAGCCGTCTTCGACGAGGGTGCCGAGAATCGAGTGGAAGATCAGGGTACCGTCGGTACCGCCCACCGCGGCCTCGGCGGCCCGCTCCGGGTGCGGCATCAGCCCGAGCACCGTGCCTTCCTCGTTGATCACGCCGGCGATATTGTCGAGCGACCCGTTGGGGTTGGCTTCCTTGGCGATGCGCCCGTCCTCCGTGCAGTACCGGAAGACGATCTGGTTCTTCGCCCGCAACCGCCGCAGGGTCTCCGCGTCGGCGTGGTACTTCCCCTCCCCGTGCGAGATGGGCATCTTGAGGACCTGGCCCGGCCGCAGCGAGCGGGTGAACGAGGTCTCCGCATTCTCGACCAGGAGGTGGGTCGACTGGCAGCGGTACTGCAGGCACTCGTTGCGCATCAGGGCGCCGGGCAGCAGCCTGGCCTCGCAGAGGATCTGAAACCCGTTGCAGGAGCCGAGCACGAGGCCGCCCCGGGCCGTGAACTCGGGGAGCGCCTCCACGACCGGGGAGCGCCCCGCCACCGCGCCCGCCCGCAGATAGTCCCCGTAGGAGAAGCCACCGGGGAGGATCAGGCAGTCGAAATCGGCGAGGTTGGCGTCGCGGTGCCAGACGTAGCGCACCGGCTGGTGCAGGACTTCGCTGATCACGTAGTGAAAATCGCAGTCACTCCACGTGCCCGGGAAGATCACCACGCCGAAGTTCATGGGACCGTGTGTTCCTCCTTAGTGAGGCTACACCGTCACTCTACCCCGCCCCTCGCGATCTGACAAGGGGATCAGGCATCCGGACGAAGATTGCCGCTCCCGCCTACCACCGTAAGCCCCTCTTTTGTATCCGTTCGGCTCGCCTTCGGCTGCGCCTCACCAAGCAACTGCCTCCAGTTCACCGAGCGAGCCTAGGCGAGGTCAGTTCAGCGGATGAGCTAGCGGGGGTCGCCGAGGAGCTCTACCGTGAAGTCCTCGATAACGGGGTTGCAGAGGAGGCGGGCGCACATCTCGTCGACCCGCCGCCGCGCGTCCTCGGGCGCGAGGCCGTCCAGCTCGACGTCCACGACCTTGCCCACGCGCACGTCCTGCACCTCCGCGAAGCCCAGCGAGGCCAGGGCGCGCTTCACCGTGACGCCCTGCGCGTCCAGGATGCTCGGCTTGAGCCGCACCAGGACCCGCGCCTTCATGTGGCCCGACCCTTCATGCAAGGCCCACCCGGCGATAGATCGTGCTGATATTGCGCAGGTACCACGCGGCATCGAAGCACGCGTCGAGCTCCTCCAGACTCAGCTGGGCCATGACGTCGGGGTCGGAGGCCAGGAGATCGCGGAAGGCGGTGCGCTCCCGCCACGCGGTCATGGCATTGCGCTGGACCATCTCGTAGGCCTTCTGCCGCGCCAGGCCCTTGTCGGTGAGCTTCAACAGTACCCGCTGGGAGAACAGGAGGCCGAAGCTCCGTTCCATGTTCTCCTTCATCCGCTCCGGGTAGATCTGGAGACCGTCCAGGATCCGGGTCATCTGGTGGAGCATGTAGTCCACCAGGCACGTGGAGTCCGGCAGGATGACCCGCTCCACCGAGGAGTGGCTGATGTCGCGCTCGTGCCACAGGGCGACGTTCTCCAGCGCGGCCAGGGCGTTCGTGCGCACGAGGCGGGCCAGGCCGCACACCTGCTCGCAGGAGACCGGGTTGCGCTTGTGGGGCATCGCGCTCGAGCCCTTCTGGCCCGCCGTGAACGGCTCCTCCACTTCGAGCACCTCGGTGCGCTGGAGCGACCGGATCTCGGTCGCCACCTTCTCGAGGGAGGCGGCGACGATCGCCAGGGTGGTCGAGAACTCGGCGTGCCGGTCCCGCTGGACGATCTGATTGGAGATCGGCGCGGCCTCCAGGCCGAGCAGGCGGCAGGCTTCCTCCTCCACGTCCGGGTCCACGTGGGCGAAGGTCCCCACCGCGCCCGACAGCTTGCCCACCCGCACCGCCTCGCGCGCCCGCCGGAGGCGCTCCAGGTTGCGACCGGCCTCCGCGTACCAGAGCGCGGCCTTGAGCCCGAAGACCATGGGCTCCGCGTGGATGCCGTGGGTACGCCCCACGCACAGGGTGTCGCGATGCCGGAGCGCCATGGCACGAAGCACGGCCCGGTATCGCTCGAGCCCGGCCAGGAGGAGGTCGGCGGCCTGCTGGAGCTGGAGCGCCAGCGCGGTGTCCAGCACGTCCGAGGACGTGAGGCCCATGTGGACGTAACGGGAGTCCGCGCCGAGCGCCTCCTCCAGGTTCGTCAGGAAGGCGATCACGTCGTGGCGGGTGGTCGCCTCGATCTCGTCGATACGGGCGGCCGAGACCCGGGCCCGCCCCTTGATCCGGCCGAGCGCGTCCTCCGGGATCAGGCCGCGCTTGGCGTACACGTCGCACACCGCCAGCTCGACCTGCAGCCAGGTCTCGTACTTGGCGTCCTGGGTCCAGATCCGCGACATCTCGGGGCGAGCGTAGCGGGGGATCGTCGCCGCCTCCTCAGGAGCGCATCAGGCCGCGGGGGAGGTGCCGGCGGTCCACCGCCCCCAGGGTCAGGAGCGAGAGCTGCTCCTCGTCGAGCACGCGGTGGATGAGGGTGTCCACCTCGTCCATCTGCACGCGGTCGATGGCGGCCAGCATCTCGTCCATGGACATGAACGAGCCGAAACGCATCTCGTGAGAGGCCAATCGGTTCATTCGAGAAGACGTGGACTCGAGCGAGAGCATGAGGCTCCCCTTGAGATGGTCCTTGGCCCGGCACAGCTCGTCGGCGGTGACCCCGTCCTTCTTGAGGCCGCGAATCTCCTTCATCAGGGCGTGGAGGACCTTGCTGAAGTTGGCCGGGTCCGTCCCCGCGTACACGTAGAAGAGGCCGGTGTCGCGGTAGGCCTGCTGGCCCGAGTGTACCGAGTAGACGAGGGCCTGCCGCTCCCGGATCTCCTGGAAGAGCCGCGAGGACATGCTGCCGCCGATGATGTCGTTGAGCAGGTAGAGCGGGTAGCGGTCGGACGCGGTGTCGGAGACCCCGGGCAGCCCGATGAGGAGGTGCACCTGCTCGAGCGGCTTCTGCACGGTGTGGATGCCGGGATGCATCGCGGGCGGGGCGAAAGTGTGGGGGGCTGTCGGCCGCCCCCAGCCCTCGAAGCCCGCCGCGAAGAGATCGGCCACCCGCTCGTGCTCGGCGTGACCGGCCACCGCCACCACGATCCGCCCGGGGACGTACTCGCGCTCGAAGTAGCCGAGCACGGTGTCCCGATCGAACTCCTTGACCACGTCCCAGCGCCCCAGGATCGGCCGCCCCAGCGGATGACCGGTCCAGATCCGCTCCGCGAACAGGTCGTGGATCAGATCGTCGGGGGTGTCCTCCACCATCTTGATCTCCTGGAGGACGACCGACTTCTCCTTCTCGATATCGGCGGGGGCGAAGAGCGGCTGCCGCAGGATGTCGGTGAGCAGGCTCACCGCCAGCGGCAGATGCTCGTCGAGCACGCTCACGTAGAAACAGGTGTGCTCTTTCGCGGTGAAGGCGTCCATCTGGCCGCCCACCGAGTCGATCGCGCGGGCGATCTCCTCGGCGGAGCGGGTCGCGGTGCCCTTGAAGACGAGGTGCTCGATCAGGTGGGAGATGCCGCCGAGGGGCTCGGGCTCGAGCCGCGAGCCGGTCTCCACCCAGATGCCCACCGCCACCGAGCGCACATGCGGCATCGTCTCGGTGACGAGACGGATGCCGTTGGGCAGCGCGCTCTTGCGATACGCCACTAAGCGGGGCTCGCGCTCGGGGCGATCTTGAGCTTCTCCTGCTCACCGATCGCCGGCTGGTCCCGCAGCGCCGCCTTGCGCGAGAGCCGCATCTTGCCGTTGCCGTCGATCTCGATGACCTTGACCGCGACGATGTCACCTTCGGAGAGCACGTCGCCCACCGAGCGGATGCGGCTATCCGCGATCTGCGAGATGTGCAGGAGCCCCTCGTTGCCGGGGATGATCTCCACGAAGGCGCCGAACTCCTTGATGCTCTTGACCTTGCCCACGTAGATGCGGTCCAGCTCCGCCTCGCGGCAGATGTCCTGGATCATGCCGATCGCCATCTGGGCCGCCTCGCTGCTCGGCGAGAACACGGTCACCTTGCCGTCGTCCTCCACGTCGATCCGGGCTCCGGTCTTCTCCTGCATACCGCGGATGACCTTGCCGCCGGGGCCGATGATCTCCCGGATCTTTTCCGGGCGGATCTTGATGGTGATGAAGCGGGGAGCGTGCGGCGAGAGCTCGGTCCGGGGGCCCTTGATGACCTCGGCCATCTTCCCCAGCACGTGCAGGCGCGCCTCCTTCGCCTGGGCGAGCGCTTGACGCATGATGTCGATGGAGACGCCGCCGATCTTGATGTCCATCTGCAGCGCGGTGATCCCCTTCTCCGACCCGGCGACCTTGAAGTCCATGTCACCGTAGTGATCCTCGCTGCCCATGATGTCGGTCAGGATGCCGACCTTGTCGCCCTCCTTGACCAGCCCCATCGCGATGCCCGCCACCGGAGCCTTGAGCGGCGCCCCCGCGTCCATGAGCGCCATCGACGCGCCGCAGACCGAGGCCATCGAGGAGGAACCGTTGGACTCGAGGATCTCCGACACCACGCGGACCGTGTAGGGGAACTCTTCCTTGGTCGGCATCACCGCCTCGATCGCCCGCTGGGCGAGCGCGCCGTGGCCGATCTCGCGGCGGCCCGGGTTCCCGAACCGTTTCACCTCGCCCGTCGAGAAGGACGGGAAGTTGTAGTGCAGCATGAAGCGCCGGAAGGCATTGCCCTCGAACGCCTCGATCTTCTGCTCGTCGTCCTTGGTGCCGAGGGTGGCGATGACGAGAGCCTGGGTCTCACCGCGCGTGAAGAGCGCGGAGCCGTGGGCGCGCGGCAGGTACGCCACCTCGCTCCAGATCGGGCGCACTTCCTTGACGCTGCGGCCGTCCACGCGGATGCCCTTTTCCACGATGAGCCGGCGGACCTCG
>DASQAL010000017.1:0-10799 GCA_035635775.1 Candidatus Acidiferrum sp.
GTGTGCCGCTCGGCGATGAGCAGCCGTCGCGTGGCCGGATCGAGTCGGGTGACGGTCTGGAACACGAGCCGCCCGCGCGGGGTGGCCACGCGCCTCTCCGACACGGGGTGCGCGGTCTTCCCGGCCACACTCGCGTCCCAGTCGCGCACGTCGAACAGCAGCGCGCCCACCGGCCGCAGGGCGCGCGCGAACGCGCCGAACACCGCCGCGCGCTCGGCCGTCTCGACGAGATCGTTGAGCACGCCGCGGCAGACGATCGCGTCGAATCCCGCGCCGGCCCGCAGCGCCAGCAGATCGCCGGACTCGAAGCGCACGCGGGCGGCCGCATCCGCCGGGCGCCGCAAGGCTTCGGCGAGCAGCGCGGGCGATCGATCGATCCCGGTGACCACGAAGCCGCGCCGCGCGAGCTCGACGGCGTACCGGCCGGTGCCGCAACCGGCGTCCAGTAGCGACGCGCCCGGGCCGATGCCCCGGCGGGCCAGCGCGGCGACCATCCCGGCGCACTCGCCCGCCACCGGCCGCTCGATCAGGTAGTCGTAGGCCCACGCGAACTCGCCGTAGAACGGGCGCGGCGCGACCCCCTGAGGCGCGTTCACCGGCGTCATCGCGGCCGCCCTACTCCGCCGCGCCACGGGCGCGGAGCAGGTCCGCGGACCGCTGCCAGTCGTCCAGCGTGGCGTCGGAGAACTGGCGCCACTTCCCCTGGGTCCCGCCAACCGCGCAGCCGAGCGGGGTGAGCCCGTGCTTGTTGCGCTGGCTGGGCGCGGAGCCGTGCTCGAGCAGCACCGCCACCACCTCGGGCCGGCCGAAGAAGGCGGCCCAGCTGAGCGGGATCGCGTCGTTCTCCGTGTCGAGCAAGGCGGGATCGGCGCCGTAGCGGAGCAGCGCGCGCGCCGCCTCGCCACGGCCGAACTCCGCGGCCACGTGGAGCGGAAAGGTGCCGCGCGCATCGGTCTCGCTCCGCGCGTTGGCGAGCGCACGGTCCTTGTCGAGCAGCGCGATGATGGCGGCCACGGCGCCCCGCTTCACCGCATCGTGCAGTCGCCGGACACTCGTCATCGCGCGCTCAGGTCCTTGCCCATGAAGATACTCAGCGCGTGGTCTTCGTAGCCGCCGAACCGCCCGATGCGGGAGAAGCCCGCGCGCTCGTAGAGCGCGATGGCCTCGGGCTGGCGGACACCGGTCTCGAGCACGAGGCGCTCGAGCCCGAGGGCCCGCGCCTCCGCCTCGAGGGCCGCGAGCACCGCGCGGCCGACCCCGAGCCCGCGCGCTGCCGGGCTCACGTACATCCGCTTGATCTCGCCGGCGCCCGGCTCGGTGCGCCGCAGCGCTCCGCAGCCGACCGGCTCCCCCGCCCGCGCCGCGATCAGGAACGCGCCCCGCCCGGGCGCCACCTCGTCCGCGTCCAGCTCGAAGTGGTCCGTGCCGGGCTCCGGATAGCGGCTCAGCAGCTCCGCGTCGAGGGCCTCGATCAGGGCCCGCGCGCCCGGCGAGAGAATATCGGCGCGCTCGACCGTCACCTCCGGCCCCGCCGGCGCGACGAACGCGAAGCGGCAGTCCGGCCCGAAGCGATCGTCGAAGCCCTCGAGCCCGAGCTCGCGGCGCCCGGCATTGCTCCAGAGAGAGAGCACGTCCCGCCGGCCGAAGTACCCGACCCAGGGGTCGTGCAGGAAGACGATGGGATGCTCCCGCTGCGCCTCCGGATGCTCGGCGCCGAAGTGGAGCGCGTCCTCGTAGGTCGGCCGCTCGAGGCCCCGGCGCGCCGCTTCGGCCAGGGCCTCCGCCGCGGTCACCGCGCCTTCGAACCCGATGAGGACGATCTCGGCGGGGCCCGCCGCCTTGGCTCGCGCCGGGAAGTTGTCGGACGTCACGCAGGAATGGGCGTACCCGTATCCGCCGGCCTCCACGAGCTGCTCGGTGGCGCGGGGGCTGGCTCTCGTGATCCGGTAGCGCGTCACGCCGGGATTCTAGCCGGTCTCGAGTGCGAGCTCGAACGTCGTCGCCGCGTAGCCGGGCGCGGCGGGCGTCACCGCGAGGGTGAGCTGGGCGCCCGCATTGCGATAGATGCCGTCCCGCGCGTTGCGCAGGCGCTGCTCTCCCCGGCCGGCGTAGGGCGGCTGGGCGTAGACCTGGTCGCTGAGCGCGTCGTCGAAGAAGAGCTGCGAGGTGAAGTCGTGCACCCGGCCGCCGCCCGCCGCCGACCGGACCTTGAAATGGATGTGCACGGCCCGGCCCCGGTAGGGGCCCGGATAGATCGTGGTAAAACGCGCGAGGCCGTCGCCGTCCGTGGTCTGGTAGCCACGGAGGAACTTCTTGCCGAGCGTGGCCCCGCCCGGATCCTGCACGTCCGAGTACACGCCGACCGCGTCGCAGTGCCACAGATCCACCATGGCACCGGGCAGCGGCGCGCAGGCGCCGCGCGCGAGGCGCGAGACGCGCAGCGCCAGCCGCAGCGGCGCGCCGGGCCGCACGCTGCCGTCCGCCGGATCGGACCGGATGTCCGACCGGTTCAGCTTCTCGTCCACGAAGTACGGGCCCTCGGTCAGGGCGGGCCGCGCCACGCAGGTGGGCGTCCCGGCCGGCTGGGCCACGCTGCGTCCCGGGGCCAGCGCGGTGAGCCCGCCCACTCCCAGGAGCGCGAGAGCCTCGCGCCGCGTCAGCACTGATCCGAAGGGCCGGTCGTCGTCCATCATGGCACTCTCCCTCTCACAAGCTCGCGCACGCCCCATGGTACTGGACCTTGCCGAGGCGCCCCGCAGCGCGCCGGGCCGCAGCTCCAGCACCATGAACGCCTCGGCCGGTACATCGTACTCACAGCCGAGGCCGCTGCGCACGCCGAGGGCAAAGCCGAAGCGCGGATAGTACTCGGGATGGCCGAGGACCACGACCGCGTCAGCAGGGAGCCGCCGGCACGCCTCGCTCGGAGGATACGATGAACGGGGCGGCCAGATCATCGTTGTCGATAACGATGCTGGCGTGCTGCCAGGGCTCGCACTCGCGAAAGTAGATGTTCTGGCCCTCGTGGTAGCGGTGGTGCCCCGGCTCGGGCCGATCTCGCACCCGATGGTTCCGGACCCACTCGACCCGGAGGAAGATCGAGTAGTCCCAGTGGTGCCGGAGCTCGGAACGGTGCAGGAAGAGCCCGTCGAGGAGGAGGATCGATCCGGGCAACGCCTGCTCCTCGGGCGCGTCGACCGCGACGTCGGCGTCAACGTCGAAGACGGCCCGCCGGAATCGCCCGGTCCCGCCGGGGCCCAGCGGATCCAGCAGCACCCGTTGCAGCGTCGCGTAGTCGTAGGAGTCGCGATAGAACCCCTCCGGCGAGCTCCGCCCCCGTCGATAGCGGACCGGCTTCGGATTGTGGAACCCATCCACGGTCGCCCGGATGACGGGCCGCCCGGACGGAGCCAGCCGGTCGCGGAGCTCGTCGCCGAACATGGTCTTCCCCGCCCCGTCGACGCCATCGATGCCGACGCGGACGGTTCCGAGCGCGGGCAGCGCCAGCACGGAGGCGGCCACGCGCTCGAGCACCGCGGCGCGTGCCGGGGTCACGACGCTGGCAAGGCGCGGTAGTCGAGGATCGCCATGGCCGACGATCTTAACGCGCTACGTCCCGAGACGCGGACGGATCACGCGCTCGAAGGCCTCGAGCTCGGCTTCCGGCATCTCGTACCCTCCGGCCAGATCGTGGGCCGGGAACAGGAACACCTCCTCGACTCCGGCTTCGTCTCGCGCCTGGAGGAGGCGCTCGGCGCAGCGCTCGGGCGGGCCGAAGAGGCCGAAGGCATCGGCGATCCGGCGGGCCCGGTCGTCGGCGATCGCCGCGGGGTCGAAGGGCTCGCGGAGGTCGAAGCCGGCTTCGGCGAGCCAGCGCAGGTTCGACGCGCTCGGATAGGCGAGGAAGGGCTGGCCGGGCGCGAACCAGCTCCGCACCCACTTCGCGCCGACCGCTCCATCGCCGAGGCCGAGCGTGACCACGAAGACCACCGGGAAGCCCTCGAGCGAGCGGCCGCCGCGCCGGGCGCCCTCTTCCAGATGACGGCGCGCGGCGCGGATCGCCGCCGGATCGAGCCCGACCATGAGAAACGCCCCGTCGGCGATCTCCCCGGCCAGCTCCGTCATGCGCGGGCCGGCGGCCAGCAGGTAGACGGGCGTGGGCGTGGCGCTCCGGTTCCGGAGGCACGTCGGGGTCGACCCGAACTCGACGGCGTCACCGGCCAGAAGCAGCCGGAACTCGCCGACGGCCTGGCGCATGAAGGCCACCGAGGCGCGCGGCTTCCCCCGGCTCCGCGTCGAGATGAAGCCGGGCGCCACGGTGAGCACGGCGCGGCCCGGAGCGATCTCGTCGAGGCTATGGGCGAGCGAGGCGAGGACCAGCGGATGCCGGACGATGGGGCTCGACGTGGCCGGGAACAGCCGCAGGCGGCGCGTCGCCTGGGCCGCGAGCGCCAGCGCCAGGTAGACGTCGCGGCCGCTCGAGGGATGGTCGTGGATGCCGACGCCGTCGAAGCCGGCGTCCTCGCAGCGGGCGATGAACGCGGCCAGCTCGGGCAGGGGCCGGCCCACCGGGACGCGGAGGTTGACGCGCAGGCGGGTCAAAGATATTTCCGGAGAAATCCGACGACCTGCGACTCGTAGCCAGCCGGATCGTACGCGAACAGGTCCTGATGGCGCGCCCCGTCGACGACCCACAGCCGCTTGGGCTCGATGGCCGCCTGGAACAGGTCGTCGGATTCGGCCGCCGTGGTGTGCTCATCGCGTGAACCCGCCACCACGAGCACCGGCGCGCCGAGTCGGTCCATGGACCGGATGGGCTCGAGATCCGCCGGCGAGACGTCAAGCCGCAGGCCGAGCTGAACCAGCAGGAGCGGCGTCAGCAGGGGCGCGAGGCCTCCCAGCCGGATCCGGATGCGGTTCTCGATGGCCCGGCGGAAGCGCGGGTAGACCGCTTCGAGGACCACCGCGTCGAAGCCCACGGGTTGCGGACCGAGCAGGACCGCGGCGCCGCCGAGCGACCACCCGATGACGCCCACTCGACGCCCGGGAACCTCCCGGCCGAGCCACGCCCGCGCCGCGCGGACATCAGCAGACTCCCGCCAGCCGAAGGTGATCGCCGCGCCGGGCGTCTCGCCGTGGGCCTGGAGATCGATGAGGGCCACCGAGAACCCATGCCGGACCAGCAGCCGGGCCCGGGACAGCATGGACGAACGGTCGGTGCGGATGGAGTGAAGCAGGAGAACGGCCGGTGTCCCCGCCCCTTGGTCGAGCCACCAGGCGGCGATATGCGTCCCGGGAATCGTGAGCGCTCGCGCGGGAAAATCGGCCGGCAGCGGCACGGCATGCTGGACGGGCTCGACGAGCCGCGAGCCGACCCACCACAGCCCGAGGATGCCCACCACGACCGCCGCGCCCGCCGCGGCCGCCGCGAGCAGGAGGCGTCTCGTGAGCGCGGTCCTGGTCACTCGAACATCGCTTTGCGCGCCGCGCGGGAGTCGAACATCTGCGCGCTCGAATGCTCCGCCCCGAGCACCTCCGCGAACCCGACATTGTCTCTGCTCATCGACGCCCCCGTGGTGCTGCCCAGTTTTGCACAGACCTGGATATTTCCGGATGGGGAACCGTCGGGGCGGGTTTCCTGCTAGAATGCGCGGCGGTCGGTCCGAGGGTGTACCGGCACGTGAACCTACAACCACAGGAGACACGTGATGGCCAAGCTCAGGACCCGTAAGTGGCTGCTCTCCGCCGTCGCCTCCCTCACCTGCCTGCTCGCGGTCGGCTTCTACGCGCTGGCGCAGGCGCCCGACGAGGGCAAGCGCGACCGCAAGGTCGCGGTGACCGGCGGCACCTTCCACGCGCTGCCCGCTACCCTCGAGACCACCCAGTGGGGCTGGCTCGATCCGAAGGAGCCCCCCAAGCTCGTGGTCAACTCCGGCGACACCGTCGCGGTCGAGACCATGATGCACGCGCACAACAAGGTCCAGCCCGGCACCACCATGGACGAGATCATCGCCCTGCGGAAGGCCAACCCGGGCGGCGGGCCGCACTCGTTGACCGGACCCATTTACGTCAACGGAGCGGAGCCCGGCGACGTGATGGAGATCCGCATCCTCAAGATCACGCCCAAGGCCTTCGGCACCAACTTCAACCTGCCCGGCAAGGAGTTCCCCACCATCGGCGCGCTCGCCTCCGAGATGCCGGACGGCTTCATCAAGTATTTCTACCTCGACCTGGACAAGAAGCAGGCGGAGTTCAAGCCCGGCATCACCATCGACCTGCAGCCCTTCCCGGGCACGCTCGCCGTCGGCATCGATCCCAAGGACCCCTCGCCGCGCAAGGGTGGCGCGACGGATCCGCTGGCGCCGGTCTCGACGCTGCGGCCGTGGAAGAACGGCTCCAACATGGACATCAACGAGGTACAGGCCGGCACGACCATCTTCATCCCGATCTTCCTCAAGGGCGGACTCGTGTGGACGGGCGACTCGCACTGCCGCCAGGGCAACGGCGAGGTCAACCTCACCGCGCTCGAGTGCTCGTACCGCGAGATCGTCATGCAGCTCATCGTGCGCAAGGACATGAAGCTCGAGTGGCCGCGCATCGAGACGCCGACCCACTGGATCATGACCGGGTTCGACGAGGACCTGAACAAGGCGATGGTCAACGCGGTGCGCGAGACGGTGGACTTCCTCACCGCCCAGAAGCTGGTGCCGCTGACGCGCTACGAGGCCTACTCGCTGACCTCCATGGTGGGCGACTGCCGGGTGAGCCAGGTGGTGGACGTCCGCAAGGGCGTGCACTGCATGGTGCCCAAGAGCGTCTTCGTCAAGAAGTCGTAGTGCGCGGCGCGCTCACCGGCGCGCTGCTCTGGCTGGCCGCCGCCCCCGCGTGGGGCGGCGGCCCCCTGCCGGTCGTCACCACCACCACCGATCTGAAGGCGCTGGTCGAGGCGGTCGGCGGCCCCCGCGTGCGCGTGGTGAGCCTGGCGCCCCCGCTCCACGACCCGCACAGCGTGGAGGTCAAGCCGGGCGCCCTCGCCGAGCTCAAGGCCGCCGCGCTGCTGGTGCGCATCGGCCTCGACCACGAGCCCTGGCTGGCGCGGCCGCTCCGCTCGGTGGGAAACGCGCGGCTCCTGCCGGGCGGCGCCGCCGACCTGGACGTCTCGCGCGGCATCGCGCTGCTCGACGCCGAGACGCCCCGCGTGCGCCCTGAGCGCGGCGTGCACGTGCACGGCTTCGGCAACCCGCACTACTGGCTGGATCCGGAGAACGCGCGGCCGATCACCGCGCGCATCCAGGGCGCGCTGGCGCAGCTCGCCCCGGCCGACGCCGTGCTCTTCGAGGCCAACCGCGCCCGCTTCCTGCGGGACCTTGACGCGGGGCTGGCGCGCTGGCGCAGCGCGCTGGCCCCCTACCAGGGTACGCGCGTGGTCGTGGCGCACGAGAGCTGGCCCTACTTCGCCCGGCGCTTCGGGCTCACCGTCGTGGCCGCCCTCGAGCCGACCCCGGGCGTGCCGCCGTCGGCCGCCTACCTGGCCACGCTCACCGAGCGCATGAAGGCCTCCCGCGTGCCGCTGATCATCGCGGAGCCGTCCACCAGCGCGTCGCTCATCGCTCAGGTGACGGCGCGCGCCGGGGCCCGGGCGGTGATCCTGATTCCCTCGGTGGGCGGCGACCCGGCGGCCCGCGACTACCTCTCCCTCTTCGACGTCAATGTCGCACGGCTCGCCGCCGCGCTGGCGGCCACGCCGTCCGCCCGGTGATGCTCGACTTCCTTTGGCTGCCGTTCCTGGCCTGCCTGGTCCTCACCGGGATCCACGTCTATCTGGGGCTGCACGTGCTGGCGCGCGGGATCATCTTCGTGGATCTGGCGCTCGCGCAGGTGGCGGCGCTGGGCATCAGCGTGGCCTTCCTGGCCAACCACCCCATCCAGAGCGACGCGGCCTACTGGTACGCGCTGGCCTTCACGGTGGGCGGCGCCGCGCTCTTCGCGGCCAGCCGCGTGCACCGCGCGCCCATCCCGCAGGAGGCGGTCATCGGCATCGTCTACGCGGTCTCCGCGGCGGCCGCGGTGCTGGTGGTGGATCGCGCGCCGCAGGGCGGCGAGCACATCAAGACCCTGCTGGTGGGCAGCATTCTCACGGTGACCGGCCGCGAGGTGGCCCAGCTCGCGCTGCTCTACGCGGTGATCGGCGCCCTGCACCTGGCGGTGCGCCGGCCCCTCCTCGAGATCTCCTTCGACCCGGAAGCCGCGCGGGCCCACGGCCGTCGCCTGCGCGGGTGGGACTTCGTCTTCTACATCACGTTCGGCATCGTCGTGACCAGCTCCGTCCGCATCGCGGGCGTCCTGCTCGTATTCTCCTACCTGATCGTCCCGGCGGCGGTGGCGGCCCTGCTGACCGCCTCGGTGCCGGCCCGCCTGCTGATCGGCTGGGCCGTGGGCGCGCTGGTGAGCGCGGCCGGACTCTGGGCCTCGTTCGCCTGGGATCTGCCGACGGGTGCGGCGGTGGTCACCTCGTTCGGCGCATTGATGGCGGCGGCCGGGCTGGCGCTCGGCGCGCGCGGCCTGTGGCGCGGCGTCCGCCAGCGGGGGCTCGGCGCGCTCCGCGGCGTGGGCGCGCTGCTCTGCCTCGCCGTGGCGGTCGCGGGATTGCTCCTGGCCCTAGTCCCTGGGATGGATCATCTCTGGCTCGACTGGCTCGAAGCGACGGCCGCGCCGGTGCGCCTCGCGTTCCTCACCGCCGGCGAGCGGGCTGTCTACCGCGAGACGCGTGACGCCCTCGGCCGCGGCGCGGCGGATCTGGCCCGCCTTCGCGCGCTCCAGGAGGACGTGCAGTGGGGCGCGCGGCAGATACCGGTGGAGCAGCAGGAGCGGCTGCGCCAGTTCCTCGCCTCGCGGAGCGAGATCGTCGCGGGCGATCGCATGGTGCTGGCCACCCTGCGGGCCCACGCGCGCGCCCGCCAGCGCTTCTGGCTCGGGCTGCCGCTGCTCGTCCTGGGCTCGGCGGGCGCCGCGCTCGCGTGGCGCGGCCGGGTCAGTCCGCATTCGTCTGGCGACCCGCACGCAACACAACCCAGACCAACATAACGGCGACGATGACGGTAGGCCAGCGAATACAAACGCCGCACACGCTGTATAGGCGACCCACGCCGGAGCATGGAGCTGGACGGGTCGCCGGTAGATCATGGCGGCCGTGATCCCCCCGGCCATCGCGCACAAGCAGCCGCCGAGACAGCGCTTCCGACGATCGGTCACAAGGCGTCTAGCGTTTCACCTGAGGCGCAGACCACGGCTTGCCGGGCGCGGTCGCCCCGATGGAACGGCCAGGTGCGGCTGCCTTTGGATTCGCGCCAAAGCGGTTTGCTCCGGCTTCGCTATCCTGAGCGAAGAACACGAGAAGGATGATCACACCAACTAGCGGGATGAGTCCGATGAGGAGCCACCAGCCGCTACGACCGGTATCGTGAAGCCTTCGGACGCTCACGGAAAGCGAAGGGATCAACAACGCGAGCGCCAAGATGCCGGTGAAAATGCCAATGCCCGACGCGCGGTCCAAGGATCCGGTGATCCCATCCACGATGGCGCATACCGCGTAGAAGATCAGATAGAACAGCCCGAAGTACCAGTATTCGCTGCGACGCGAGCGTCCAGAGAAGACGGCGTAGTTCTTGAGCGCGGTCATGAACCAGTTCATATTCCCTCCTGGTCGTGTAGGCCTCGGTGGATGGTCCGGCCGGAGTGGCCGGGGGGTCTGGCTGGAGCGGACTTCGCGGACGCGTGATGGTGCCTGGTCCCTGGGTTGCAGATCCAGTCTTACACGGGCCCGAATTTCCCCGGATGCCGGAATATGAGGCGGCCGGCGGGGCTCAGGGACGCGTTCAGCAGCGCGCCCCGAGCCAGGTATGGGAAATCTCGACGCGTTCCTCTTGCACCGCGAGACAGTAGACATCCGGGTTGGATAGACGCTCCCAGGTCTGAAAACCAAACTGGGCCTCGAAAGAGCGGAGGATCAGCGTCATCAGGTTCCCGTGCGTCACCACGACCGAGGCGCGTTCCGGTCGGGCGAGGAGCACATCAATCGCCGAACGCCCGCGTGCCATTGCGGTGCGACTTGATTCCCCACCGGGCCACGCCAGATCGAGATCCACAAAAGCCTGTTGGATCGCCTCGCGCCAATGCGCCACCGGCTCAGTGGAGAGCACGCGCTCTGCCAGACGCGCATCGGTCTCGACCGCGAGGCCCAGCCGCTGGGCAAGCGGGGCAACAGACTGCTGGGCACGGATGTAGGGACTCGAAACGAGCAGATCCACCCCCAGTGGTTCCAGGTGGTCGGCCAGGTGCATGGCCTGGGTTTGTCCGACGGCGGTCAGTGGCGCAGACGCGGCCTGCCCGGTTGATTCGCAATGACGCACTAAAAAGAGCCGCCTCACCACACATACGTCTCCCGCCGCCGTTGAGCGGCCGAGCGGCGGGCGCTATGCACCTGCGCGCGCCTCGATGACCACCGCGTTCGCCGGACCTCGCCATGGGTCAGCACCACCCGTTCTCGCCAATGCCGCGGCTACCTTTTCGACCACATCGTCCAGCGACGCGCCCCGCTTCTCAATCAATAGCGAGCGCGGGGTTCCGCGAATCTGCCCAAGGGCGATCGTTCGGGCACTGACCCCGTCTATCTGAATCCGCTTCCTCTCGATTCGCTCTTCCCGAAACCCTGCCGCGAAGAGCAATTGCCGTAACGCTGCCGGATCGTGCATCTCGTAAGGCGTTCTGAACCGAACCTCCGCGTCGCCGGGAAAGAGACCCTC
>DASQAL010000018.1:0-8309 GCA_035635775.1 Candidatus Acidiferrum sp.
CGCCAGCTCGTGAGGGGCCGCCTCACTCGGCCCGCCTCACGCGAACGATCGCGCCGCGGCCCGCGCCCAGATTGTCCCGCGCGCTGCCGGCTCTCACGAAGATCTCCAGCCGGCCCGTCGAGCCGACGATGACCGCCGGCTCCCCATCCCCGCCCTCGGCGTAGGCGCCCACCGGCCCGCGCAGGCGACGCCCCGCCACCTCCAGCGCCACCCCGCCGGGCCCGGGGATCTCCGCGAGCCGCGCGGCCGGGATCGAGGTGATCAGGTTGCCGAAGCGGTCGGCGGCGAGTACTTCGCCCACCAGCTCGCCCCCCTCCAGACGGCAGCCGGGGCGGCGGAGGCGCTCCGGATCGGACACCGCCGGGCCGAGGCGCTCGAGCGGGACGCCCGCGGCCAGATAGGCGGCGGCGGGCGCGAAGACATCGCGGCCGTGAAAGGTTCGGCTGACCTCGGCCAGGCGGTACTCCGGAGCGGTGACTGACACCGCCGTCCAGCCGGCACCCTCGAGCGCGAAGGTGAACAGGCCGTTGTCCGGCCCGACGAGGTAGTACCCGCCCGCGCGGACCGCGATGGCCCGCCGCGCGCTCCCGACGCCTGGGTCCACGACGGCCAGGTGCACGGTCCCCGGGGGGAAGAACGGAGTGGCCGCCTCCAGGGCGAGGCCCCCCGCGAGGATGTCCTGGGGAGGGACCTCGTGGGTGAGATCAACCAGCCGGGCCGACGGGCAGATGGACAGCAGCACCCCCTTCATGATCCCCACCAAGGGGTCACGCAGCCCGAAGTCGGTGGTGAGGGTGATCAGGCCCGGCATGAGGATCCCCCTCACCCTGCCCTCTCCCCGGAGGGGAGAGGGGGAATCTTGGCTCAGCGGTCGCGATCGACGACGAAATCCGCGACCAGGACCAGCGTCTCCTTGTCCTCCGAGCTCGGGAAGGGCCGGAGCGCGTCCTTCGCGCTCTGAGCGTACTCGTGGGCCCGCTCGAGCGCGTACTCCACGCCCGCGTGCTTGACCACGAGCCGGCGGATCTCCTCGATCTCCTCGGGGGTGAGCGCGGGCTGCTTGAGCATGGTGTGGATCCGGTCTCGGTCGGTCGGCCCCGCCCGCTCGATGGTGGCGATCAGGGGCAGCGTGCGCTTGCCTTCCTTCAGGTCGGCGCCGACCGCCTTCCCGAGCCGCGCCTGGTCCGCGACGAAGTCGAGCGAGTCGTCGCTGATCTGGAAGGCGATCCCGATGTCGAGCCCGTAGCGCGTCAGGCCCTCCACCTGCTCCGGGCTGGCCCGCCCCAGGAGCGCGCCGATGCGGCAGCAGGCGGACATGAACGACGCGGTCTTCTGGGTGATGATCCGGAGGTAGTCGGCCTCACCGGTGGTGCCGCTGCGCTTGCGCTCCAGCTGGAACACCTCGGCCTCGGTCATGGAAACGGTCGCGCGGGCGAGCGTCTCGAGGACGCGGGGGTCGCCGTCCTCCACCATCAGGGCGAAGGACTTCGAGTAGAGGTGATCGCCCACCAAGATCGAGGCATCGTCTCCCCAGCGGGCGTTGGCGGACGGCCGCCCGCGACGCAGCGGCGCCTGGTCCACCACGTCGTCGTGGATCAGGGTGGCGGTGTGCAGCAGCTCGACGACGCAGCCCATCCGGACGGCGCGCAGCCCCTGATAGCCGGCCAGGCGGGCCGCGATGAGGAGGAGGATCGGGCGCAGCCGCTTGCCTCCCGCCCCCGCGATGAACTCGCCCATCTCGTGGATCAGCGCGACGGGCGACGCGATCTGGCGCCCGATGGCAGCCTCGATGGCGGCGAGCTCGGCGCCGATCGCGACCGCGACGCGATCCTTTAATAGAGCTTCGAGCGGAGTGGGCGCGTTCACCGAAGAGGGGCGGAGGCGCCGGCTACCGGAGCACCACCCGGTCCTTGACCTGAACCTGCACCCCCGCGGCGGCCTTCTGCACCTCGACCACCGAGAACTTGTCGCGGACCTCCACCACCCGCCCCGAGGCCACCTCCTCGTCGAGCTCGCCGAGCAGCTCGCCGGTGATGGGGTGGACGATGGCGACCTTGTCGCGGCGGACGCTCACGCCGGTGCCGAGCTTGACCCCGTCGCTTGCCGCGAGGTCGATGATGACGCGGGAGGTGTCCACGAACACGACGTAGCCGCGGGTCGCGGACTGGGCCGCGACGCGGCTGGGCGCGTCGGTGCGGGTCGTGTTCGACACCGCCGCCGCCGCCGCGCTGCGGCTCGTCGGGATCGTCGGCACCACGTTCTCCACCTTGTAGGCCCCACCCTGCCGCGCGCTGATGCGCCCGCCCCCGGGGGGCGCCCCGTACTTGGCCACGACTTCGGGCGGCGCGATCAGGGTGGACTGGCCGAATACGAAGGACTTCACGGTCGTCGGGAGCTTGTCCTCCTCGACCCAGGTGTATTCCGGCTCGCTCGGGATGTCGCAGCAGCGGGGATTCTTGATCAGGAGCCACCTGGGCTCGGCGCTGCGGATGGCCACCGAGGGATCGCTCGGGGTCGCCAGCCCGAGGTACTCGCGCCAGCCTCGACCACCGCAGCCCGAGACCGCGATCACGATGAAGCCGGCCAGAACAAGCCACTGCCCGCGTCGATAGGTCATCATGACGCCCAACAGCATACCAGAAACCTCCCTCTTATCCGCCCTCGCCTCGGGCGCCGGTCAGTCGGTGGGAACCGGCTCCCAGGGGAACCGCTGCTCGGCCGCGTTCTCGGAGCGGGTCAGGGCCGCCCGCCGGGAGAACAGCGCCGTGCCGGTCACCGCGGAGATCCAGGTGATGTCCAGGTAGGTGACCCCCCGGCGCTCGATCAGCATCGGGACCAGCCAGCCCGAGACCTCCAGGATCTTGCCGGAGGCCTTGGCCTTGCCCGGACTCACCAGCAGCTCCTCGCTGCGCGTCTTCTGGCTGAGGAGGTGCTCCTGCACCGCGGAGGGGTCGGCGACCTGGAACCGCTTCGTCTGCTCGAGCGCGTGGGCGAGCATGAACGGCACCCGCCGCAGGTCCGCGTTGGTCTTGGTGAGGTCGGTGGCCGGCGCCACCGCGACGCGGATCCGGCCCTTGGTGATGCGCACCCCGTCCTCGGGCTCGGGCGCCGCCTTGCCGTCGGCGGGCACGAAGACCGCCTCGGAATACTGCGGATGCAGGCGGATGATCTGAGCGTAGCCGAGGACGTCCTCGTAGCGGCCCAGGGGTCGTCCGTTGATGGGATGCCGGAAGGCCTCGCCCTTGCGGAACACCGAGTACTCCTGCCCCGGCTGCACCCCGCTCTTCGCGGTGAGATCGATGAAGAGCCGGGCGCCCTCCGCCGCGACCACCAGGCCCTCCGCGGGCGGGAAGGCGCCGACCACGTCCTGGATCAGGAGGCCGAAGGTCGCGCCGACCTGGTCCGCGGTGCCTGCCCCCGCCGGCGGCGCGACGAGCAAGAGCAGTGCGATGAGGAGAGCCACACCACCCCTCACCCCAGCCCTCTCCCCTGAGGGGAGAGGGAGCCTGGAACCCCTTCTCGAACCCTCTCCCCTGGGGGGAGAGGGCAGGGTGAGGGGCCTGCTAGAACACGACGGACGGTTGATGAACACCGAAGACCTTTCTCAGGGTGTCGCAGATCTCGCCGAGCGTCACCTGCGCGCGCACCGCGGTCAGAATATGGGGCAGCAGGTTGTCGCGGCCCCGCGCGGCCCGATCCACCGCCTCGAGCGCGCGGGCGGCGGCGGAGCCGTCACGCGTGCGGCGCAGGACCGCGAGGCGCTCGGCCAGGGCCTGGCCCACCGCGGCGTCCACCTGGAAGAGGTTGGCGGGCGGCGGCTCGTCCATGACGAACTCGTTCACGCCGACCACCACGCGCTGCTTGGCTTCCACCTCCTGCTGATAGCGGTAGGCCGCCTCCTGGATCTCGCGCTGCATGAACGGGATGGCGTGCACCGACCCGCCCAGGCCGTCGATCTTGGCGATGTAGGTCTCGGCCTCTTCCTCGAGCCGCCGGGTGATCCGCTCGATCGAGTACGAGCCGCCGAGCGGATCCACGATGTCGGCCACGCCGGACTCGTGGGCCAGGACCTGCTGGGTGCGGAGCGCGGTGCGCACCGCCGCCTCGCTGGGCAGGGACAGGGCCTCGTCCATCGAGTTGGTGTGCAGCGACTGGCAGCCGCCCAGGACCGCGGCCAGGGCCTGCACCGCCACCCGCACGATGTTGTTCTCGGGCTGCTGGGCGGTGAGCATGCTGCCCGCGGTCTGGGCGTGGAAGCGGAGCATCAGCGAGCGCGGGTCGCGCGCGTCGAAGCGGTCCTTCATGATGCGGGCCCACAGCCGCCGGG
Organism: Candidatus Acidiferrum sp.; assembly: GCA_035635775.1. Classification (GTDB taxonomy): domain Bacteria; phylum Methylomirabilota; class Methylomirabilia; order Rokubacteriales; family CSP1-6; genus CAMLFJ01. The sequence continues at coordinate 4,328 of DASQAL010000018.1, forward strand.
CGGCCCGGAACTTCCCCACTTCCTCGAGGAGGTTGTTGTGGGCGTTGAAGAAGAACGAGAGCTGCGGCGCGAACTCGTCGACTTTGAGTCCCGCCTCCTGCGCGGCTATCACGTAGGCGATGCCGTTGGCGAGCGTGAAGGCCACCTCCTGGGCGGCGGTGGAGCCGGCCTCCCGCAGGTGATAGCCCGAGATCGAGATCGTGTTCCAGCGCGGGACCCGCTCGCGGCAGAACGCGAAGGTGTCGGTGATGAGCCGCATCGAGGGCCCGGGCGGGTACACGTAGGTGCCGCGGGCGATGTACTCCTTGAGGATGTCGTTCTGGACCGTGCCCGAGAGCCGCTCCGACGGCACGCCCTGCCGCTCCCCCACCGCCATGTAGAGGCAGAGCAGGATGGACGCGGTGGAGTTGATCGTCATCGAGGTCGAGGCCCGATCCAGCGGGATGGCTTCGAACAGCGCGGCCATGTCCTCCACGCTCGAGATGGCCACGCCGACCTTGCCCACCTCGCTGCGAGCCACCTCGTGGTCGGCGTCGTAGCCCATCTGGGTCGGCAGGTCGAACGCCACGCTGAGCCCGCTCTGCCCCTGCTCGAGGAGATAGCGGAAGCGCTGGTTGGTCTCGGTCGCCGAGCCGAAGCCCGCGTACTGGCGCATCGTCCAGAGCCGCCCGCGGTACATCGTGGGCTGCACCCCGCGCGTGTACGGGAACTCGCCCGGGAAGCCCAGGTCCCGCACGTAGTCCATCGCCGCGGTATCGGCAGGCGTGTGCAGGCGCTCCACCGGCGCGCCGCTCGAATCCGCAAAGGGGCCCGGGCGCTCGGCGGCCCGGGCCAGCGAGGGCTTGAGGGTGCGCTCCTCCCACTCGCGGCGGGCCTGCTCGAAGCGCGCCTGCTCTTCCGGGGTCATAGGGGCCAAATCATAGGGGGATATTCCCGTGCTTCTTGGGCGGGTTGCTGTCGCGCTTGGTGTGCAGGACCTCGAGGGACTGGATGAGCCGCCGCCGCGTGTCGCGCGGCTCGATCACCTCGTCGATGTAGCCGCGCTCCGCCGCCGCGTACGGGTTGGCGAACTTCTCGCGGTACTCGCGCACCTTCTCGTCCTTGAGGGCGGCGGGGTCCGGCGCCCCGTCCATCTCGCGGCGGTACAGGATGTTCACCGCCCCGTCGGGGCCCATCACCGCGATCTCGGCGGTGGGGAACGCGAAGTTGGCGTCGCCGCGGATGTGCTTGGACGACATCACGCAGTAGGCGCCCCCGTAGGCCTTGCGGGTGATCACGGTGAGCTTCGGCACCGTGGCCTCGCAGAAGGCGAACAGCAGCTTGGCCCCGTGCTTGATGATGCCGCCGAACTCCTGGGCGGTGCCGGGCAGGAAGCCGGGCACGTCCTCGAAGGTCACGATCGGGATGTTGAAACAGTCGCAGAAGCGCACGAAGCGTGCGCCCTTGACCGAGGCGTTGATGTCGAGGCAGCCGGCCAGGTGCGCGGGCTGGTTGGCCACGATCCCCACCGGCCGGCCCCCGAGCCGCCCGAAGCCGATGACCAGGTTCGGCGCGAAGTCGGCCTGGACCTCGAAGAAGTACCGGTCGTCGAGCACCGGCCGCACGATGTCCTTGATGTCGTAGGGCCGGTTCGGCTGCTCCGGCACCACCGTCTGGAGCTCCTCGTCCACCCGGTCCACCGGGTCGAGCGTGGGCCGAACCGGCGGGTCCTCCGCGTTATTCTGGGGCAGGAAGGTGAGCAGCTCGCGGATGAGGGCGAGGCACTCCTCCTCGTTCTCGGCCGCGAAGTGGGCCACCCCCGAGGTGGAGCCGTGGGTGGCGGCGCCGCCCAGATCCTCGAACGAGACCTCCTCGTGGGTCACCGCCCGGATCACGTCGGGCCCGGTCACGAACATGTAGGAGCTGTTCTTGACCATGAACACGAAGTCGGTGATGGCCGGCGAGTAGACCGCGCCGCCCGCGCACGGCCCCATGATGGCCGAGATCTGGGGCACCACCCCGGAGGCCAGGGTGTTGCGCAGGAAGATGTCGGCGTAGCCGGCCAGCGAGACCACGCCCTCCTGGATCCGCGCGCCGCCCGAGTCGTTGAGGCCGATGATCGGGGTGCCCGTCTTCATGGCGAGGTCCATGATCTTGCAGATCTTCCGCGCGTAGGCCTCCGAGAGCGAGCCGCCGAAGACCGTGAAGTCCTGGGCGTAGACGAAGACCGACCGGCCGTGGATGCGACCTGCGCCGGTGACCACCCCGTCGCCCGGGATGCGCTGCTCGTCCATGCCGAAGTCCCGGCTCTGGTGGACGACCAGGCGGTCCATCTCGTTGAACGAGCCCTTGTCGAGCAGCAGCTCGATGCGCTCGCGCGCCGTCTTCTTCCCCGCCTTGTGCTGCCGGGCGATGCGTTCAGGGCCGCCCGCGAGCTCGGCTGCCTCGTTGCGTCGTCGGAGCTCGTCGAAGCGATCGTGGAGCGGCATGGCGGGACCTCTGCTGGTGAAGTATAGGGGCCGCCGTCCCGGAAAGTCAATGAATGCGGGCGCTTCTCGGCCTCTTTCATTGACTTGCACAATGCCCCCTGCCATACTCCAATCCCGATGACCCCCCTCGCGGTCGGTGTCATTCTCGCCTGCGTCGTGGCGCTCACGATCGTGCTGATGTCCACTCTGCTCTCGATCAAGAAGACGGCGCTCCGCGCGGAGAGCGTGCTCGCCCAGGTGGAGCGCGAGATCCGCCCGATGGCGAGCGAGCTCGAGAACCTGACCGGCGAGCTGCAGAAGCTCTCGCGCAATGCCAACGACAACCTCCAGCGGATCGGCGGGATCGTGGACCGCGTCGAGGACATCTCGGTGCAGGCGGCGCGGGTGGCCGGCGCGGTGGCGGGGCTCACGCGCATCGGGCAGTACGCGGGGATGGCGGCCGGGGTGAAGCGGGGAGTCGAAGTCTTCCTCCACCGGCTCAAGGAGCGACACCACTGATCGGCGAAACTGCCAAGGAGAAGACCATGGCGGATGAGCGCGGAAGCGACGCGGCGGGTTATCTCGGGTGGTTCTTCCTCGGCGCCATCGCGGGCGCGGCGGCGGCCGTCCTGCTCACGCCCAAGACGGGGCGCGAGACGCGCGAGCTGCTGGCCGAGCACAGCGGCGACCTCTTCAAGCGCGCCCAGGACGTGGCGGGGCAGGCGCAGGATCGCGCCGAGGACCTCTTCGACAAGGGCCGCGAGTACTTCGAGGAGCAGGCGCAGCGGCTGACCTCCGCCTTCGAGGCGGGCCGCTCGGCCATGAAGGACGAGATCACGCGGGGCCGGTCCAGCAACTAGCGCATGGCGGAAGTCGAGCTGCCCAAGCCCGACGAGCTGCACGAGCACGCCGCGAATTCCTTCAGTCGCCGGGTCGCGCTGGTCACGGCCATCTACGCGGTGGCCCTGGCCATCGCGGCCCTCGGCGGCAACCACGCCATGAAGGAGATGCTGCTGGCTCAGCAGCAGTCCTCCGACCAGTGGGCTTTCTACCAGGCCAAGGTCATCCGCGAGCACCTCTATCGCGCGCAGAAGATGCGGCTGGAGGCGGACCTGGCCGATCGCGCCTCCGCGGCCGCGCGCGAGAAGCACGAGGCGCTGCTCAAGAAGCTCGACGAGGAAGAGAAGCGCTACAACGCGGAGAAGAAGGACATCGAGAAGGACGCCAAGAAGCTGGAGGCCGTGCGCGACGGCTTCCAGACTCGCGACCCTTACTTCCTGGTCGCGGAAGCGCTGCTCCAGATCGCGATCGTGATGGCGTCGGTGTCCATCCTGGCCCGCTCGGGCCTGATCTTCTCCTTCAGCCTCATCCTGGCCGTGGTGGGCGTCGTCCTGACCGCCAACGGCTACTTCATGGTGTTCCACCTCCCCTTCTTCCACGGCGGCCACTGAGCCTTCTCCCTCTCCCCTCTGGGGAGAGGGCAGGGTGAGGGGTTACCGCCGGAAGTCGGCGCGGGTCGGCAGCAGCCGGTCCGC